>NZ_JBSFDF010000009.1:0-199583 GCF_053593795.1 Streptomyces sp. NPDC002104 | reverse complement strand
CTTCGGTGCAGATGTCGCAATCCACACCGAACCCGGAGGCCCTCACCCATTTCAAGAACCCAGCACGCGTGTCACCAACGTCCCGGGACAACACACCTAGGCGGGCTCCGCCCCGCTCTAGATCCGGGTCAGGGCCCAGATGCCGACGGCGAAGCAGAGCACGGCGGCGAGCAGGATGCCGGCGGCGACCTTGGCGGGCGGGGGCGCGAGGGTGCTCGCGCGGGGTGCGGCCGGGGGGACGGGCTGGGTCTGCGGGTGCGGCTGCGGGTGTGGCTGGGGCTGTGCGTACGGGTGCGGGTGAGGGTGCTCGTACGGGGCGGTCGGCGAGGTCGGCGAGGTCGGCACCGTCTGCGAGGCCTGCGCGGCCTGCGGAGTCGGGGCGGTGGCGAGCTGGGGCGGAGGGAGGTGGAAGCTGCCCGTCTCCGAGGGGCCGAACACACCGAGGGGCGCGGTGACGGGAGCGGGAGCGGGAGCCGGCGCGGCCGTCCCCGCCGGATCCGCCGTCGGCGGGGTCTCGTGGGCGGCTTCCCGGAGTGTTCGGGGCGTGAAATCGTGCGGCACCGGGCCGAGTTGGTCGAACACCTCGACCGGATCCGCGTCCGGTCCGGGCGGCGGGAGCAGCTCCAGGGCCTCGGCGAGGGCCCTGCGCGCCCCGGTGGCGGTCTGGAACCTGCTCCGGGGGTCCGGCTGGAGCAGCGCGGCCAGGACGTCCCACAGCGGCGCGGGAACGCCTTCGGGGGCACCGGGGGTGCCGTGGGTGAAGAACTGCTCCGCGAGGGCCCGGGAGTCGGGCCTGGTGCCCTGGAGCAGGTAGAGGCCGACGAGTCCGACGGCGAACAGGTCGGCGGTGAAGTCCGGCTCGGAGCCGAGGAGTTGTTCGGGGGCGAGATAGCCCGGGGTGCCGACCACGTAGGCGGTCTCGGTCAGCCGGGGCTCGCCCTTGCGCATGGCGATGCCGAAGTCGGACAGCCGCAGGTGCGGCCGCCCGGTTCCGGTGGCCTCCATCAGGATGTTGGCCGGTTTGATGTCGCGGTGCACGACACCTTCCGCGTGCACCGCCGCCAGTCCCGACAGGAGCTGGTCGAGCAGGGTGCACACGAACCGGGGCGGCAGGGCCCCGTAGTCCCCGATCACATGGGCGAGGGAGCCGCCGGCGACGAGGTCCATGGTGAAGAGGACCTTGTCGTCGTCCGCCGCCCAGCTGGCCGGGGCCAGTACGTGCGGGTGATCGATCCGCAGCGCCTGCTCGCGGACGAAACGCAGGAGGGTGTGGGCATCGCTGTGCAGGAGGACCTTCGCCGCGACGTACCTGCGGCGCCGGTGGTCCCAGGCTCGCCATACGGCGCCGGCGCCGCCACGTCCGATCGGGTCGATCAGTTCGTACCGGCCGGCGAAGATCTCACCCATTGCTGCGCCCGTCCCCCGTCGTCAGCTGCGTCCGTTGCGTGCGTGGCGTGTCAGTTCTGGTGCGCCTCGTAGTGCGCGACGGCGTCGGAGGTGCGGCCCGCTCCGTACACCCGGAGGAACTCTGCCAGTTCCGGATGGGTGGGGGCGAGGGTGTCCGCCGCGTCGATGATGTCCCCGGCCGCGGAGACCGAGCGCAGCAGCGACTGGATCTCACGGACCACGCGCTTGACGGTGGGTGCGCCGGAGCCGGCGGCGGTCTGGCCGGTGCTGTTGCTGAGGACGGAACCTCCCTGGGTCTTCTTGATCTCGTCCATCCGGTCGGTCGCCTCTCCCGCGCTGACGCTCCCGTCGGCCACCTGGCCGGCGAGATCCTGGAGAGCCTGGACCCGCTGGACCACGGCCGGGTTTCCGATCTTGGCCCGCTGGCCGCTCATCAGCTGGGACAGCATCGGCGCCGACAGCCCGAGGACGGCAGCGAGGCGGGCCTGGTTCAAGCCGAGGTCATCTATGAGCCGGCGGAACAGCGCGCCGAGCGGCTCCCCGTACCAACTCCGCTGGAGTTCCCTGGCTCTCGCGGTCGCCTCTTGCTGTACTGCGTCCACTCTTACTACTCCCCTTCGCTGGTGCGAACCTCGCGAGCATCTTACGGAGCGTGGTCGCGGGGCGGGAGTCCCTATCATTTTGCGGGATGAGGGGGTACACCCGGTACTCTGTCCTACGGAACGGTCACTCGCTCGCGGGGGATCGGCACGTCCACATTCGGGGCCTTAGCTCAGTTGGTAGAGCGCTGCCTTTGCAAGGCAGATGTCAGGAGTTCGAATCTCCTAGGCTCCACCGAAAAATACCCCCCTGACCTGCTGAAACGCGGTCAGGGGGGTTTTTCGTGGGGTCGGTCCGTTCCGGGGCGGCGCGGCCCCGGGCCGCCCTCGGGCGGGGGTCAGTCGGTGACGAGGTCGTCGGGGGTGGACCGGGCGATGGCGGCCAGGGTGTCCAGTGCCTGGACGAGGACGTCGGCCTGCGGTGAGGCCAGTCCCAGCCGGATCGCGTTGGGGGCGTTGTTGCGGCCGACGGTGAACGCGGCGGCGGGCGCCACCCCGATGCCGTGCCGCGCGGCGGCCGCGACGAAGGTGTCCGAGCGCCACGGGCGGGGCAGCCGCCACCAGCAGTGGAAGGAGCACGGATCGCTCCGCACCTCGAAGCCGGCGAGGTGCCGGGCCGCCAGGCCCTGGCGTACGACGGCTTCGCGCTGCTTGGCCTCGACGAGCGCGGCCACGGTGCCGTCCTGCTGCCAGCGGTGGGTGGACTCCAGGGCGAACCGCATGGGGGTCCAGCCGCCCGAGCGCAGGGAGGTGGCGATGTCGCCGACCAGGGGGCCGGGCGCCACCACGAAGCCGAGGGTCAGTCCGGGCGCGATGCGCTTGGACAGGCTGTCGACGAGGACGGTGCCCTCAGGGACGAGTGCGGCGAGCGGCGGGAGTTCGTCGCGGAGGAAGGCCCAGACGGTGTCCTCGATCGCGGGGATCCCCAGCCGCAGCAGCACCTCGGCCAGATGTGCCACGCGCTCCGGCGGCATGGTGAGCGAGAGCGGGTTGTGCAGTACGGGCTGGACGTACACGGCGTTGAGCGGAGCGCTGCGGTGGGCTTCCTCGACGGCCTCGGGGAGCAGCCCGGCGTCGTCCATGGCCAGCGGTACGAGGGTGATGCCGAGCCGGGCCGCGACGGCCTTGACGAGGGGATAGGTCAGCGCCTCGACGCCGAGCCGGCCGCCCGGCGGGACCAGGGCGGTGATGACGGCCGCGATGGCCTGGCGGCCGTTGCCGGCGAAGAGCACCCGCTCCGGTGCGGGGCGCCAGCCGCCGCGGGCGAGCAGGCCGGCGGCGGACTCCCGTACGGCGGGCAGGCCCGCGGCGCCGATCGGCCGCAGGGCGTCGCCGAGGACGTCGGGCCGCATCAGCCCGGCGAGGCCTTCGGCCAGCAGCGCCGTCTGCTCGGGAACGACCGGGTAGTTGAGCTCCAGGTCGATCCGGCTGCCCGCGGGTTCGGTGAGCGCGGGGGCGGCGGCGGGTGCGCGGGAGGACTCCGCGCGGACGAAGGTGCCCCGGCCCACTTCGCCGAGCGTCAGGCCCCGGTGGGCGAGCTCGCGGTAGACGCGGGCGGCGGTGGAGCCGGCGATGCCGTACTGCCGGGCGAACTCCCGCTGCGGGGGCAGCTGGTCGCCCGGCCGGAGCTCTCCGGTGCGGATCTGCTCGGCCACCGCGTCGGCGACGCTCCGGTAGTCCTTCACGGCGGTTTTCCCCTCGGTCGAATGCGCCCGATCCCACCACAGAATTGCACCGAGTGCAATATCGGGGATTGTACTGAGTTACTCGGATCAATATGATCCGAGCATTGCACCGAGTCGTCGGAGTGCACCGAGATCGAAGCAGTGAATGAGGGTGTTCCCATGGTCGAACTGAGCGGGGTTCTCGGCGTGGTGGTGGTGGCGCTCGGCATGGTGCTCACCCCGGGCCCGAACATGATCTATCTCGTCTCGCGCAGCATCACGCAGGGCAAGCGCGCCGGGATCACCTCCCTGGGCGGCGTGGCCCTCGGCTTCATGGTCTACCTGCTGGCCGCGAACCTGGGCCTGTCCGTCGTCTTCATCGCCGTACCCGAGCTGTACTTCGCGGTGAAGCTGGCCGGTGCGGTCTACCTCGCCCACCTCGCCTGGAACGCGCTCAAGCCGGGCGGCCTCTCGGTCTTCTCCCCGCAGGAGGTCCCGCACGACTCCCCGCGCAAGCTGTTCACGATGGGCCTGATGACGAACCTGCTCAACCCGAAGATCGCCATCATGTACCTCTCGCTCATCCCGCAGTTCATCGACCTCGACAAGGGCCACGTCCTCCTCCAGGGCATCGTGCTCGGCTCGATCCAGATCGTGGTCAGCGTCGCCGTCAACCTGGCCATCGTCCTGGCGGCCGGCACCATCGCGGGCTTCCTGGCCCGCCGCCCCTCCTGGCTCAAGGTGCAGCGCTACATGATGGGTTCGGTCCTCGGCACCCTCGCCTTCACCCTGGCCCTCGACACCTCGGGCCCGGCCTGAGGCGGCGCCCGCCGCCCGGAGCACCGGCCCGCGGCCGATGAACCGTGGCATCGTGGACCCGCCGCGGGGTCTTCCGCCAAAAAGGTGCTCTGACCTGTGAAAAGAGGATGTGCCACATGCGCCCCGAAGAGAAGGTCACCCCGTTCCGGGTCGACATCCCCCAAGCCGATCTGGACGATCTCCACGCACGCCTGGACCGCACCCGGTGGCCCGACGAGATCCCCGGATCGGGCTGGGAGTACGGGATTCCGGGCGGCCACCTGAAGGACCTCGTCCGGTACTGGCGCCACACGTACGACTGGCGGGCCGCCGAGTCCAGGCTGAACGAGTGGCCGCAGTTCACGACCGTGATCGACGGGGCACACCTGCACTTCGCGCACATCAGGTCACCGCAACCGGACGCCACCCCGCTGCTCATGACCCACGGATGGCCGGGCTCGATCGTGGAGTTCACCGATGTGGCCGGCCCGCTCACCGATCCGGCCGCCCACGGCGGCGACCCGGCCGACGCCTTCCACCTGGTCCTGCCGAGCATCCCCGGGTTCGGCCTGTCCGGGCCGACCCGGGAGGCGGGGTGGGAGTTCACGCGCGTCGCGGCCGCCTTCGCCGAGCTCATGCGCCGGCTGGGCTACGAGCGGTACGGGGTCCAGGGCGGCGACTGGGGCGCGGCGATCTCCCGCGAGATCGGCCGCACCCGGCCCGAGGTGACCGGTGTCCACCTGAACCTGATCCCGAACGCCTACATGGCACGGGAACCGGAACCGGCCGATCTGCTGGGCCTCTCCCCGGAACAGGCCGCGCTCACCCGGACGTCCTGGGAGCGGTTCCAGGAGTGGGCCCGCGACCGCCAGGGGTACGCGGACATCCAGTCCACCCGCCCGCAGACCCTCGCGTACGGCCTGACGGATTCGCCCGTCGGCCAACTCGCCTGGATCGCCGAGAAGTTCCACGAGTGGACGGGCTCGCCCGTCGACCGCGACCTGCTCCTCACGAACGTGATGCTCTACTGGCTGACCGCCACGGCGGGCTCCTCGGCCCGGCTCTACTACGAGCGCGCACACGCCGGTTACTGGGGAGCACCGCCCGAGCCGTCGAAGGCCCCGACCGCGCTCGCCCATTTCCCCCACGAGAACTTCCTCCTGCTGCGCCACCTCGCCGAGCGGACCAACAACATCGTGCAGTGGACCGAGTTCGACCGGGGCGGCCACTTCGCCGCCCTGGAAGAGCCCCAGTTGCTGGTCGGGGACATCCGGCGGTTCTTCCGCTCGCGCTGAGCGCCCGCCCGGGTCCCGGCCCACCGGCCCGGACCCGGGCCGGTGGAGGTGGTTCAGCCGCGGGCGCGGGCCTTGCGGGCGCGGACCATGAAGGTCGCACCGAGTCCGCCGAAGATCGCGATGAGGGCGGCGCCGGTGATCGCGGTGGTGCTGTTGTCGGTGTCCGCGGGGACGGTCCCGGTGATTTCGGCACCCGCGGCGACGGGGCCCTTGGGGACGGCGACGGTCTGCGGCTCGACCACGGCCGTCTGCGGCGTCACGACGGCCGGCGTGAAGGCGGCCGGCTTCACGCCGGGCTTGGTGGGCTTCGCCGAGGGCTTGGGGGTGGGCTTCGGGGCGGGTGCGGCCTTCGGCAGGACGTGGAAGGAGGTGGAACCGTCCTCGCCGAGGACCCGGACGGTGAGGCCGTAGCGGCCCTCGTACCGGCCGGAGCCGATCTTCGCGAGGTCGTACCGGATGCCGTCGACCACGGCGTGCCGGTGGTTCGGGTCGAGCTTGGCCAGCACGCGGCCGGCCCAGCCGTCGCCCGGCTTCCAGTCCTTCGCGACGGCGCGGATCCAGACCTCCGGGCCCTCGGCGCCGTTGCGCAGTACCGCGAGCCGGCCCTTGGCGACGATGACCTTCTCGCCGTCGTAGCGGTCGTTGCCGGAGGTGTCCCGGGACGTGCCCGATACCGCGGTGACCGCCGACGTCGTGGTCACGGCCTGCGCGGCGGGCGCGGCGATGGCCGTCGCGGCGGGCGCCAGGAGGGCTCCGGCGAGGGCGGCGGTGACGATCGAGGTACGGAGGGCGGTACGCATAACGACTCCTTGAAAACATTGTCTGGGAGAGGGCGGAGAGTCGCATGCCGCGGTGTCGCTGTCGGGGTTTCGTCCGGTCAGGTCTGCGGGGCTGCTGATGAGAAATCTACGGATCTTGATCGTCCGGAACGTGGGCTTCCTGTCATGGGTGGGTAACAGGGGACGGCCCCCTGCGCAACGACGGTGGGCCGCTCCACCGGAGCGGCCCACCGTCGTGACACATCGGGGCGAGGTCACCGGCGCCGGCCGGGCCGCAGCAGGGTCGCCGCCACCGTGAGGGCGGTGAGCATCAGCCCGGCTCCGATGCCAAAGGCCAGGTGGTAGCCGGAGGTCAGGGCTTCGGCGCGGTCGAGGCCGGTGCCGAGCAGGGAGTCGGTGCGGGCGGCGGCCAGGGTGGAGAGGACGGCGACGCCGAGGGCCATGCCGATCTGCTGGGTGGTGTTGAACAGGCCCGAGGCGAGCCCCGCGTCCTGCTCGTCGGCGCCGGACATCCCGAGTGCGGTGAGGGCGGGCAGGGCCAGGCCGAAGCCGGCGGCCAGCAGCATCACGGGGAGCAGGTCGGTGACGTAGTCGGCGTGGACCGGGAGCCGGGTCAGCAGCCCCAGGGCGGCGACGAGCAGGGCCAGTCCGGCCAGGAGGACGAAGCGCTCACCGAAGCGGGCGTTGAGCGGGGCGGAGGCGAAGAGGGAGACCGCGCCGATGACCACGGCCGCCGGGAGCATGGCCAGGCCGGTCTCGGCGGCTCCGTAGCCGAGCACGTTCTGGAGGTAGAGGGCGACGAGGACCTGGAAGGAGAACAGCGCGGCCACCATCAGCATCTGGACCAGGTTCGCGCCGACCACGGTCCGCGAACGGAAGATGCGCAGCGGTACCAGCGGGGTGCGGGTCCTGGCCTGGCGTGCGGTGAAGCCGGCGAGCAGGGCGATCGAGAGCGTGCCGAGGCCGAGGGTGTGCACGGAGAGCCAGCCGTAGCGCTCCACCTCGACGACGGTGAAGATGCCGAGCATCAGGCCGGCGGTGACCAGCAGGGCGCCGATGACGTCGGCGCCGGCGCGCAGGCCGGGTCGGGCGTGAGCGCTGTCGGCGGGGAGCGCGGGCAGGGCCAGTGCGAGGGCGGCGAGCCCGATGGGCAGGTTGATGAAGAAGATCCAGTGCCAGTCGAGGGCGTCGGTCAGGACCCCGCCGAGCACCTGGCCCAGGGAGGCCCCGGCCGCACCGGTGAAGGAGAAGACGGCGATGGCCTTGGCCCGCTCGCGCGGTTCGGTGAACAGCGTGATCAGGATGCCCAGGCTGACGGCCGCGGCCACGGCGCTGCCGAGACCCTGCAGGAACCGGGCGGCGATGAGCACCTCGGGGGAGCCGGCGAATCCGGCGAGCAGCGAGGCTCCGGTGAAGATGCCGGTCCCGGCCAGGAACATCCGCTTGCGGCCGATGAGGTCGCCGAGCCGGCCGGCGAGGAGCAGCAGGCTGCCGAAGGCGATCAGGTAGGCGTTGACGACCCAGCTCAGTCCGGCGGGGGTGAAGCCCAGGTCCTTCTGGATGGCCGGCATCGCGACGGTGACGATGCTGCCGTCGAGGACGGTCATCAGCACGCCGGTGGACAGCACCCCGAGGGCGGTCCAGCGGGAGCGCAGCCCGCGCGGTGCGGCCGGTGCGGCGGGCGCGGCCGGTGCGGAAGCGGTGGGAGCCGCAGGAGCGGCGGGAGCGGCGGGAGCGGAGGTGGCAGGCATCGGTGTCCCCAGTCGGTGAGCGCGGCGGGCTGACTTGGTAAGACCGTATCAGATAGTTCTGTTGCAGACGATCTATTGGGGACTGAATTGCTAGACTGGCGGACATGACAGCCATGGCACCCGCACGGAACGAGCCGGACCTCTCCTTCCTCCTGGACCACACCAGCCACGTCCTGCGCACCCGCATGGCGGCGGCGCTCGACCAGGTCGGCCTCACGGCACGGATGCACTGCGTGCTCGTGCACGCACTGGGGGAGGAGCGGACACAGATCCAGCTCGCCGAGATCGGGGGCATGGACAAGACGACGATGGTCGTCACCGTCGACGCCCTGGAGAAGGCCGGACTGGCCGAGCGGCGGCAGTCCAGCACGGACCGCCGGGCCCGCGTCATCGTCGTCACGGACAAGGGCGCGGACCTGGTGAAGGAGAGCAGCCGCATCGTCGACCAGGTGCACGCCGACGCCCTGGGCTCCCTCGCGGACACGGACCGCGAGGCGGTGCTGCGGGTACTGAACCTGCTGGTCAAGGGCGATCTGGAAACCCCGTCGGAGAGCCCGCGGCCCGCCCGCAGGGCCCGCCAGTAGCGCTCGGTCGTCCCCCGGATGGCCCTGTCGCAGGGCCGTCCGGCGCCTTCTGGCGGACAGTGGAACAAGGCACTCAGCCCTGGGGGGCACCACCATGCCGGAGGCGTACGCACATGGGACTGTTCGACTTCATGAGGTCCGACAAGAAGAAGGAACAAGCCGAGAAGGCCGCCGAAAAGGCGGCTGAGCAGGTGCAACAGCAGGCCGCGGCCGCCCCGGCGCCGCCGTCCGCGATGCCCGCCGACACGGGGAGCAAGTACACCGACTCGGCAGCGGCGACCAAGGCGGCCGCCGAACGCATGGCGGCGGCCGCGCCGCCCAAGGCCGCACCGATGCCGCCGAAGGCCGCACCGATGCCCCCCGCCGCGAAGCCCGCCCCGCACACGCCCACGCCGGCCTCCGCCGCGCACAAGGCGGTGCCCGCGGCCCCGATGCCGAAGCCCGCGCCCAAGGCGCAGCGCACGTACACCGTCCGCTCGGGCGACTCGCTCTCCGCGATCGCCCGCCGCGAACTCGGCAACGAGGGCCGCTGGCGCGAGCTCTACGCGATGAACAAGGGCGTCATCGGCTCGAACCCCGACATGATCCACCCGGGGATGAAGCTCAACCTCCCCGGCTAGCAAGGGAGAACATGTGAGTGGGGCCCGGATCCTTTCCCAGGATCCGGGCCCCACTCACATCTCACGCCGTCTCAGCGGTGCTTGCGCTTCGCGTCCTCCGCGTCGATCCGCTCCTGGGCGGCCTCGGCCTCTTCCTCCAGGCTGGACACGAACTCCGACCCGGCCTCGCGCTCCTTCACCGCCAGCTCCTCGTCGAAGGCGGCCGGAGCCTCCTCGCGCCCCGACAGTTCGGTGGCGGCCGGCGGCTCGACGAGCCAGTCCGGGTTCGACTGCTGGTCCCACCACCGCCACGCGGCGTAGGCCCCGCCGGCCAGCACGCCGACCACCGCCAGGCCCTTGAACAGGCGGCCGCAGCGCGCACGCCGCTCGTGGCGCCGTACGAGCTGCTGGACCTCCTTGGCCGACACCTGGCCGCGCAGCGCCGCCAGCGCCGCCGTCGACCGGGACGCGGCCTCCTCGGCCACCGGCTGCGCCGCCGCGTAGACGCTCTCCAGCCGCGGCTGCGTGTAGTCCACCGCGTGCCGGGCCGCCAGGCGGGTCTGCTTCACGGCATTGGTCGCCGCCCGGTCGACATGCGGCGGCACGTGCGCACGCGCCGACTTGATCCGGGGCTGTACGTGGCAGCCGTACGTCTGGCGGGCTTGTTTGGCAGCCTCGCCGGCCGCGTAAGACACTTTCGGTGCGAGCCGTTCATTTGCTTCGTGGGCGTAATGCACCGCAGCGTGCTTGGCGGATTCCGCGTACGGCGCCACCACTTCCGCTGCGTGCCGCGCCGTATCCCTGGCACTTGATGCTGCCAGGCGCACGCTTTCCTTGCGGGTCACGGGATCCTCCTCCTCGGTGGCGGACACAGTTCACCTTTCCACCCTTTGTCGGATCATGCCTCCCATACCGCCGACCGGCATGCGCGACAGGGCATCCGAGTGGACGATTTCCGTCCTGTGCAGCTCTCCGTGGGAGGATCTGGAACAGACAGTGATGACCAGTGATGACTAGGGAAGGCAGATCCGTGGCCGAGAAGCTCTACGCCACCCTGAAGACCAACCACGGCGACATCGAGATCGAGCTTCTGCCGAACTTCGCCCCGAAGACCGTGCGGAACTTCGTCGAACTCGCCACCGGTGAGCGCGAGTGGACGCGTCCCACGGACGGCCAGAAGACCACGGACCCGCTCTACGACGGCACCGTCTTCCACCGCGTCATCAGCGGGTTCATGATCCAGGGCGGCGACCCGCTGGGCAACGGCACCGGCGGCCCCGGCTACCAGTTCGCCGACGAGTTCCACCCCGACCTGGCCTTCACCAAGCCCTACCTGCTCGCGATGGCGAACGCCGGCCCGGGCACCAACGGCTCCCAGTTCTTCATCACCGTCGCCCCCACCGCCTGGCTGACGCGCAAGCACACCATCTTCGGGGAGATCGCCGACAAGGCCAGCCAGAAGATCGTCGACACCATCGCCGCGGGTCCCACCAACCCGCGCACCGAGCGGCCCCTCGACGACGTGATCATCCAGTCGGTCGTCATCGAGAAGCGCTGACCGCAGGGGAACCTTTCGGCCCCGCCCGTCCGTCCTCGATACGTACCGGACGGGCGCGGGCGGATCCGCCGTTCCCGCCGCCGCGTTCTCCGCCGACCGAGGGGACCGATGGACACCGACCGTATTCCGGGCTGCTACCGGCACCCGGACCGCGCGACCGGGATCAGCTGCACGCGCTGTGAGCGGCCGATCTGTCCCGACTGCATGATCAGCGCCTCGGTCGGCTTCCAGTGCCCCGAATGCGTCCGCGGCGGCTCGGGAACGGGGCACGGGCCCGCCGCCAACGTCCCGCGCACGATCGCGGGCGGGGTGGTCGCCGCCGATCCGTACCTGGTCACCAAGATCCTGATCGGGATCAATGTGGGGATGTTCCTCGCGGTCCACGCCTTCTCCGGGCTGGCGATCCAGCTGGAGCTCCTGGGCCGGTACCGGGAGCTGGTGGGCGGACCGCTCGAAGGCGTTTCCACGGGTGAGTACTACCGGCTGCTGACCTCGACGTTCCTGCACGTCCAGCTGTGGCACATCTTCAGCAACATGCTCGCCCTGTGGTTCATCGGCGGACCGCTGGAGCAGGCCCTCGGCCGGGCCCGCTATCTCGCGGTGTACCTGCTGTCCGCCCTGGGCGGGAGCGCGGCCGTCTATCTGCTGAGCGAGCCGAACGTGGCGACCCTCGGCGCCTCCGGCGCCGTCTTCGGACTGCTCGGCGCCACCGTGGTGCTGTTCCGCCGGATGCGGTACGAAATGCGCCCGCTCATCACCATGGCCGTGTTCATGCTGGTGCTCACCTTCGCACCGGGGCTGAACGTGTCCTGGCAGGCCCATATCGGCGGACTCGTCACCGGCGTACTGGTCGCGCTGGGCCTGTTGTGGCCCGCCAAGGACATGGGCGCGCGGAATCGCACATTCATCCAGTGGGGCACCTGTGTGGCGGTGTTCCTGCTGGCCACAGCCCTGATCGTGATCCGGACGGCCGAGCTTTCCGCGCTCACCTGATCACACCGGCGTCAACTCTCCACAGAGTTATCCACAGATCTTCTGTCTTTTCCTCAGGTGTGGATGACGCTGTGGATAACTCATGGGGAGAGCTTGCGGAGCCGGACTACTTCCACTGCGTGGAGACGCCGAATCCTGCCGCAATGAAGCCGAATCCGACCACAATGTTCCAATTTCCGAGGGCTTCGATCGGAAGCTGGGTCTCGGACAGATAGAAAACGACGATCCACGCCAGGCCGACCAAGAAGAACGCCAGCATGACCGGGGCGACCCAGTTGCGGTTCGTCAGCTTGATCGACTGCGGCGTCCGCGTGGGGGGCGGCGTGTAGTCGTCCTTCTTGCGGATACGTGACTTCGGCACGAGGGGCTCTCCTGTCGATGGGCTGGGGACCTGGCCTGCCCCGGGCGTCCGTTAGCGTAGTGGACCTGTGGCGTTGAAGGAGAAGGGTACGTTGAGCAATTCCGACGACTCCTCCGCGGGTCCCCGTCGCCGTGCCAGACCGGTCCGGCTGCTCACGGCCGCCGTTTTCGCTCTCGCCGGCCTGATCTTCGTCACCAGCTTCAACACCTCCAAGGGTACGAACATCCGGACGGACGCCAGCCTCCTCAAGCTGTCCGACCTGATCCAGGAGCGCAGCCAGAACAACCTGGAGCTGGAGCGGAGCACCGCCACCGCCCGCGACCAGGTCGACGCCCTCGCCGAACGCGACAACGGGAGCACCCGGGCCGAGGACGCCAAGCTCGCCGCCCTGCGCGCCGCCTCCGGCACCCAGGAGCTCAGCGGCAAGGGCCTGACCGTCACCCTGAACGACGCGCCCCCGAACGCCACGGCCCGCATCCCCAACGTGCCCGAGCCGCAGCCCAACGACCTGGTGATCCACCAGCAGGACCTCCAGGCCGTGGTCAACGCCCTCTGGCAGGGCGGCGCCGAGGGCATCCAGGTCATGGACCAGCGCCTGATCTCCACCAGCGCCGTGCGCTGCGTGGGCAACACCCTGATCCTCCAGGGCCGGGTGTACTCGCCCCCGTACAAGGTGTCCGCCGTCGGCGACCCCGGCGCGCTGAAGAAGGCCCTCGCGGCCTCCCCGGCGCTGCAGAACTACCAGCTGTACGTGAACGCGTACGGGCTCGGCTGGAAAGTGGACGAGCACAAGGCGCTGACACTGCCGGGCTACTCCGGCACAGTGGACCTCCACTATGCGAAGCCGCTGGAGTCCGCCACCCCGTGACCGCAAGGTCGACGTGCCGCGCCTGCTGGTCCGGACGTTCAGCGAGGTGTGCCTGACCGCGGGCTCGCTCATCGTGCTCTTCGTGGCCTACGTCCTGCTGTGGACCGGGGTCAAGGCCGACCGGGCCATGGACGGGGAGATGGCCCGCATGCGCGACCGCTGGTCCGCGGCGCCCGCGGCCGCCGCGCAGGCCGCGCCGCCGGCGACCCCCGCCGCCCCGGCCACCGCGCCCGAGACCGCCGCGTACCCGCCCGGCCGGGCCTTCGCCGAGATGTACGTCCCGCGCTTCGGACCCGACTGGAACAAGCCCGTCCTGGAGGGCACGGGCACGGAGCTGCTGAAGAAGGGCCTGGGCCACTACGCCGGCACGGCCCGGCTCGGCGGCACCGGGAACTTCGCGGTGGCCGGCCACCGGCGCACGTACGGGGACCCCTTCAAGGACATCCCCGAGCTGCGCCCCGACGACCTCGTCGTCCTCAAGGACGCCACCGGCTGGTACACGTACACCGTCCGAGCGCGGGCGCTGCGCACGCTCCCCACGGAGGTCGGCGTCGTCGATCCGGTGCCGGCCCGCTCGCCCTTCGGCGGCCCGGGCAAGTACCTGACGCTGACCACCTGCGACCCGGAATGGGGCCACAGCCACCGGCTCGTGGTGTGGGCCGAACTGACCGGTGTGCGGACCCTCGCCCAGGGCTCACCGAAGGGTTTGGCAAGGTGACCCTCCGCGCCGGGCGGGTGGCTTTAGGCTGTGGACGTACCGCCCCTGCGGTGCGTTGAACGATCGTGGACGAAAAGGACACAGGCGGCATGTACGGCTGGATCTGGCGGCATTTGCCGGGAAACGCGTGGGTACGCGTGCTGATCTCCCTCGTGCTGGTGCTCGCGGTGGTGTTCGTGCTGTTCCAGTACGTCTTCCCGTGGGCCGAGCCGCTGCTTCCGTTCAACGATGTGACGGTGGACGAGGGATCGGGAGCGACTCCGTGAGCGCGCGCATTCTGGTGGTCGACAACTACGACAGCTTTGTCTTCAACCTGGTCCAGTACCTCTATCAGCTCGGCGCCGAGTGCGAGGTGCTGCGCAACGACGAGGTCGAGCTCGCCCACGCCCAGGACGGCTTCGACGGCGTCCTGCTGTCCCCCGGCCCGGGCACGCCGGAAGAGGCCGGCGTCTGCGTGGACATGGTCCGCCACTGCGCGGACACGGGCGTACCGGTCTTCGGCGTCTGCCTCGGCATGCAGTCGATGGCGGTCGCCTACGGCGGGGTCGTCGGCCGCGCCCCGGAACTGCTGCACGGCAAGACCTCCCCGGTGGTCCACGAGGGCCTCGGCGTCTTCGAGGGCCTGCCCTCGCCCTTCACCGCGACCCGCTACCACTCCCTCGCGGCCGAGCCGCCGACCCTCCCGGACACCCTCGAGGTCACGGCGCGCACCGAGGACGGGATCATCATGGGCCTGCGCCACCGCGAGCACGACGTCGAGGGCGTGCAGTTCCACCCCGAGTCCGTGCTGACCGAGTGGGGCCACCGGATGCTCGCGAACTGGCTGGTGCGCTGCGGTGACGCGGGTGCGGTGGAGCGCTCGGTGGGGCTCGCCCCGGTGGTGGGCAAGGCCGTCGCGTGACGGCGCTCGCGCCGTCCGCGCCCACCGAGGGCCGGGCAGCGCGACGCAGGGCGGCGCAGGAGGCCGAGAAGCGTACGCGTGCGCGCGGCCGGGGCCGTGGTCAGAGCCGGGGCCGCGGCCGGCGGCGCAGGCGGCCGGCCTCGGGCGGGCCGGTCGTGGTCGTCAGCAGGCTCTTCGGGGAGCTGTTCATCACGCTGGGCGTGGTGATGCTCCTCTTCGTCGGCTACCAGCTCTGGTACACCAACTACCTGGCGGGCCGGACGGCCGACCACGCGGCCGGCTCGCTGCTGAAGAACTGGGACCGCGATCCGGCCGGGGCGGCCGCCCCGCCGGTGGCGGCGTTCGAACCGGGCCAGGGCTTCGCCATCCTGTACATCCCGAAGCTGGACGTGAAGGTGCCGGTGGCGGAGGGGACGAACAAGGCCAAGGTCCTCGACAAGGGCATGGTCGGTCACTACGCCGACGGCCCGCTCAAGACCGGGATGCCGGCCGATGCGCAGGGCAACTTCGCCCTGGCGGGCCACCGGAACACGCACGGCGAACCGTTCCGCTACATCAACCGGCTGGTGCCGGGGGACAAGGTCGTGGTGGAGACCCGGGACGCGTACTACACGTACGAGATGACCTCGCAGCTCGCGCAGACCCCGCCGTCGAACGTGTCGGTCATCAAGCCGGTGCCGGTGGGCTCGGGCTTCGCATCACCGGGCCGGTACATCACGCTGACCACCTGCACCCCGGAGTTCACCAGCACCTACCGGATGATCGTATGGGGCAGGATGACCGCTGAACGCCCCCGCAGTCAGGGCGCTCCGCCCGAGCTGACCAGCCCTTGATCCCTTGATTCCTTCATCGCTTCATCGCTTGATCCCTCATCCCGTAAGCCCGTAGAGGACCCGCAGTGTCACGTGTCGCACCGCCCCCGCGCCGCAGCGCCCTCGCGGGGTTCCTGAGCCTGCTGGGCGAGCTCCTGATCACGGTGGGCCTGGTGCTCGGGCTGTTCGTGGCGTACTCCCTCTGGTGGACGAACGTCCTGGCGGACCGGGACGCCTCCGCACGCGGGGATGCGGTGCGCGAGCAGTGGGAGCGGGCGGCGCCCCCGCAGGGGGCGTCCGCGGCGCCGGGGTCGCTGGACACCCAGGGCGGGATCGGCTTCCTGCACGTGCCGGCGATGAAGAACGGCGAGGTGCTGGTCAAGAAGGGCACCGCCTCGGAGATCCTCAACGACGGCGTCGCCGGCTACTACACGGAGCCGGTGAAATCGGCCCTGCCGTGGGACCCGGCGGGCGGCAACTTCGCCCTGGCGGCGCACCGCGACGGGCACGGGGCCAAGTTCCACAACATCGACAAGCTGAAGAACGGCGACGCGGTCGTCTTCGAGACCCGCGACACCTGGTACGTGTACAAGGTCTTCGCGCAACTCGCCCAGACCTCGAAGTACAACGTGGACGCGATCAGCCCCGTCCCCAAGGAATCGGGCCGCACGGCTCCGGGCCGCTACATCACCCTGACGACCTGCACCCCGGTGTACACCTCGAAGTACCGCTACATCGTCTGGGGCGAACTGGTCCGCGCGGAGAAGGTGGACGCGAAGCGCACGCCGCCGGCGGAGCTGCGTTAGCCCCCGTACCGGGCCGCGGACAGCGTCACCGCAGCACCTGGAGCCGGACTCCGGCGCTCCAAGCCTCCAGAAGCCCCCTGTGGACGGCTGTGACGCCCCCCTGAGCGGCGATGGCCAAGGACTCACGGGTGAAGGCGCAGGTGGCCACATAGAGGGCCACGTCGGCCCGTCGCAGCACTTTGGCGGCGCCCAGGAACTTCTGCATCTCGCCGCTGAGCACGTGCCGGAAGGGCGCGAAGTTCTTGCACTGGACGGCGACCGAGCGCCCGTCCGCCGTCGTGGCGGTGATGTCGACGCCACGGTCGCCGCCGTGCCCGCCGTACACCTCGACATCGGTGCACCCGTCCCGCCGCAGCAGCTCTGCGACGTGCAGCTCGAACTCCTTCCAGTTCATCGCGTCGATGGTCCCGATGACCCCGGTGAGGGCCCGTACGTCCTGGCCGCGCTGGAGGCGGCTGAGCTGGAGGTCGTGCTCGACGAGCTTCATCTGGATCTGCTGGACGTCCTCCCGGAGGGAGATCAACTCCCGTCGCTGTTCGCCGGCGGTCTCGATCAGGACGTTGAGCATCGGCACGACGGTCATGCCGAGCACGTCGGTGATGCGGTTGTCGATCCGCTCGTCGAGCTCGCCCCAACCGGCCCTGTGGACAAAGTTGTCCACAGGGCGTGTACGGGTCTCGGTCTCGGCGTCGAGGAGGTACGCGCGCACCTGACGTGCGACTTTGCTGTCGCGGAGGAGCATTCCGACGTTCAGGACCGTCCGTCGGGAGTAGAGGGCGATGGCCGGGGCGCGGCTGCTGAGCCCACTGACTTGCTTAAAGTAAGTCAGTTCTGCACCTGTCAAAACCCTGTAGCCGTTGGCTGTGAGTTCGTCCCGGTGATCGAACACCAAGGCGTCCATGACCTGGATGCCGACCTCGTAGTACGCCGCCACCATCGCCGTCGTCACGTGCAGTCCGTCCGGCAGCAGGGACAGCGCCTTCACCCTGTCCAGCACCTCCGTCCGCTCCAGGACGCTCGTGCGCAAAGTGCGGGACTCCAGCAGCACCGATTCGTTGATCATGACCCGTCCCTCCCCGGGCGGGCTCCGCCGCCCGCCCCCGTCCGGGCTAACGAATTCCGCACATATGAAGACACGTACGAAAAACGGGTCCGGCCCCTCTCGTGGAGAGAGGGGCCGGACCCGGTGGTGTTCGGGGTGGGTGGCTAGTTGCCGAGGCCTCCGAAGAAGCCGCCGCCGTTGTTGTTGCCGCCGTTCTGTTCGTTCTCGGGGACCGTGTTCACGTTGATCACCGCGTTGGGTTCCACGGGGCTGCCGACGACCGGGTCCGTGCTCAGGATCCTCGCCTTGCCGTCCGAGGAGCCCGACAGGACGGATCCGAAGATCAGGCCCTTGGAGGCGAGCTCGGCCCGGGCCTGGTTGATGGTCCGGCCGACCAGGTTGGGGACCGTGAGCTGCTGGACCGGCTTGGCGACCGAGATGTTGACCGACGAGCCGACGTCGACCTGGCCGTTGGGGCCGGGGTCCTGGCTGACGACCGTCTTGGGGGCCGTGCCCGGGGCCGCGTCGACCTCGGTGACGCTGCCGAGCTTGAGCTTGAGGGCCTGCAGGGCCTTCGAGGCGTCGGCCTGGTTCTTGCCGGTGAGGTCGGGGACGGTCACCTTGGAGAATTCCTTGGCCACCGTCAGCGAGATCGTCGAGCCCCGCTCGGCCTCGCCGCTCTTGGGGGTCTGCTCGATGACGGTGCCGGCGGGCTGATCGGACTCGACCGTCTTCTTGTCGATCTGGAAGCCCTTGTCCTGAAGCGCCTTCTCCGCGTCGGCGATCGCCAGCCTGATGACGTTCGGTACGAGGACCTTGGGCGCGCCCGTGGAGATCTTCACCTTGACGACGGAGTTCTTGTCGACCTTGGTGCCCTCGGGCACGGACTGCTCGCAGACGCTGCCCTTGGGGGCGGCGTCGCAGGGCATGTCCCCGTCCTGTTCGACGAGGATGCCGACGTTGGTGCCGTTCGCCTTGGCCGCTTCGAAGGTCTCGCCGATGAGCTTGGGGACCTCGGGGCGGTTGTCGGCGGTGCTGCTGAAGAGGGAGCGTCCGATGAGGATCGCGCCGACCAGGACGAGGATGCCGGCGGTGACCAGCAGGATCGTGGAGGCCTTGCTCTTCTTCTGCGGGCGCCGGCCGCGGCCGCCCTGGTCGTAGCCGCCCTGGTCCGGGTATCCGGGGCCTCCGTAGCCGCCGTCGCCCGCGGGCATCGGCGGGAGCATGGAGGTCTGGTTCGGGTCGGCGGTGCGCAGGGCGGTGGTGGGCTGGTCGTAGCCCTGGTGTCCGTAGCCGTGGCCCTGGTCGGGGTAGCCGTAGCCGGCGGCGCCCATGGAGGCGGTGGCGGCGACGGGCTGGCCGTCGAGGCAGGCCTCGATGTCGGCGCGCATCTCGTCGGCCGACTGGTAGCGGTAGTCGGCGTCCTTGACCAGTGCCTTGAGGACGATCGCGTCCATCTCGGGCGTGATCTCGGAGTCGAAGTTCGACGGGGGCTGCGGCTCTTCCCGTACGTGCTGGTAGGCGACGGCGACCGGGGAGTCGCCGATGAACGGCGGCCGGACGGCGAGGAGCTCGTACAGCAGGCAGCCGGCCGAGTAGAGGTCGGAGCGCGCGTCGACCTGCTCGCCCCTGGCCTGCTCCGGGGAGAGGTACTGGGCGGTGCCGATGACGGCGGCGGTCTGCGTCATGGTCATGCCGGAGTCGCCCATGGCGCGGGCGATGCCGAAGTCCATGACCTTGACCTGGCCGGAGCGGGTCAGCATCACGTTGGCGGGCTTGATGTCGCGGTGCACGATGCCGGCGCGGTGCGAGTACTCCAGCGCCTGGAGGATGCCGATGCACATCTCCAGGGTGCGCTCGGGCAGCAGCTTGCGGCCGGAGTGCAGGAGTTCGCGCAGGGTCGAGCCGTCGACGTACTCCATCACGATGTACGGGATGGAGATGTTGTCGACGTAGTCTTCGCCGGTGTCGTACACGGCGACGATCGCCGGGTGGTTGAGCGATGCGGCCGACTGGGCCTCGCGCCGGAACCGGGCCTGGAAGGACGGGTCGCGGGCGAGGTCGGCGCGCAGGGTCTTGACGGCGACGGTACGGCCGAGCCGGGTGTCGTGGGCGAGGTAGACCTCGGCCATGCCACCACGGCCGAGCACGTGGCTCAGCTCGTACCGGCCGCCGAGGCGACGCGGCTCTTCCATAACGTGCAGCCCTCTCCGTCAGTCCCGACCGCACCCGTGTGTGGTCCGGCGGTGTGCTGTTCGCGCAAAGGCTACCGGCCGATCGCCGGTGATCGGTTCGTGACCACAGGCTGATACCGGACCGGTACCCTACGCTCGGATCCGGGCGGGAATGGTGACCCGGATCACAGTCAAGTTGCCCCGGGCGCCCCTCGCGTGGTGCCCGGCCTCACCCGTCACTGCCGTCACTGCTTGTTGCTCTTGAGGACGGCCTGCATGACGGCCTTGGCCACGGGGGCCGCGAGGCCGGCGCCGGAGATGTCCTCGCGGTCCGCGCTGCTGTCCTCGATGACGACGGCGACGGCGACCGGCGAGCTGCCGTCGGGGTTCTGCGCGTAGGAGATGAACCAGGCGTACGGGCGCTTCTTGTTGCCCTCGCCGTGCTGGGCGGTGCCGGTCTTGCCGCCGACGGTCACGCCGGGGATCCGCGCGGTGCGGCCGGTGCCGTTCGGGTTCTCGACGACGTTGACCATCATCGCCCGGACCTTCTCCGCGTTCTCGGGGGAGAGGGGACGGCTCATTTCCTCCGGCTCGTGCTTCTCGATGATGTCGAGGCCCGGGGATTCGAGCTGGCTGACCATGTACGGCTTCATCAGCTTGCCGTTGTTGGCGATGGCGGCGGTGACCATGGCCATCTGCAGCGGGGTGGCCGCGGTGTTGAACTGGCCGATCGAGCTGAGCGCGTTGCCGTCCTTGGTCATCGCCTTGTCGTAGACGCTGGGGTAGGCGCGGACCGGGATGTCGATCTTGCTGTTGTTGAAGCCGAACTTCTCGGCGGTCTTCACCATGTTGTCCCGCCCCACCTTGTCGCCCATGTTGGCGAAGACGGAGTTGCAGGAGACCTGGAGGGCGTAGTTGAGCGTGGCCTTGCCGCAGTTCTGGGCGTGGTTGACCATCGGCGTCTTGGTGCCCGGGAGGATGTACGGGTCCTCGGTGTCGGTCGGCGCGTTGATGTCCGTGACGACGCCGTTCTCCAGGGCCGCGGCGGCGGTGACCACCTTGAAGGTGGAGCCGGGCGGGTAGGTCTCGCGCAGGGCGCGGTTGACGAGCTTCTTGTCCTCGCTGTCCTTCAGCTCGTTCCAGGCTTTGCCGTCGACGGACTGCGACAGGCCGGCGAAGCTGGACGGGTCGTACGAGGGGGTGCTGACGAGGGCGAGGATCGCGCCGGTGCGCGGGTCGATCGCGGCGACGGCGCCCTTCTTGTCGCCGAGCTGCTTGAAGGCGGCCTCCTGCGCGGCGGAGTTCAGCGTCGTGACGACGTTGCCGCCCTGCTTCTTCTCGCCGGTGAACATGCCGATGGTGCGGTCGAAGAAGAGCCGGTCGTCGTTGCCGGTGAGGATGCCGTCCTCGAGGGATTCGAGCTGGGTGGAGCCGAAGGCCTGTGAGGCGTAGCCGGTCACGGGAGCCCAGAGGGGACCGTTGAGGTAGGTCCGCTTGTACTTGTAGTCGCTGCCGTCGGTGACGACGGACCCGGTGACCGGCTTGCCCTCGACGATGATGTTGCCGCGTTCGGTGGCGTACTGGGCGATCTGGACCCGGCGGTTCTCCTTGCGGGTGCTCAGTTCCTCGGCCTTGACGTACTGGAGCCAGTTGGTCCGCGCGAGCAGTGCCAGGACGAGCAGCCCGCAGAAGATCGAGATGCGGCGCAGGGGCTTGTTCATGACGGACGGACCACCTGGGTCATCTCGGAGTCGGGGGACGGTGCCGGGGCCGGGGCAGGGCGGCGTGCGGTGTCGCTGATCCGGATGAGGACGGCGATGAGGATCCAGTTCGCGAGGACGGACGAGCCGCCGGACGCGAGGAAGGGCATGGTCATGCCGGTCAGGGGGATGAGGCCCATGACTCCGCCGGCGACCACGAAGACCTGGAGCGCGAAGGCGCCGGAGAGGCCGATCGCGAAGAGCTTGCCGAAGGGGTCGCGGGCGGCGAGCGCGGTGCGCACGCCGCGCTCGATGATCAGGCCGTAGAGCAGCAGGAAGGCCATGGCGCCGGTGAGCCCGAGTTCCTCGCCGACGGTGCCGAAGATGAAGTCGGAGTTGGCGGCGAAGCCGATGAGGTCGGAGTTGCCCTGGCCCCATCCGGTGCCGAGGACTCCGCCGGAGCCGAAGCTCATGATCGACTGGGCGATCTGCTCGCAGGCTCCGGCGTCGACGCCGCCCTTCGCCCAGCAGCCGAAGGGGTCCTGCCAGGCGCTGATGCGGGCTCCGACGTGGCTGGAGAAGCCGGCGACCACGACGGCGCCGCCGACCGACATCAGCAGGCCGATGACGATCCAGCTGGTCCGCTCGGTGGCCACGTACAGCATGATCACGAACATGCCGAAGAACAGCAGCGAGGAGCCGAGGTCGTTCTCGAAGATCAGGATGAGCAGGCTCACGGCCCAGATCGCCAGGATCGGGCCGAGGTCGCGGCCGCGCGGCAGGTAGAGGCCCATGAACCGGCGGGAGGCCAGGGCCAGGGCGTCGCGCTTGACCATCAGGTAGCCGGCGAAGAACACCGCGAGGACGATCTTCGCGAACTCTCCGGGCTGGATGGAGAACCCGGCGACGCGGATCCAGATCTTGGCGCCGAAGACGTTCGCGCCGAGGCCGGGGACGAGGGGCAGCAGGAGCAGCACCAAGGAGGCGGCCATGGAGATGTACGTGTACCGCTGGAGCACGCGGTGGTCCTTGAGGAGCACCAGGACGCCGGCGAACAGGGCGATGGCCATCGCCGTGTACATCATCTGCCGGGGCGCGGACTCGGTGAAGGCGCCGAAGGACCGCTTCGCCAGGTTCTGCAGGCGCTCGGACTGGTCGAGGCGCCAGATCAGGACGAGGCCCAGTCCGTTGAGGAGCGTGGCGATCGGCAGCAGCAGCGGGTCGGCGTACTTGGCGTAGCGCCGTACGACGAAGTGGGCGATGCCCGCCAGGACGCCGAGGCCGAGCCCGTAGGTGAGCATGCCCGGGGGCAGCTTGCCGTCGATCGCCAGGCCGGTGTTGGCGTAGGCGAACATCGTGATGACCACGGCGAAGACGAGCAGCAGGAGCTCGGTGTTCCGCCGGCTCGGCAGCTCGATGGCGCCGATGGTGGTCGTGTTGGTGACAACGCTCATGGTGTGGCGGGCCCCCTGTGCCCGCGTATGTCTACTGCTTCTCGCACTGGCCGGCGACCTGCTGCTCGGCGGCAGTCAGGACGGGGCCGGGTGTCTGGTTGCCCGCCGCCTCGGCGGCACGGCGCTCCTCGTCCTTCTTGCACGCGGAGGCCTGGGTACCGAGTTCGTCGATCTTCGTACGGGCGCCGTCGAGGCTGCTCTCGTTGATCGTGTCCTGGACCTGCTTGCGCTTGAAGGGCGGCAGGTACTTCAGTTCGATGTCGGGGCGGTCGGTCTCCACCTTGGAGAGCTCCAGCGGGCCCAGCTTCTGGCTGATCCCGCGGAAGAGCGCCACGTGATCGTCCTTGGCCCCGACGTAGAACTGCGTCTGGGTCCAGCGGTAGCCCGCGTACAGTCCGCCGCCGATGACACCGAGGACGACGAGCAGCGTGAGCGTGCGCGTGGTCCACTTGCGGCCTTTGCCGCGGCGCCTGTGGGGGTGGTCGTACGTGTCCTCGTACCCGGAGTCCCCGTCGTACGGGTCGGCGTCGCCGAAGCTGCCGTACGCGTCGGCTCCGCCGCCCTGTCCCTGGGCGCCGTAGCCGCCGTAACCCGGGCCCTCACCGCTGCCGGGAGGGCCGAAGGCGCCGGCGGGCGGGGGGCTCTGGCGGCCGAGCCCGGAGGCGCGGCCGGCGGGGGTCTGCATGGCGTTGCCGCCGTCGAAGAGCTGGTGGTGCTGGTTCTCGGCGACCGCGCCGACGACGACCGGGGTGTCGTTGACCTGGGCGGCCAGGGTGTCGTTGCTGTCGGTGTCGAGGACGTCGGCCACGATGCAGGTGATGTTGTCGGGGCCGCCGCCGCGCAGTGCGAGCTGGATGAGCGAGGCCACGGTTTCACGGGGGCCGTGGTAGTCGGCGAGGGTCTCCTCCAGGGTCTGGTGGGAGACCACGCCGGAGAGTCCGTCGGAACAGATCAGGTAGCGGTCGCCGACCCGGACCTCGCGGATGGAGAGGTCGGGCTCGACGATGTCGCCGCTGCCCAGGGCTCTCATCAGCAGGGAGCGCTGCGGGTGGGTGGTGGCTTCCTCTTCGGTGATCCGGCCCTCGTCGACGAGACGCTGCACCCAGGTGTGGTCCTGGGTGATCTGCGTGAGGACGCCGTCGCGGAGCAGGTAGGCGCGGGAGTCGCCGACGTGGACCAGGCCGAGGCGCTGGCCCGTCCACAGCAGGGCGGTGAGCGTGGTGCCCATGCCTTCGAGCTGGGGGTCCTCCTCGACCATCACGCGCAGCTGGTCGTTGGCGCGCTGCACCGCGGTACTGAGCGCGGTGAGCATGTCGGAGCCCGGGACGTCGTCGTCGAGCTGGACGAGGGCGGAGATCACCTCGGAGCTGGCGACTTCACCGGCGGCCTGGCCGCCCATGCCGTCGGCGATCGCGAGGAGACGGGGGCCGGCGTAGCCGGAGTCCTCGTTGCCCTCGCGGATCATGCCCTTGTGCGATCCGGCGGCGAACCGCAGGGACAGACTCATGCGCACCTGCCCTGTCGACGCTGCCTCGGGGTACAAACGGTCTTGAGCCACACTGCCCACCCTCCGGCCTGGAGCGCGCTCGGGTCCGTGTCCCCGGTGGGACGGACCGCTGCGGCTCGCTCGCTCCGCTCGCTCATTCTCGTACTACTTCCGCAGCTCGATGACGGTCTTGCCGATGCGGATCGGGGCGCCCGGCGGAATGGGCGTCGGGGTGGTCAGCCGGGTCCGGTCGAGATACGTGCCGTTGGTGGACCCGAGATCCTCGACGATCCACTGGCCGTCACGGTCGGGGTAGATCCTGGCATGCCGGCTGGACGCGTAGTCGTCGTCCAGCACGATCGTGGAGTCGTGGGCGCGGCCCAGGGTGATCGTCTGGCCGGAGAGGGCCACCGTGGTGCCCGTGAGGGTGCCCTCGGAGACGACGAGTTTGGTCGGCGCACCGCGGCGCTGGCGTTGCTGCGGTGGGGCCGCGCTCTGGCGGCCCTGCTGGGCGGCCGGGGCGCCGGAAGCGCCCCCGCCGCGTCGGGAACCGCGCTGCGTGACTCTCGTACCGAAGAGATCGCTGCGGATGACCTGGACGGCCACGATGACGAACAGCCACAGAACGGCCAGGAAACCCAACCGCATGACCGTCAGGGTCAGCTCTGACATTGCCCCCGCTTCACCCTTCGGCTTGCCGGTAAATGATGGTGGTGCTGCCCACGACGATCCGTGAACCGTCGCGGAGCGTAGCGCGGGTGGTGTGCTGCCCGTCCACCACGATGCCGTTGGTGGACCCGAGATCCTGGATCGTCGAGGGCGTTCCGGTCCGGATCTCACAGTGCCGGCGCGATACGCCGGGATCGTCGATCCGCACGTCGGCTTCGGTGCTTCGGCCGAGTACGAGCGTAGGGCGCGAGATCTGGTGGCGGGTGCCGTTGATCTCGATCCAGTGGCGCCGCACGGCGCCTCCGGTGGGTACCGGGGCCGGTCCGCCCGGGCCGCCGGGACCCGGCCTGCGTGCGCCGGGGCCGCCCGGGGGCGGACCCGCGGGCATGGGCGGCGCGGAGGCCGGGGGGTACCCGTAGCCGCCGGGCTGGGCCGGGGGGGCCTGGTGGCCCTGTCCCTGGCCCTGACCGGGCTGGCCGGGAGACTGGGAGGTGCTGGAGGCGAGCGTGCGGCTGCGGACCCGGTAGAGCCCGGTGTCCAGGTCGTCGGCCTTCTCCAGCTGGACCTTGATGGGGCCCATGAAGCTGTAGCGCTGCTGCTTGGCGTAGTCGCGGACGAGGCCCGCGAGCTCGTCGCCGAGCTGGCCCGAGTAGGGGCTCAGGCGCTCGTAGTCGCCCGTGCTCAGCTCCACGATGAAGTCGTTGGGGACAACGGTCCGCTCGCGGTTCCAGATGGTGGCGTTGTTGTCGCACTCGCGCTGGAGGGCGCCCGCGATCTCCACCGGCTGGACCTCGGACTTGAACACCTTGGCGAAGGTGCCGTTCACCAGACCTTCGAGTCGCTGCTCGAACCGCTTCAGGACTCCCATGGGGCACCTCCTCCGTCGTTGTCGCCCTGTACTGCTTACTGATCGTATCCACGCATGGCGGATTCGGGTGGTTCCCCATCGGTCACGTGCGCATGAGTGTTGGTCCTCACAAGCGATCGTAGGGGTGGCCCGAGGACAGTGTCCCGCACCGGCGGCCGAGTGCGGGAGGGGCGGTCGTCGGCCGGCGTCGGGAGAGCACGAAAAGCGATGTGAATCCAGCCCCTCCGACGTGCTAATGTTCCGATGTCGCCAGGGGAACGGCCCGCAAGGGAAGAACCGCTGGTAGTCACTTTGCGCGAGTGGCGGAACGGCAGACGCGCTGGCTTCAGGTGCCAGTGTCCTTCGGGACGTGGGGGTTCAAATCCCCCCTCGCGCACAGAGTGAAGAGCCCCCGCTCCGGAGAAATCCGGAGCGGGGGCTCTTTCGTCGTGCCCGGCGGGCGGCTGGGGGCGGCTGGAGCGTGTCCGGGGTGCGCACGCGGGCGTGACGAGGGTCTCGGGCGGTCGCACCGTCGGGCCGGCTCGCGGGCCGGACGGCTCGGGGCCGGCCGTGGTGGTCCGGGGCCCGGTGTCGGTCGGTGTCCGGGCTTCGGGGGAAGTACCGGGGCCGCTTCTGTGGGCATGCCTGATTTTTTCGGTGGTGCCTCGGATTTCAGGAGGGGAGTTCGGGTGCGGATCGAGCCCGGGGTGCGGGAATTCGAGACCGATAAAAGCCGGACGATGCGCGGCCGCGGCGGACGCGGGCAGGTCGTGGACGGGGGGGTAAAGGCGGAGGGGAAGCGCAGTACGCTGGCGCAATGCGGATCGGAGAGCTGGCGCGGAGTACCGGAATTTCGGTGGCGACCGTCAAGTACTACACCCGGGAAGGGCTGTTGCCGTCCGGCGAGCGGACGAGTCCCAACCAGGTGAGCTACTCCGAGGCGCACGCGCACCGGCTCCGGCTGATCCGGGCGATGCTCGAGGTCGGCGGTCTGTCGATCGCGGCCGTCCGCGAGGTGCTCGGCGCGGTCGACTCGCCCCACCGCACGGTCCACGGAATGCTCGGCGTCGCCCAGTCCGCGGTCACCCGCGCCGTGGCCGACCCGGATCCGGAAGGCGACTGGGCGGGCGCCGAGGCCGCCGTCGAGGAGCTGGTGCGGGCCCAGGGCTGGGCGGTCAAGCCCGAGAACCCGGGCTGGAAGGCGCTGGTCCAGATCGTCGTGACCTACCGCGACCTGGGCCGGGGCGATCTGCTGACCCTGCTCGACGAGTACGCGGCCGTGGCCGGACGCCTGGCCGGCGCCGAACTGGCCGTGCTCGGCCGGATTCCCGGTACGGACGGCAAGGTGGAGGGCGTCGTCCTCGGCACCCTCCTCGGCGACGCGGCCATGTCGGCCCTGCGTCGCATCGCTCAGGAGGACGCCTCCGCACGCGTGTCCGTCCGGGCGGAGGGCCGGCCGCCGGTGGCTGAGCCGGCGCCGATGGCTGAGCCCGCGCCTGTGGCTGAGCCCGCGCCGGTGGGGGATCAGGCGCTGTAGGCGAGCGCGGGCGCGGGTGCGGGTGCCGCCAGGGCCAGGTGGTGCACGTGGGCGGGCGGTACGTTCCACAGCACGGTCTCGGTGCGGAACCGGTGGCGCCGCAGGGTCCGTTCCAGTACCGCCTGGGTGCCCAGCGTGCGTTCGCGCGTCCCGCCCGAGGTGAGGGCCCGGCGCAGGGGCGGGACTCCGGCGTACGCGAAGAAGGACAGGGTGCCGCCCGGGTTCAGGGCGCCCAGGAGCTGTCCGAGGATGCCCTCGACGACCGCGGCCTCGAAGTTCGCGAAGGGCAGGCCGCACACGATCGTGTCGTACGCGCCCAGCCGATGGTCCTGGACCAGGCCCGGCAGCAGGCCTACGCGTGCGTCGTTCCGGTAGGAATCCCGCAGCAGGCCGGCGAACCGGGGGTTCGGCTCGATCAGTTCGAGGGTGTCGAGGGGGCCCAGCGACGGCTGGATGTGCCGGGTCACGGCGCCCGTGCCGGGGCCGACCTCGAGCACGGCGCGCGGCCTGCCCGGGCTGGGGATCACGTAGCGGGTGAGGGCCCGGGCCAGTAAGGGACTGCTGGGAGCGATGGCTCCCGTCTCCCGCCGGGTCCGGGCGAACTCCCTGAGGAACAGCATCACTTCGGTCATGTGGGCCCGCCTGGGGTGGTGATCGAGGATAAGTGATAGTGAATCTATCGATAGTTTAAGTTACAGTACGGCTCGGGCGCCGTCGTCCGCCGGCGGACCGGCGTCGGGGGCGAACGGACGGAGGGGGAGCCGTGGACATCAACACGCTCGTGACCTGGGGCGACGTCGCCTCCGGGCTGACGGGGAACCTGTCGGGCGCGGCCTGCTGGGCCTACGCGATCCTGGCGCTGACGACCCTGCCGCCACTGCTGCCGAACGGCGTGCTGCTGGTCACCAGCGGGGTGCTCGCGGCGCGCGGGGAGATGTCGATCGTCCTGGTCGTGCTGTCGGTCGCCGGCAGCGCGCTCCTCGGTGACCTGCTGCTGCACCGCTGCGGCCGGCTCCTGGAGGACCGGGCACGCCCGGGAGCCGTGGGGCGCGGGCGGCGCGGAGAGCTGTTCGCGTGGATGTCCGGGCAGGTGCGCCGGCGCGGGATCCCCTTCGTCGTCGGCGCACGCTTCCTGCCGAGCGGACGGCTGCTGGGCGGGCTGGCGGCGGGCGCCGCCGGACTCCCCCTCGGCGCGTTCGCCTCCGGGGCCGCGCTCGCGGAGCTGATCTGGACCGCGTACTCGGTGGGGGTGGGCTATTTCGGCGGCGCGATCAGCGAGGACCCGGTGCACTCGCTCGCCATCGGCCTCGGGCTCTCGCTGGTCGTCGGAGCGGCCGCCTCGCTCGTGCGGCGGCGCGGCACGCGGACCACTCGGCCGGCGCTTCCCGTGCGGGCCGCGGTCGGGAACGGACCGAAAGCGGGGGAGCGAACCATCTGAATGCGCATGTCGCGCAATGGCCCGCACCGGAAGAGCCGTGAACCGAACCCGCGCGGGTTCGGGCCCAATTCAGCAGATCCGAGAAAAAGCGATACCAACAGCCAGGGGGATCACATTGTTTGCCGCCATCGGATCATTCACCGCGCGGCGTCGCACGTGGGTCGTGATCGCGGCGTTCGTCTTCACGCTGTTCGCCGGGGTGTGGGGTACCGGCGTCTTCGGCTCGTTCACCGGTGGTGCCGGATTCGACGATCCGGCCAGTGAGTCGGTCGAGGCCGACAAGGTGCTCGAAGGCCCGCTGGGGCGCGAGTCGAACGATCTGATCGTCCTCTACGAGTCGAAGACCGCCGGCCGCACCGTCGAGGAGTTCGGCGGCGCCGTCCGCTCGGCGCTGGACGGGGTCCCGCGCGAGGGCGTCGCACGGCTGAGCTCCTTCTGGGACCCCGGCGCCCAGGGCGCTGACGCCTACGTGTCGCGGGACCGCACCCGCACGTACGCGACCGTGCAGTTCGCCGCCGACGACGACCAGCACCAGGTCGAGGCGCTGACGCGGCTCGAGGAGGAGTTCGGGGCCGAGGGGGTCACCGCCCGCTTCGGCGGCGTGGCCGCGATGACCGAGCAGGTCAATGCCCTGACCGGCTCGGACATCGCCCGGGCCGAGATGCTCTCGATCCCGGTCCTGCTCGTCCTGCTGGTGCTGATCTTCCGCAGCGCGGTCGCCGCGCTGCTGCCCCTGGCCGTCGGCACCTTCGTGGCCCTGGGCTCCTTCGTGGTGCTGCGCGTGCTGACGATGTTCACCGAGATCTCCGGCACCGTCGTCAACGTCATCACGATCCTGGGTCTGGGTCTGGCCATCGACTACGCGCTCTTCCTGGTCAACCGCTTCCGCGAGGAACTGCACGCCGGCGCGGACGTGGACACCGCGGTCCGGCGCGCGACGGCCACGGCCGGGCGCACCGTCGCCTTCTCCGGGCTCGCCGTGGCGATCTCCTTCGCGGGGCTGGCCCTCTTCCCTTCGCGGTTCCTGTCCTCCATGGGCTACGCGGCCGTCGCCGTGGTCTGCTTCGCGGTCGTCGGCTCGCTGACGCTGCTCCCCGCCCTGCTGCGCTTCACGGGACACCGCATCGACGCGTGGCGGGTCCCACTGCCGGGCGGCCGGGGCGGCCGGGGTGGCCGGGGTGGCCGGGGCGGCTGGGGCGGTGCGGCGAAGCCGCTGACGCGGGGCCGCTGGTACCGCACCGCGCACGCGGTCATGCGCCGGCCCCTGCTGTCCTCGCTGGCGATCGTCGCCGTCCTGGCCGGCCTCGGCGCGCCGCTGCTCGGCGTCAACTGGGCCCGGCCGGGCGAGTGGGTGCTGCCGTCGAGCGGGGACGCCAAGGTCGTCAGCAGGGCCCTGGCCGCCGGCTTCGACACCGACCCCGGCCGGATCATGACCTCGGTCGTCCGCTTCGACGGCCCGGCCGACCGGAGCGCCGTAGCGGCGTACGCGGACCGGCTGGAGCGGGTCGGGGGAGTGACGTCCGCGACGCCCACGGGCTTCGCGGGCCACGACGCGCGGGTGACGGTGCGGTACGCGCCGGACCCGATGTCCCGCGCGGCCGTGGACCTGGTGCACGGGGTCCGGGACACCGCCGCGCCGCCGGGCGCGAAGACCCTGGTGACCGGAATGCCGGCCTCCCGCGTGGACATCGTCGGCATGATCGGCGGACGCCTGCCGTGGATGGCCCTGTTCGTGGCGGTCGTGTCCTTCCTGGTGCTCTTCCTGGCCTTCGGTTCGCTGCTGCTCCCGCTGAAGTCCGTGATCCTCAACCTGCTGTCGCTCCTGGCCACCTTCGGCGCCATCAAGTGGATCTTCCAGGACGGGCACCTGTCCGGGCTGCTGGGCTTCGAACCCATCGGTGCGGTGGACGCCAACTTCCCCGTGCTCATCGTGGCGATCGCCTTCGGACTGGCCATGGACTACGAGGTCTTCCTGCTCTCCCGGGTCCGCGAGGAGTGGGAGGCCAGTGGTGACCCGGTCGAGTCGATGGCCGTCGGGCTCCAGCGCACCGGGAAGATCATCACCAGTGCCGCGCTGCTGCTCGTCGTCGTGGTCGGCGGTTTCACGACCTCGTCCATCCTGTTCATGAAGATGATCGGGGTCGGCCTGGTGATCGCGGTGGTCGTCGACGCGACCGTGGTCCGGGGTCTGCTCGTGCCCGCCACCATGGCCCTGATGGGCAGGTGGGCGTGGTGGGCGCCGGCCCCGCTGGCCCGCTGGTGGTCCCGCCACGGATTCCGGGAGTCCGGGGCCGGGGCGGCGCGTACGGGGCCCGCGCGGGCGGGCACCGCGTACGCCGCCGAGGCCGGGCGGTGACCGACGCCCGGCCCGCCGGAGCGTCCGCGTCCGGGCGCCCCGCGACCGCGGAGGGGACCGGGGAGCCGGGGGCGGACCGGGTGCAGCACGCCGGCGCCGTCGCCGCCTGTGTCACCGCGGTCGTGGCGGCCCTGTCGGGGGACTGGGGGAGCTGGTCCGCGCCCCTGGGCGGCGGCCTGCCCGGGATTCCGCTGTCCTGGGGGGTGACCGCGGGGCCGCCCGTGCTCCTGGTCTCGCTGGCCGGGGTCTTCGTCGGGTGGGCCGGCGCCCCCTCCTTCGTACGGACCTGGGCGCACTCCGCGGCCGGACTCGCCGCCGCCACCGGGCTCCTGGCACTGCCGCGGGGCGGCTGGGGGGCGGCCGGTGTGTGGGCCGCGCTCGCGGAGGCCGCGCACGCGGGGCTCTTCGGCGTGGTGACGGGCTGGGTACCGGCCCTGGCCGCGCTCGCCGTCTCCCGGCGGAGCCGGCGGGAGCGCATGCGCACCTGACGGGTGCTCGGCGGCCCGCGGTGGCACGCACCGGATCCGGGGCCGGCCCCGGCCCCGGACCCGGGTGCGGACCCCGGTGCGGACTGCGCCGGGAGACTTTCGTCGCGGGGGGACGCGACCAAAGAGAGCGGCCCGGTGGTGGCGCGGTGTCTAGGGTCGGGCGGGTGGATGCGACGGCGAGGGTGCGTGCGGGATGGGACTGGGTGAAGGGGCCCGAGCCCTGGACCCGGCGGATGCTGGCGGGGGACCTGGCGCTGGCCGGTGTGCTCGCGCTGATCGGGCTGGGGGTCGAGGAGCTCGACAAGGGCTCCGCGGCGCGGATGCTGGCCAGCGCCGCGGCCGTGGTGGCGCTGACCCTGCTGCGGCGCCGGCTGCCGGTGTTCACGCTGGTGGCCGGCTCGGCGGTGGGCGTCTACCTGCCCGGGGCCTTCCTCGTGGCGATCCCGCTCGGCTGGTCGGCGGGGCGGCGGATCGGCGGCGTCGGACGGGCGCTCGGCGCCTTCACCACCGCCTTCGTCGCGATGATCGTCCTCTCCATCGTCAAGGAGGGCACGCTGGGGCGGCCGCTGCTGATCGTCGTCTTCAGCACGCTGATGTTCCTGGCCATGGTGGTCATGCCCGGTCTGGCCAGCCGCTACTGGTCCCAGCGCAGCACACTGCTGCGCGCCCTCCAGGACCGCAACGCCCAGTTGCTGCGCGAGCGGGCGATGGTCGCCGGCCAGGCCCGGCTGCGCGAACGCCAGCGCATCGCCCAGGACATGCACGACAGCCTCGGCCACCAGCTCGCGCTGATCTCGGTGCACACCGGCGCGCTGGAGGTCGATCCCGTCCTGACGGACCGCCAGCGCGAGGCGGTGGGCGTCCTGCGGCAGGCTTCGGTCGCCGCCATGCACGAGCTGCGCGAGGTCGTCGGCATCCTGCGGGACGGGGTGGAGGCTCCGCTGCCCGTCGAGGAGGCGCAGCCCGCGGCCCGCGGGGTGGCGGGCATCGCCGGGATCGTGGAGTCGGCGCGGAGCGCGGGGACGGACGTACGGCTCACCACGGCGGGGCAGCCCCGGCCGCTGGTCGCGGCGTGCGACCACGCGGCGTACCGGATCGCGCAGGAGGCGCTGACCAACGCCTACAAGCACGCACCGGGCGCGCCCATCACGGTGGAACTGCGCTACGAGGACGACTCCCTGGTGGTGGAGATCGCCAACGGCCCGGCGGCCGGTCCGGGCGCAGGCGAGGTGGTGTCCGGCGGCCAGGGGCTGACCGGGCTGCGCGAACGGGCCCGGCTGGTCGGCGGCATGGTCTACGCGGGGGCCGTGGAGGGCGGCGGGTTCCGGGTGGCCGGGGTGCTCCCGTACGGGACCGAGCCGGCCGGGGCCGAGGTCGCCGGCGCCGAGGAGACCGGCGCGGGCCCGGTCGCCGACGACTTCGGACAGCAGTTGCGCACCCGGCTGGGCGGCGGCCAGGAGCCGCTGGACTGGGCCGTGATCGACCGGAAGCTGCTGAGCGGGGGCAGCAGGTCCGGGGGAGTGGCGCTGGGATGCGGGATCGCGGTCGCGGCCCTGGTGGTGCTGCTGATCGTGATCGGGGCCGCGGTGGCCCTGCTCATCGGCTCGGTGAGCGACGCGACGATCAGCAAGGAGGACTACGACGGCATCCAGGTGGGCGAGCCGGAGAGCACGGTACGGTCGCGGCTGCCGAGCGGGGACAGCATCCTGACCGAGGGGCTCGACCGGAAGGGGCCGCCGCGTCCGCCGGGCGCCACCTGTGTCGCCCTGCTCGCGGACGACAACAACGACTTGGGCAGCGACAGCGTTTTCCGGTTCTGCTTCAAGGACGGCAAGCTCGTCGACAAGCAGGCCTACCAGGCCAAGCAGTAGGGCAGGGGTGACAGCCAAGGTGATCCGCGTGGTGATCGCTGACGACGAACCGCTGATCCGGGCCGGGATCAGGATGATCCTGACCTCGGCGGCGGACATCGAGGTCGTCGCCGAGGCGGCGAACGGCCGGGAGGCGGTGGAACGGGCCCGGGCGCACGCCCCGGACGTGGTGCTGCTGGACCTCCAGATGCCAGTGATGGACGGGCTGACGGCACTGGCCGAGCTCGGGCGGGCGGTGCCCGAGGTGCGGGTGCTGATCCTGACCACCTTCGGGGAGAAGGAGAACGTGCTGCGGGCCCTGAGCGGCGGCGGCGCCGGGTTCCTGCTGAAGGACTCGGCGCCCGGTGAACTCATCGGAGCCGTACGGGCGGCAGCGGCGGGGGACGCGTACCTGTCCCCGGCGGCGACCCGGCACGTGGTGGACCAGCTCGCGTCGGGCCGGGCGGCCGGCCGCGAGGAGCAGGCGCGGCGCCGGGTGGCCGAACTGAGCGAGCGCGAGCGCGGGGTGCTCGCGCTGCTCGGGGAGGGCCTGTCGAACGCGGACGCGGGGCGCCGGCTGCACATGAGCGAGGCCACGGTGAAGACGTACGTGAGCCGGATCCTGGCGAAACTGGAATGCGAGAACCGCGTACAGGCGGCCCTGCTGGCCAGGGACGCCGGCCTGTAGATACGGTCGGGCCGAAATCCGATGGCGAGCAGGGGGCGGGGCGCATGACGGCGGTAGCGCAGGAGCAGGGCGTGGGACCGGATTCGGCGGTACGGATCCCGGTGGTCGGGGGGTTCGCCCGGCGGGCCGGATCTTCCGCCGCCACTCCCACCGTTTCTCCCCGGGAGGCGGGCAAGGCGCTGCGCGTGCGGGTGCCCCGGTCGGCGCACGCGCACTTCGAGGCCCCGGCCGACCGTCCGGACGCGGTGCGGGCGGTGGAGGAGTCCAACGTCGGCCGGGTCGCCGAGCTCGCGCCGATACGGACCGGCCGGATGGCCGCCAACCCCTTCGCGTTCCTGCGCGGGTCGGCCGGGCTGATGGCCCACGACCTCTCCGGCGGTCCCGTCACCGGGATCGGCGCGCAGATCTGCGGGGACGCCCACGCCGCCAATTTCGGCCTGTACGGGGACGCGCGCGGCCGGCTGGTCATCGACCTCAACGACTTCGACGAGACCGTCTTCGGCCCGTGGGAGTGGGACCTGAAGCGGTTGGCCACCTCGCTGGTCCTGGCCGGCCGGGTGGCCGGTGCGGACGAGGAGACCTGCCGGGCGGCCGCGCACGACGCGGCGGGCGCCTACCGGCGCACGATGCGGCTGCTGGCCAAACTGCCGGCCCTCGACGCGTGGAACGCCATCGCGGACGAGGAACTGGTCTCGCACACCGATGCCCGTGACCTGCTGGGCACGCTGGAACGGGTCTCGGAGAAGGCCCGCAACAACACCTCCGCCCGGTTCGCGTCCAAGTCCACCGAGCCCACGCCCGACGGGGGCCGGGCCTTCGTGGACGCGCTGCCCGTGCTGCGCCGGGTCGGGGACGAGGAGGCGGCGGCGGTGGCGGCCGCGCTGGGCCCGTACCTGGAGACCCTCCAGGGCGACCGGCTGCCGCTGCTGGCCCGGTACGCGATCCACGATGTGGCCTTCCGGGTGGTGGGCACGGGCAGCGTCGGCACCCGCTCGTACGTGGTGCTGCTGCTGGATCACCGGGGTGAGGCACTGGTCCTCCAGGTGAAGGAGGCCAGGCCCTCCGCGCTGCTGCCCCACCTGCCCGGGCTCGGCTTCGTCTCCCCGCCGGAGGAGCACGAGGGGCGCCGGGTGGTGGCCGGGCAGAAGCGGATGCAGGTGGTCTCCGACATCCTGCTGGGCTGGACGACGGTGGAGGGGCGGCCCTTCCAGGTCCGCCAGTTCCGCAACCGCAAGGGCAGCGTGGACCCGGCGGCGCTGGCCGCCGACCAGTTCGACGACTACGGGCGGATGACCGGCGCCCTGCTGGCGCGGGCGCACGCGCACAGCGCGGATCCGCGGCTGCTGTCCGGGTACTGCGGCAAGAGCGACGAGCTGGACGAGGCCGTGGCCGGCTTCGCCGTGGCCTACGCCGACCGGAGCGAGGCCGACCACGAGGTGCTGGTGGCGGCGGTGCGGTCCGGGCGGATCGCGGCGGAGTCCGGGGTCTGATCGGCTGGAGGCCGAGCCCCCGCGCGGGATGTTTCACGTGAAACCGGTGGATGTTTCACGTGAAACACCCGCGCCCGGGGGCCTTAGGCTGGCCGGGTGAGCGAGCAGACAGTTCCCGAAGCGTCCGAGCCCGGCTCCGGCGAAGGCCCCGGCCCCGCTGCCGACGAGCGGCCCGAGGCGCGCCTGGAGCGCGCCGTGCGGGCCGCCGAGCAGGCACTGATCGAGTTCGAGATCGCGGTGGAGACCTTCCGGGTGGAGGTGGAGAACTTCTCCCGGCTGCACCACCAGAAGCTCGGGCCGATGTACTCGCGGCTCGACGAGCTGGACGCCCTGATCGCCGAGGCGAAGGCGGCGAAGACCGGTGACGCGGAGGATCTGCGCCGTGCGCGCGAGGCCCGCTCGCTGGTGATGCCGATGCCCGGGGTGGACGAGCTGTTCCACGACTGGCTGGACTCGGACGGGATGTCCGACGACGCCTCCGCGATGCTCACGGACCGCGCGGTGCGGCCGCCGGAGCGGGTGCGCCCCTCGGAGGAGGTGCGCCGCCTCTACCGCGAGCTGGTCCGCCAGGCGCACCCCGACCTGGCCCAGGACGAGGCCGAGCGCGAGCGCCGCGACGAGTTCATCGCGCGGGTCAACGCGGCGTACGGGCGCGGCGAGGAGCAGGTGCTGCGCGAGCTGGCCGAGGAGTGGGCGGCCGGTCCGGCGCCCGCCGAGCAGCGGCTGAGCGAGAGCGAGGAGCTGTACGAGCGCCTGGAATGGCTCTCGCGCCGCAAGGAGCTGCTGTCGGTGGTGGCCCGGGACCTGGAGGAGAGCGCGATCGGGTCGATGCTGCGGATGGCGCCGGAGGACCCCGACCGGCTGCTGGAGGAGATCGCCGAGCAGCTGCTCGGCGATGTCGAGAAGCGTGAGGCGGAGCTGGCGGCCCTCGCCGCAGAGTGAGGCCGCGGCCGGGTCGGATAGGTTGGCTCAGCTATCCGTGACGAGAGAAGGCGACAGACATGAACTCCGGACCGCTTCCCTCGGTGGCCGCCTCCGCGCTGCCCTCCGAAGCCTTTGTCCTCGACGTTCGCGAGAACGACGAATGGGCGGCCGGCCATGCCGAGGGCGCCCTGCACATCCCGATGAGCGAGTTCGTGGCGCGCATCGGTGAGCTGACCGAGAAGATCGAGGACGAGCGTCCGGTGTACGTGATGTGCCGGGTCGGCGGACGCTCGGCCCAGGTGGCCCAGTACCTCCGGGGCCAGGACATCGACGCCGTGAACGTGGCCGGCGGCATGCAGGACTGGGAGGCCGCGGGCCGCCCGGTCGTCACCGACGCGGGCACCCCGGGCTTCGTCGTCTAGAGGCGCCGGCTGCGCGCCGGGCGCGGCCTAGGCGAGCGGGTGGGCGGCCAGCAGGTCGCCCAGTGCCTCCTCGTGGGCCGCGGCCGGGCCGAGCTGGAGCTCCAGCTGCTTGGCCCAGGCGTGGTAGCGGTGCAGCGGGTAGTCGGTGTCGGCGCCGAAGCCGCCGTGCAGGTGCTGGGCGGTCTGCACGACGCGGCGTACGCCCTCGGAGGCCCAGATCTTGGCCACGGCCACGTCACCGGAGCTGGGCAGCGGTCCGCCCGCTCCGCCCGTGGCGGCGTCGAGCCGCCAGGCGGCCTGCCAGAGCGTGACCTCCATGGCGCGCAGATCGATGTAGCGGTCGGCGGCCTGGACGGCGACGGCCTGGAAACTGGCCACCGGGAAGCCGAACTGCTCGCGCTTGCTCGTGTACTGGCTGGTCATGGTGAGCACGTTCTCGCCGAGGCCCAGGGCGAGGGCGCAGGTCCCGGTGGCCAGGAGCTGGCGCAGGTGGTCCCAGGCGCCGGGCGCCTCGATCAGGTGCGCGGCCGGGACCCGTACCCCGTCGAGGGTGAGCTCGGCGAGCTTCTCCCCGCTGGTGGAGTACTGCGCTGCGAGGGACAGGCCTTGCGCGTCCCGGGGGACGAACGCGAGGACCGCCTCGCCCTCCCCAGTGTGGGCCGGTACGGCGGTCCAGTCGGCGCTGTGCGCCCAGGCGACGGCCGTCTGGAGGCCTTCCAGGACCCAGCCGTCCCCGTCCCGCCGCGCGGTGACGGCCAGTTCGGCCGGGTCGTGGCCGCTGCGGCCGTGCGCGGCGACGGTGAGGACGAGGCCGCCGCTCCCGGCGCCGGGCAGCAGGGCGCCGGCCAGCTCGGGGCTGCCGTGGGCCTGGACGGCCATGGCGGTGGCGCAGTGCTCCAGCAAGGGCACCCGGGCCAGGACCCGCGCCGCCTCGCGCAGCACCAGGCACAGGGCGATGGCGTCGAGCCCGGAGCCGCCGTGCTCCTCGGCGAGCACGAGGCTCAGCAGGTCGGAGTCCGCGAGCTTGGCCCACAGTGCGCGGTCGAACTCCTCGGCCACCGCCCGCGGGGTGAGTGCGGGGCTGGGCACGCTGTCGGGGGCCACGTCCGCGAACACGGCCTTGGCCGCCTCGACGGCGGCCTGCTGCTCCTCGGTGAAGGTGAAGTCCACTGCCTGTCCTCCCGCGTACCCGGATCGCGCTCTGCCTGACGGTGCGTCAAGATAGAACACGTTCTGGAAATTTGACAGGGGGGCGGCAGCGGGGGCCGGTGGCGGGGGCTGCGGCGGGAGGCGGCGGCGGGCCGCTCAGCGGTCGAAGTCGATCTCCACGTCCTCCGACACCGGGTGCGACTGGCAGGCCAGCACGAACCCGGCCTCCGTCTCCCGCTCCTCCAGCGCGAAGTTGCGGTCCATCCGCACCTCGCCCGAGACGACGAACGCCCGGCAGGTGCCGCACACCCCGCCCTTGCAGGCGTACGGGGCGTCCGCCCGGGCCCTGAGCACCGCCTCCAGCAGGGACTCCCCGTCGCGCACCGGCCAGGTGCCCGAGCGGCCGTCGAGGCGCGCGGTGACCCGGCCGCGGGTGACCTCGGCCGAAGCGGTGCGCGCGGGGGCGGCGGTGTCCTCGACGTGGAAGACCTCCTCGTGGACCCGGGTCCGCAGCACACCGAGCGCGGCCAGCGCCCGCTCCGCTCCCGTCACCAGTCCGTACGGCCCGCACAGGAACCAGCCCGTCACCTCGGTGACCGGCAGCAGGGCGGGCAGCAGCTCCGTCAGGCGCTCCTCGCCGAGCCGGCCGGAGGGCAGTCCGGCCTCCTGCTCCTCCCGGGACAGCACGGTGACGAGCTGGAACCGGTCGGGATGGCGGTCCTTGAGGTCGGCGACCTCCTCCAGGAACATCGTCGAGGCCGCGCTGCGGTCGCTGCGCACCAGGCAGAACCGGGCGTCGGGGCGGGCGGCGAGGAGGGTGGCGGCGATCGACAGCACCGGGGTGATGCCGCTGCCGCCGACGATCGCGGCGTAGTGCGCGGCGGGCGGCGCCGCCGCGGGGTCCAGGACGAACCGGCCGGCCGGGACCATCACGTCCAGGGCGTCCCCGGCGGAGATCTCCTTGTGGGCGAAGGAGGAGAACTCCCCGCCCTCCACCAGCCGCACCCCGACCCGCAGCGCGGCGGGACCGGGCCCGTCCGCGGCCGGGGCCGGGGAGCAGATCGAGTAGGTGCGCCGCACCTCGCCCGTCCCGGCCGCGGCGGAGCCGGCGCGGCGCAGGGTGAGGTGCTGGCCGGGGGAGTGCCGGTACTCCGCGCGCAGCTCCGGCGGGACGGCCAGGGTCAGGGCCACGGAGTCCTCGGTGAGCCGGTCGACCGCCGTCACCGTCAAGGTGTGGAACGCGCCGTGGCGCGCGGGGCGCGCCGGCGCGGTGCCCGCCGGGCCGGCGGGCACCACCGGTGTGGGCGACGGCGGTGACACGGCCATCTAGAGCTCCTTGAAGTGGTCGAACGGTTCGCGGCAGGCGGTGCAGCGGCGCAGCGCCTTGCATGCGGTGGAGGAGAACCGGCTGAGCAGCTCGGTGTCGGTCGATCCGCAGTTCGGGCAGCGGACGGACAGGGTGAGCGGGACCGGTCCGCCGGCGGCGTGCGGCCGCGGCGGGGCGATGCCGAACTCCGCGAGCTTGCGGCGGCCTTCGGCGCTGATGTCGTCGGTGGACCAGGCGGGGGCCAGTACGGTCCGCACCCGGACCTCCCGTATGCCGTGGTCGGTCAGGATCCGCTCGATGTCGGCGGACATGGCCTCGATGGCCGGGCAGCCGGTGTAGGTGGGGGTCAGGGTGACCTCCACGTGGCCGTCCTCGTGCATCCGCACCCCGCGCATCACGCCGAGCTCCGCGAGGGTGAGCACGGGCAGTTCGGGGTCGGGGACGGAGCCGGCCAGCTCGGCCAGCTCCACCTCCAGCCGGGTCTGCTCGGTGCAGGCACCGGCGCCGGTCACCACGATGCCCCCGGATGGCTGCGGTGCAGGTGCTGCATCTCCGCGAGCAGCCGGCCGAAGGACTCCGTGTGCAGTCCCTGCCGGCCGGCTCCGGCCGTCCAGGCGCCGTACCGCGGCCCCTGGGGCAGCTCCAGTCCGGCCCGCTCCAGTACGCCGCCCAGCGCGGCCAGCCAACGGCCTTCCAGGGCGGCCCAGTCGAGCCCGTCGATCCCGTCCACCGGGCGGAACATCTCCCCGGTGTACTTCCACAGACCGTCCAGGCCGGCCCGCATCCGGCGCCGGCTCTCCTCGGTGCCGTCGCCGAGCCGCAGTGTCCACTGCTCGGCGTGGTCGCGGTGGTAGGCGGTCTCCTTGACCGCCTTGGCGGCGAGCGGCGCGAACGGGCCGTCGCCGAGGGCCAGTTCCCCGTAGAGCTCGTGCTGGTAGAGCGAGAAGTAGAGCTGGCGCGCGATGGTGTGGGCGAAGTCGCCGTTCGGCTGCTCGACCAGCTGGAGGTTGCGGAAGGACCGCTCCTCGCGGAGGTAGGCCAGCTCGTCCTCGTCGCCGGCGGTCGACAGCAGGACGCGGGCCTGGCCGAGCAGGTCGAGGGCGATGTTGGCCAGGGCGACCTCCTCCTCCAGGACGGGCGCGTGGCCCGCCCACTCGGCGAGGCGGTGCGAAAGGATCAGCGCGTCGTCGCCGAGGGCCAGCGCGGCCACCACGGCGGCGCTCCCCGGTGCGGTGTCCGTCCCGGCGCTCGTGCCGGCGCTCGTCCCAGCGCTCATCTCGGTGCTCGTCACAGGTGCTGCACCCCCTCGGGGATCTCGTAGAAGGTGGGGTGGCGGTAGGGCTTGTCGGCGGACGGGGCGAAGAACGGGTCCCGCTCGTCCGGGGAGGAGGCGGTGATCTCCGTGGAGGGCACCACCCAGATGGAGATGCCCTCGCCGCGCCGGGTGTAGAGATCGCGGGCGTTGCGCAGGGCCATCTCCGCGTCGGGGGCGTGCAGGCTGCCCGCGTGCGTGTGCGAGAGGCCGCGCCGCGAGCGGACGAACACCTCCCACAGGGGCCAGTTCTGCGTCATACCCGAGCCTCGCTTCCGATGGTCGCCGCAGCGGCCGTGGCCGCCGCCTGCTTCTCCGCGTACGCCGCGGCCGCGTCGCGCACCCAGGCGCCTTCCTCGTGCGCCGCGCGGCGCTGTCCTATCCGCTCCTCGTTGCACGGGCCGTTGCCCTTGAGGACCTCCCAGAACTCCGTCCAGTCGATGGCGCCGAAGTCGTGGTGCCCGCGCTCCTCGTTCCACTTCAGGTCCGGGTCGGGCAGGGTCAGCCCCAGCGACTCGGCCTGCGGGACGGCGATGTCCACGAAGCGCTGGCGCAGGTCGTCATTGGTGTGGCGCTTGATCCGCCAGGCCATCGACTGCGCGGAGTGGGCCGACTCGCCGTCCGGCGGGCCGAACATCATCAGCGAGGGCCACCACCAGCGGTCCACGGCGTCCTGCGCCATCGCGTGCTGGGCCTCGGTGCCCCGGGAGAGGGCGAGGAGCAGCTCGTACCCCTGGCGCTGGTGGAAGGACTCCTCCTTGCAGATCCGGACCATGGCCCGCGCGTACGGCCCGTACGAGCAGCGGCAGATCGGGACCTGGTTGGTGATCGCCGCGCCGTCCACGAGCCAGCCGATCGCGCCGACGTCGGCCCAGGTCAGCGTGGGGTAGTTGAAGATCGAGGAGTACTTCTGCTTCCCGGCGTGGAGCTTGTCGAGGAGCTCGTCGCGGCTGGTGCCCAGGGTCTCGGCGGCGCTGTACAGGTACAGGCCGTGGCCGGCCTCGTCCTGGACCTTCGCCATCAGGATGGCCTTGCGGCGCAGCGAGGGCGCGCGGGTGATCCAGTTCGCCTCGGGCTGCATGCCGATGATCTCGGAATGGGCGTGCTGGGCCATCTGGCGGACCAGGGAGGCGCGGTACTCGTCGGGCATCCAGTCGCGCGGTTCCACCCGCTCGTCGGCCGCCACGGCCGCGTCGAAGGCGGCCGCGAGCTGCGCACCGAGGTCGGCGCTCACGCCGATCCCCGCGTCCCGCACGGCGTCCTGCGCGTCCAGGCCCCCGGTCCCCGATGTCGCTGCCGGGGTCACTGCCACCATCACGGCCCCCTGTCAGAGGTCTTTTCCCGCCTCGTCCCGCCCGACCGACCGATCGTTCGGTTCATGCTCTTCAATGGTGGGACGAGGGCCCGTAGGGTGTCAACCTCTGTGGTCAACCCTGTGGACACCGGATGATCGGGGCGGGATGGATTCGAACGCGCGCGAACCGCTCGCAGAAGCGGCTCCGCCCCCGCCCAGGGCCCCGGGAATCGCCGGTCTGCCCGCCCCGTACCGCGTCGTGACGGCTCTGGCCCTGGGGGCGATGGCGGTGGCGGCCTGCGGACACCTGGCCTTCGTCTTCCTGCACGTGGCCCCCTCCAACACGGTCAGCAAGCGGCACGCGCGCGTGATCGACCGGTGGATCTATCCCGAGCTCGAACAGAACTGGAAGCTCTTCGCCCCCAACCCGCTCCAGCAGAACATCGCCGTGGAGGTCCGAGCGGAAATGCGGACGGACGACGGCCGGCTGGTGACGGGCGACTGGCGCGACCTGTCCGCCGAGGACGGAGCGGCCATCCGCCACAGCCTGCTGCCGAGCCACACCGAGCAGAACGAGCTCCGCCGGGCCTGGGACTTCTTCACCGGCTCCCACGACGAGGACAACAAGTCCACCGGCGATCGCGGCGAACTCGCCGAGCAGTACCTGCGGCGGATCGCCCTGGACCGGCTGAAGACGACTGACGGGGCCCACGGGGCCGGCCGGCCGGCGGAGAGCCGGATCGTACGGATCCAGCTGCGCGGAGCCACGACGGAGGTCGCCGCGCCCCCGTGGTCCGACGAGAAGGCCGACACCCGGACCTCCTACCGGGAGCTGCCGTGGTGGACGGCGTGAGGGGGCTCCGGGCCTCCGCCGGGCGGGCGCTGGCCCGGGTCAGCGGGCAGGCGCTGGGGCCGTACCAGAGCGCCGTGGTGCGCATCGGATTCAGCGCGACCTGGCTGTTCTTCCTGCTGCGGGAGTTCCCCCACCGCCACGAGCTGTACGGGCCGGACGGACCGTGGAGCTGGGAGCTGGCGCGGCGCCTGATCGACTCGAACCACGCCTTCACGGTGCTGATGTGGTCGGACTCGGCGCTCTGGTTCGAGATCGTCTACGCCGTCGCCGTGCTGTCGTCCGCCCTGCTCGTGCTGGGCTGGCGCACCCGGGCGACCTCCGTGGTGTTCATGGTCGGCGTGCTGTCCCTGCAGAACCGCAGCGTCTTCATGGGCGACGGCGGGGACAACGTCATCCACCTGATGGCGATCTACCTCGTGCTGACCCGCTGCGCGCAGGTCTGGTCGCTGGACGCCCGCCGCGCCCGCCGCCTCGGCGCGGCCACCGCCGGGCGGGCGGGGCCGGTGCTGTGGGGCGTGCTCGGCGCGGTGTTCGCGTACGGGGCCGTGACCGGGGGGTTCAGCACCAACTGGCTGGTGATCTTCGCGGCCCTGTGGGTGCTCACCGCGCTGTGGTGGATGGTCGACCGCTACGAACCCGAGGGGGACGGGCGGGCCGTCCTCGACGTCCTGGCCAACCTGCTGCACAACGCCGGGATGCTGGTGATCATGGCGGAGGTCTGCCTGATCTACGCGACGGCCGGGTGGTACAAGATCCAGGGTTCGCGCTGGCAGGACGGCACCGCGCTGTACTACCCGCTGAACCTGGACTACTTCACCCCGTGGCCCGGGCTCTCGGCCTTCCTCGGGAGCAGCGGCACGCTGGTCATGCTGCTGTCCTACGGGACGGTCGCGGTCCAGGTGGCCTTTCCGTTCACGCTGTTCAACCGGCGGATCAAGAACGTGCTGCTGGCGCTGATGATGCTGGAGCACGCGGGGATCGCGGTGCTGCTGGGGTTGCCGTTCTTCTCGCTGGCGATGATCGCCGCCGACGCGGTGTTCCTGCCGACCGGGTTCCTGGTCTGGCTCGGCGCGCGGGTCGCCGCGCGGCGGGCCGTTGTGGCCCCGGGGCCGGATCCGGAGCCTTTCGCGGACCCGGAGCCCGCGCTCCCCGGCTCCGTCCCCCGCTGAGGCCCGGGCGCCCTGCGGGGCTGTCCCCCACCCGCACTTCCTCCGTTCCCCGGGGCTCCGCCCAAGACCCCGCGCCTCACACGCCGGCGAGGCTGGATCGGGCCGGAGGGGCTGGATTCGGGCGGCGGTGCCCGGGCCGTAGGGTCGCGGGTATGAGTGAGCAGACCGGGACGTTCGACGACACCGAGCGGGAGTGGCGGGAGGCTGCCGCGCGGGAGGACCTGGTCCTCCTCGACGGGTTCCACGCGCTGAAGCACGCCCTGCGCTTCGGGGCGGACGTGCGGATGGCCGTCGCCGACGACCCCGAAGCCGTACGGGGCCTCGCGCGCGAGCTGGCCGGGGACGTGGAGGCGGACGTCGTGCGGCTCGTGCGGCAGGCTCCGCTCAAGGGGCTGCTGGCGCGGGTGCACCCCACCGGAGTGGCGGCCCTCGCGGTCCGGCCGAGCCGGGCCGAGGGGCGGGCCCGGCTCGACGCGCGGCCCAGGACGGCCCCGATCGTGCTCCTCGACAACCCGCGCAACCTGGGCAACGTCGGAGCCGTCGTCCGGCTCGCCGCCGGCTTCGGCGCCACCGGCGTGCTCACCCGGGGCGACCTGGACCCCTGGCACCCCAACGTGGTCCGGGCCGGGGCGGGTCTGCACTACGCCACGACCGTCGACCGGGTGGAGCTGGCCGAGCTGCCGTCCGGCCCGCTGTACGCCCTCGACCCGGAGGGCGAGGACATCCGCGCCCTCACCCTCCCGGACGAGGCCCTGCTCGCCTTCGGCTCGGAACGCCACGGGATCTCGCCCGAGCTGCGCGCCCGCGCCGATCACCTGGTGTCCCTGCCGATGCGGCCGCAGGTCTCCAGCTACAACCTGGCCACCAGCGTGGCCATGGCCCTCTTCCACTGGGGCGGCCCCAGGACGGCCTAGACGGCCCGGACGGCCCGGACGGCCTAGCCCTGGCGGCGGACCTCCACCACGCGGAAGCGGTTCGACACGAACGCCCCGTCGCACAGCGCGGCGTTCGCCGCCGGGTTGCCGCCGGAGCCGTGGAAGTCGGAGAAGGCCGCGGTCTGGTTCACATAGACCCCGCCCGTCAGGTTCAGCGAGAGCTGCGCCGACTCCTCCAGGCAGACCTCCTCGATGGCCCGCTCGGTGTCCGCGGACGTGGTGTAGGCGCCGACCGTCATGGCGCCCTTCTCGCGGACCGTGCGCCGCAGCAGGTCGAGGGCGCCCTGCGTGGAGTCGACGGCCACCGCGAAGGAGACCGGGCCGAAGCACTCCGAGAGGTAGGGGGCGGAGTCGTCCGGCTTGGCCGAGTCCAGCTTCACCATCACCGGCGTGCGCACGACCGCTCCGGGGAAGTCGGGGTGCGCGACCTCGCGCGAGGCCAGCGCGACCTCGCCGAGCCCGGCGGCGGCCTCCAGGCGGGCCTTCACGTCCGGGTTGACCAGGGCGCCGAGCAGGGCGTTGGCCCGCGCGTCGTCGCCGAGGAGGCCGCCGACCGCGCCCGCGAGGTCGGAGACGACCTCGTCGTAGGACTTGTGCCCGGCGTCGGTCTCGATGCCGTCGCGCGGGATCAGCAGGTTCTGCGGGGTGGTGCACATCTGGCCGCTGTAGAGCGAGAGGGAGAACGCCAGGTTGGACAGCATGCCCTTGTAGTTGTCGGTGGAGTCCAGGACGACGGTGTTGACGCCGGCCTTCTCCGTGTAGACCTGCGCCTGGCGGGCGTTGGTCTCCAGCCAGTCGCCGAACTCGGTGGACCCGGTGTAGTCGATGACCTTGATCTCGGGCCGGACGGCGAGCTCCTTGGCGATGCCCTCGCCGGGCCGCTCGACGGCCAGCGCGACCAGGTTCGGGTCGAAACCGGCGTCGGCGAGCACCTCGCGGGCCACCTGGACGGTCAGCGCCAGCGGGAGCACGGCGCGCGGGTGCGGCTTGACCAGCACCGGGTTGCCCGTGGCCAGGGAGGCGAAGATGCCCGGGTAGCCGTTCCAGGTGGGGAAGGTGTTGCAGCCGATCATCAGGGAGATGCCGCGCGGGACGGCCGTGAAGGTCTTGCCCAGCTCCAGGGGGTCCTTCTTGCCCTGCGGCTTCGACCAGTCGGCCTGCCCCGGGACGCGGGTCTGCTCCTCGTAGGCGTAGGCCACCGCTTCCAGACCGCGGTCCTGCGCGTGCGGGCCGCCCGCCTGGAACGCCATCATGAAGGCCTGGCCACTGGTGTGCATGACGGCGTGCGCGAACTCGTGCGTCCGCGCCGAGATCCGGGCCAGGATCTCGATGCAGACCAGGGCGCGCACCTCGGGCCCGGCGTCCCGCCAGGCGCCCATGCCGGCCCGCATCGCGGGCAGCAGCACCTCCGGGTCCACGTGCGGGTACTCGACGCCGAGCTCCACGCCGTACGGGGAGGTCTCCGCGCCCGTCCAGCCGTCGGTGCCGGGCTGTCCGAGGTCGAGCCGGGTCCCGCGCAGCGCCTCGAAGGCGGCGAGGCCGTCGGCCGGCGCGGTCTCGCCGTACGCCTTGGGGTGCTCGGGGTGCGGGGACCAGTAGGCGCGGCTGCGGATGGTGGCCAGCGCCTGGTCCAGAGTGGGCCGGTGCTTGGCGGACAGCTGGGGGACGGTGAGCTCGGCGGCCATCAGGGACCAACTCCTCTTTGAGCCGGGCGGGATCAGGCGATCGGGGCAGGCAAGAAGGGATGAACAAGAGCAGACTGGAGTTAGAGTAACCGAACGATCGGTCGGGACAAGAGGGCCCGGCAGACCTGTGGACAAGTCGGTGCGGGAGGATCTGGGCATGACAGCAATCGAGCGGTCCCGCACAGTGGCGGTCGTCGGCGCCGGCACCATGGGGCAGGGCATCGCCCAGGTCGCCCTCCTTGCAGGTCACCGCGTGCTGATCTACGACATCAACGCCGCGCTCGCCTCCGACGCGGTCGGGTTCGTCCAGGACCGGGTCGAGCGGATGGCCGCGAAGGGCCGGCTGGACCGGGCCGGGGCCGAGGCCGCGATCGGCCGGATCGGCGCCGCGGCCGGTCTCTCCGAGCTGGCCGGGGCCGCCCTCGTCGTGGAGGCGGTCGTCGAGGACGTCACCGTCAAGCGGGCGCTGTTCGCGGCGCTCGAAGAGGTGGTTTCGCCGGACGCACTGCTGGCCACCAACACCTCGTCCCTCTCCGTCACCGAGCTCGCCGCCGGACTCGCCCACCCGGGCCGTTTCCTGGGCCTGCACTTCTTCAACCCGGCCCCGCTGCTCCCGCTGGTCGAGGTGGTCTCCGGGTTCGCCACCGACCCGGCCGCCGCGGACCGCGCGTACGCCACCGTCCGGGACTGGGGCAAGACGCCGGTGCGCTGCGCCGACACCCCGGGGTTCATCGTCAACCGGATCGCCCGCCCCTTCTACGCCGAGGCCTTCGCGGTGTACGAGGAGCAGGGCGCCGACCCGGCCACCATCGACGCCGTGCTCCGCGAGAGCGGCGGCTTCAAGATGGGCCCCTTCGCGCTGACCGACCTGATCGGCCAGGACGTCAACGAGGCCGTCACCCGCTCCGTGTGGGAGTCCTTCTTCCGCAGCCCCAAGTTCACCCCGTCCCTCGCGCAGCGCCGGCTGGTCCAGTCGGGCCGCCTCGGCCGCAAGTCGGGCCACGGCTGGTACCCGTACGGCCCGGACGCGCAGGTCCCGGCCCCGCACACGGCCAGCCCCGAGGAGGCGCCCGCGAAGGTGACCGTCGTCGGTGACCTCGGACCGGCGGCCGGGCTCCTCGACCTCTTCGAGGAGTCGGGGATCGCGGTCACGGCCGTGGAGCACGGGGGGCCGTACATCCAGCTGCCCGGCGAGGGACAGCTCGTGCTCGCCGACGGCAAGACGGCGATCGAGTTCGCCGACGTCGTCTACTTCGACCTCGCCTTCGACTACCGCGACGCCACCCGGATCGCGCTCTCCGTCAGCGAGGACACCAGCGAGCGGACGCTCTCGGAGGCCGTCGGGCTGTTCCAGAAGCTCGGCAAGAACGTCTCCGTCATCGGCGACGTCCCGGGCATGATCGTCGCCCGGACGGTCGCGATGCTGATCGACCTCACGGCCGACGCCGTCGCGCGCGGGGTGGCGGGGGCCGAGGACATCGACACGGCGATGCGGCTCGGGGTCAACTACCCGGTGGGCCCGTCCGCATGGCACGAGCGGCTCGGCCGCGACTGGGCGTACGACCTGCTGCACCACCTCGACGAGCGGTGTCCCGGCGGCCGGTACGCGCCGTCGCTGGCCCTGTACAAGCTGGGCTACGCGGCGGACGACGAGGACGGCGGGGACGCCGAGGACGGCGGGGACGCCGAGGACGAGGGGGAGTCGCAATGACCACGGCCAAGCGGGACACGTACACGCCCGAGACGCTCCTGTCCGTCGCCGTCCAGGTCTTCAACGAGCGCGGCTACGACGGCACCTCGATGGAGCACCTCTCCAAGGCGGCCGGCATCTCGAAGTCCTCGATCTACCACCACGTCGCCGGCAAGGAGGAACTGCTCCACCGCGCCGTCAGCCGGGCCCTGGACGAGCTCTTCGCCGTCCTGGCGGAGCCGGGGGCGATACGGGGCCGCGCGGTCGAACGCGTCGAGTACGTCACGCGCCGCACGGTCGAGGTCCTGGTCGCGGAGCTGCCCTACGTGACCCTGCTGCTGCGGGTCCGGGGCAACACCCGCACCGAGCGCTGGGCCCTGGAGCGCCGCCGCGAGTTCGACCACCAGGTCGCGGAGCTCCTGAAGGCCGCGGCGGCCGAGGGCGACCTGCGGGCGGACGTGGACATCCGCCTGGCCACCCGCCTCCTCTTCGGCATGGTCAACTCCCTGGTCGAGTGGTACCGCCCGCACCCCGGCACCACCCCCGACCAGCTCGCGGACGCGGTGGTCACCATGGCTCTGGACGGCCTGCGCACGCAGCGCTGAATTCCGTGCGCGCGGGCCGGGGCGGGTGCGAGCATGCCGCTTGAGCGACTTCCTCCCCACCCTGACCGAGCGGCGGTCCCCCTGGGTCACCTTCACCTCCCGTGAGGACCCGTGGGCGGCCGAGGCCGAACTGCGGGCGCGGGGCGGGCTGGTGTTCCGGGTGGCCGGGGCGGAGCTGGACACGGAAGCCCGCCTGTTCCGGACCTTCGCGCGGGACCTGGGCGGCGGATACTTCGGCTACAACTGGGACGCCCTCGTGGACTGCCTGGGCGACTGGTTCGGACAGGGTGACGGCGACCAGGACGTCGCCGTCGTCATCGACGGCGCCGATCCGCTGCTGCGTGCCGACTTCCTGGCGGTGCTCGTCTGGGCCCTGTGCGCGGGGGCGTGGCGGGCCAACTTCATGGTCGACGCCGATGGCGACCCGCACGAGGGCTGGACGCCCTTCGGGCTGCACTTCGTCCTCCTCCTCGACCACGCACCGGCCGCCGCGTTCGCGGAGCGGGCGGCCGGGCACGCCGATGTGTCCGGGGCGGTGGTAGGCGGGAGGCTGCTCCTGACGCTGAACGCCGACGACACCTGGGGCGGGGACGCGGTCTGGCCGCCGGCCGGGGCCGCCTAGAGCTCCTGGGGCGGGTGCCCAGTCCCGCTTCAGTCCTCCGTGATCGTCGGGCCGGCGGGCTGGTCGCGGGCCAGGAGGTCCGTTTCCTCGAAGACCAGCAGGGTGCGGGTGGAGAGGACCTCCGGGATGGACTGGAGGCGGGTCAGGACCAGTTCGCGCAGGGTGCGGTTGTCCGGGGTGTGGACCAGGAGCAGGACGTCGAAATCGCCGCTGACCAGGGCGATGTGGGCCGCGCCGGGGAGTTCGCGGAGCTGTTCGCGGACCGTGCGCCAGGAGTTCTGGACGATCTTCAGGGTGATGTAGGCGGAGGCGCCCTGGCCCGCGCGTTCGTGATTGACGCGGGCGGTGAAGCCGCGGATCACCCCGTCGTCGATGAGCCGGTTGATCCGGGCGTAGGCATTGGCCCGGGAGACGTGGACCTGCTCGGCGACGGAGCGTATGGAGGCGCGGCCGTCCGCCTGGAGCAGCCGGACGATCGACCGGTCGATCGGGTCGAGGGGGCGGGGCGGCGCCGCGGGCGGTCCGGGGGATACCGGCGTCCCGGGGGATACCGGCGGTACGGGCGCGCCCCCGGGTGCGCCCCCCGCCGGGGTGGCCGCCCCCGGGGCCGCCCCGGAACCCGCTCCGGCCATTTGTTCATCCGTCATCGCCCGATGCCTGCCTCTCCTGGACGTCCTGCACCCATACCAGGGCGTCGGCGCCACTTTGTCCACAGCCTGGCGCCGCCTGTAGCCAAATTGCCCGGGCAACCGAACAATCGGTAGGTGAGGGGCCTCACACCCGAGGCCTCCCTGCCCGCTTCCCACGAGGAGGTGTACGCCGCCATGACGGTCCAAGAGCTGCCCGGTGCCGGTGCGTCCCACCGCTCCACCCCGCCGCCCGCCTGGAGGCCCCGTACGGATGCCGCCCCGCTGCTCCCGGACCCCGAGCCGTACCGGGTGCTGGGCACCCCGGCCGCCGACCGGCTCGACCCCGAGCTGATGCGCCGGTGCTACGCCGAGCTGGTGCGCGGCCGCCGCTACAACGCCCAGGCCACCGCCCTCACCCGGCAGGGCCGTCTGGCCGTATACCCCTCCACCGTCGGGCAGGAGGCGTGCGAGATCGCCGCAGCCATGGTCCTGGAGGAGCGGGACTGGCTCTTCCCGAGCTACCGCGACACCCTCGCGGCCGTGGCGCGCGGACTGGATCCCGTACAGGCCCTGACCCTGCTGCGCGGGGACTGGCACACCGGGTACGATCCGCGCGAGCACCGGATAGCGCCCCTCTCGACCCCGCTGGCCACCCAGCTCCCGCACGCCGTCGGCCTGGCGCACGCCGCCCGGCTGCGCGGGGACGACGTGGTCGCCCTCGCCATGGTCGGCGACGGCGGCACCAGCGAGGGAGACTTCCACGAGGCCATGAACTTCGCCGCCGTCTGGCAGGCGCCGGTGGTCTTCCTCGTCCAGAACAACGGCTTCGCGATCTCCGTCCCCCTCGCCAAGCAGACCGCCGCCCCGACCCTGGCCCACAAGGCCGTGGGGTACGGGATGCCCGGCCGTCTCGTCGACGGGAACGACATCGCCGCCATGCACGAGGTGCTCTCCGAGGCCGTGCGGCGGGCCCGGTCCGGCGGCGGACCGACCATGATCGAGGCCGTCACGTACCGCATAGAGGCCCACACCAACGCCGACGACGCCACCCGCTACCGGGGCGACGCCGAGGTCGAGGCCTGGAAGGCGCACGACCCCATCGAGCTGCTGGAGCGCGAGCTGACCGGACGCGGACTGCTGGACGGGGCGGGCATCCAGGCCGCCAAGGACGCCGCCGAGGCGATGGCCGCGGCGCTCCGCGACGGGATGAACGCCGAGCCCGTCCTCGACCCGATGGACCTCTTCGAAAACGTCTACGCGCAGCAGACCGGCCGGCTGCGCGAACAGGCGGCCATGCTCCGTGCCGAGCTGGACGCGGCCGAGCAGGAAGAGGGGGACGGATCATGACCACGGTGGCGGTGAAGCCGGCGGCCGTGAAGCCGGCGACCATGGCGCAGGCCCTGAACCGCGCGATGCGCGACGCGATGGCCGAGGACCCGACGGTCCACGTCATGGGCGAGGACGTCGGGGCGCTCGGCGGGGTCTTCCGCATCACCGACGGCCTCGCGAAGGAGTTCGGCGAGGACCGCTGCACGGACACCCCGCTCGCCGAGGCCGGGATACTCGGCGCGGCCGTCGGCATGGCCATGTACGGGCTGCGGCCGGTCGTGGAGATGCAGTTCGACGCCTTCGCGTACCCCGCCTTCGAGCAGCTCATCTCGCACGTGGCGAAGATGCGCAACCGCACCCGCGGCGCGATGCCGCTCCCGATCACCATCCGGGTGCCGTACGGCGGCGGGATCGGCGGCGTGGAGCACCACTGCGACTCCTCCGAGGCGTACTACGTGGCCACGCCCGGCCTCACCGTGGTCACCCCGGCGACGGTCGAGGACGCCTACGGACTGCTGCGCGCCTCCATAGCCAGCGACGACCCGGTGATCTTCCTGGAGCCCAAGCGGCTGTACTGGTCCAAGGCCGACTGGTCGCCCGAGACGCCCGCGGCGGTCCCCGGCATCGGCGAGGCACTCGTCCGGCGTACCGGCACGAGCGCGACCCTGATCACCTACGGGCCCTCCCTGCCGGTGTGCCTGGAGGCGGCCGAGGCGGCCCGCGAGGAGGGCTGGGACCTGGAGGTCGTGGACCTGCGCTCGCTGGTCCCCTTCGACGAGGAGACCGTCGTGGCCTCCGTACGCCGGACCGGGCGCGCGGTGGTGGTCCACGAGTCCGGCGGCTTCGGCGGACCGGGCGCGGAGATAGCCGCCCGGATCACGGAGCGGTGCTTCCACCACCTGGAGGCGCCCGTGCTGCGCGTCACCGGCTTCGACATCCCGTATCCGCCGCCGATGCTGGAGAAGCACCACCTGCCCGGCGTGGACCGGATCCTGGACACCGTGGCCCGTCTGCAGTGGGAGAACTGATGCCGCAGGTCATGGAGTTCAAGCTGCCGGACCTGGGCGAGGGGCTGACCGAGGCGGAGATCGTCCGCTGGCTGGTGGCGGTCGGCGACGTCGTCGCCATCGACCAGCCCGTCGTCGAGGTCGAGACGGCCAAGGCGATGGTGGAGGTCCCCTGCCCGTACGGGGGCGTGGTCACCGCCCGCTTCGGCGAGGAGGGGACGGAACTTCCCGTCGGCGCTCCGCTGATCACGGTGGCGGTGGGCGCGAAGTGCGCGCCGGCCGACGCCGTTGCCGGCGCCGGCGCCGTCGCCTCCGAGGGGGCCCAGGGCTCCGCGAACGCACCCCGGCCGTTGATCGGTTACGGCTCGGACGATTCACGTCCGGCGCGTCGGAGGCGGGTGCGACCCGGCTCCGCCGCGCCGGGGGCCGCCCCTGCGGCGGTCACGGCACCTGCCGCCACGGCATCTGCCGTCCGGGCACCGGCGGCCGCCGCACCGGCCGTCGTCGCCGGGCCGGTGCCGGTCATCTCGCCGCTGGTGCGCAAGCTCGCCCGGGACCACGGGGTGGACCTGCGGGCCCTGCGCGGATCGGGGCCCGAGGGCCTGATCCTGCGCGCGGACGTCGAGACGGCCCTGCGCGCACCGGAAGCAGTGGCCCCGGCCGTTGCATCCGCCGTCGCGGCCACGCCGGAGGGTGCCACGCGGATTCCCCTCAAGGGAGTGCGCGGGGCGGTCGCGGAGAAGCTGTCGCGCAGCCGGCGCGAGATTCCGGACGCCACCTGCTGGGTGGACGCGGACGCCACCGAACTGATGGCGGCCCGGGCCGCGATGAACGCCGCGGGCGGTCCCAAGATCTCGGTGCTCGCGCTGCTCGCCCGGATCTGCACGGCCGCGCTGGCCCGCCACCCGGAGCTCAACTCCACGGTGGACCTCGCGGCGAACGAGATCGTCCGGCTGCCGGCCGTCCACCTGGGCTTCGCCGCGCAGACGGAGCGGGGGCTGATGGTTCCGGTGGTCCGGGACGCGCAGGCGCGCAGCGCGGAGTCGCTGTCCGCGGAGTTCGCCCGGCTCACCGAGCTGGCCCGGGCGGGGAAGCTGGCCCCGGCCGATCTGACCGGCGGCACCTTCACCCTGAACAACTACGGGGTGTTCGGGGTCGACGGCTCCACGCCGATCATCAACCATCCGGAGGCGGCGATGCTCGGGGTGGGGCGGATCATCGCGAAGCCCTGGGTGCATCGGGGGGAGCTGGCGGTTCGGCAGGTCGTGCAGTTGTCTCTGACGTTCGATCACCGGGTGTGCGATGGGGGGACCGCGGGCGGTTTCCTGCGCTACGTCGCCGACTGCGTCGAGTCGCCCTCGGTGCTGCTGCGCAGCCTGTAGCTCCCGGGTGGGCGGGCGGGTGCGGGTGGGTGGGTGGGTGGGTGGCCCTGCGGGGCGGAGTCCCCTACCCACCCTTCGCCCGTTCCCCGGGGCTGCGCCCCGGACCCCCCGGGGCTGCGCCCCGGGAACGGCGCCGCGCGCGGCAAATTCTCCCGCGCAGCGGTGCCCCGGGGCACCGGCTCAGGTGGTCAGGAGGAGTTTGCCCACGTGGGTGCTGGATTCCAGGACTCGGTGGGCCTGGGCGGCCTCGTGCATCGGGAACGTGCCGTGCACCACCGGGTGGATGCGGCCCGAGGCGACCAGGGGCCACACGTGTTCGCGTACGGCCGCGACGATCGCCGCCTTCTCCTCCAGGGGGCGTGCGCGCAGCGTGGTGGCGGTGATGGCCGCGCGCTTCGCCAGTAGGGCGGACAGGTTGAGCTCCGCCTTGACCCCGCCCTGGAGCCCGATGATCGCGAGGCGGCCGTTCACGGCCAGCGCATCCACGTTCCGGGTCAGGTACTTCGCGCCCATGATGTCCAGGATCACGTCCGCCCCGGCGCCGCCCGTGGCCGCACGGACCTCCTCCACGAAGTCCTGCTCGCGGTAGTCGATCAGGATGTCGGCGCCGAGCTCGGCGCAGCGCGCCAGCTTCTCCTTGCCGCCCGCCGTGACCGCGACCCGCGCGCCCACGGCCTTCGCGAGCTGGATCGCCATCGTCCCGATGCCGCTCGATCCGCCGTGCACCAGCAGGGTCTCGCCCGGGCGCAGGCCGGCCACCATGAACACGTTCGACCAGACCGTCGCGACGACCTCCGGGAGGGCCGCCGCGGTCACCAGGTCCACGCCCGCCGGGACCGGCAGCAGCTGGCCCGCCGGGACGGCCACCCGTTGCGCGTAGCCGCCGCCGGAGAGCAGCGCGCACACCTCGTCGCCGACCGACCAGCCGGAGACCCCGGCCCCGATCGCGGAGATCCGCCCGGAGCACTCCAGGCCGGGATGGGGCGAGGCGCCGGGCGGCGGGTTGTAGAAACCCTGCCGCTGCAGGACGTCGGCGCGGTTCACGGCGCTCGCCGCGACCTCGACGAGGACCTCGCCGTCGCCGGCCACCGGGTCGGGTGCCTCGGCCCACACCAGGGCCTCGGGGCCGCCGGGCTGTTCGATCGTGATCGCATGCATGGCCGGAGGCTATCGCCTAGGCCGTCTCTTTCGGATCTTGTCGGCGTAAGCCCGCGGCGTCTGGTGCCGTTCCTGGGCGTGCTGTCGGGGCGTTCGCGTACTGGGCGTACGTGGTCGCCTCGGCAGTGCGGCCAGGCGTGGTGCCAGGCGTCGCGGGCCCGGCAAGATCCGAAAGAGACGGCCTAGGGGGCACCGAAAGAGACGACCTAGTCGGCCGAGCCCAGGACCACCGGGGGCGTGGCCGACGGGGACGCGCGGACGATGGTGATCACCCGGTCCGTCAGCTGGAGCGGGCTCGCGTGCGGATCGTCGTACGGGAGCAGGCGGTGGCCGCGCAGGACGCTGACGACCAGGTCGTCGGTGTCCCGGACGGATTTGCCGACCTCCCCGCGGTTGACCGGACGCTCGATCAGATCGAGGCCGCTGCCCTGCTGGATGAGGTCCTCCATCACCGTGCCCGCGCTGGGGCTGAGCACCGAGAGCCCGAGCAGCCGGCCCGCCGCGCTCGCGCTGGTGATGACCGCGTCCGCGCCCGACTGCTTCAGCAGCGGGGCGTTCTCCTCTTCCCGGACGGCCGCCACGATCTTCGCGCCCCGGTTGAGCTGGCGGGCCGTCAGGGTGACCAGGACCGCCGTGTCGTCGCGCTGGGTGGCGATGACGATCTGACGGGCCTTCTGGATCTCGGCCCGCAGCAGGACGTCGGAGCGCGTGGCATCGCCGACGACCCCGGTGAACCCCTCCGCGTTGGCGATGTCGATCACCTTGGCGCTGGGGTCGACGATGACGACCTGCTCCTTGCTGAGGCCGGTCGACAGCAGGGTCTGCAGGGCGGAGCGGCCCTTCGTGCCGAAGCCGACGACGACCGTGTGGTCTCGCAAGTTCTTCCTCCAGCGGCTGAGCCGCCACTCTTCCCGGGTGCGTTCGGTGAGCACCTCCAGGGTGGTGCCGACCAGGATGATCAGGAACAGCACGCGCAGCGGGGTGATCAGCAGGACGTTGACCAGCCGCGCACTGTCGCTGTACGGGACGATGTCGCCGTAGCCGGTCGTCGACAGGGTGACGGTCGCGTAGTAGACGCAGTCGAGGAAGTCGACCTTGTTGTTGGCGTTGTCGTGGTAGCCCTCGCGGTCGATCCACACGATCAGGACCGTCAGCGCCATGACGAACAGCGCCATCAGCAGACGGCGCGTGACCTGGCGGAGCGGCTTCTCGATGACGCGCTTGGGTAGTTTGATGCGGCGCGAGACGAGTTTCTCGTCCGCGCCGCGTGCCATCGCGTCGGATCCGTGAAGTTTCACGTGAAACATCCCCCAGAGGCCCACGGGAGATCGAGGATCTCCAACTCCTGCCCGGAACGGGCCCCGTTCGGGGGTACGACGGCCAGCGCGTCCGCGGCGGCCACCCCGCGCAGCATCGCCGGCCCGTTGTAGCGCAGCGGTACGGCGATGTCCTCGGTCAGCAGGACCGGTACGAGCCGGGTGTCGTGCGGGTGACCCGGTACGTCGCCCTCCACGGGCACCGCGTACCGGGGGCGCGGGCGCCGCCCGGCGAGGGCGCGCAGCAGCGGATCGGCGAGGGTGAGCAGCCCCGAGACGGCGGCCAGCGGGTTGCCGGGCAGCCCCACCAGGTGGCGGACCGGGTCCTGGCCGGCAGCGGCGCCGCCGGTGCGGGCCAGCAGCATCGGGTGCCCGGGGCGTACGGCCACCCCGTCGACGAGCAGTTCGGCGCCGGCCTTGGCGAGCACGGGGTGGACGTGGTCGACGGGGCCGGAGGCGGTGCCGCCGGTGGTGATGACCACGTCGGCGGCGGAGCCGGTGACGGCCGCCAGCAGTGCTGCGGCGCCCGCCGGGTCGTCGCCGAGCCGCCGGACGGAGACGACCTCGGCGCCGAGCCGGGTCAGCCAGGGCCCCAGCATGGGGCTCAGGGCGTCGCGGATGAGGCCGTCGTGCGGGAGGCCTTCGGTGAGCAGCTCGTCGCCGAGGACCAGGATCTCCACGCGTGGCCGGGGCCGGGTGGTGAGCTCGTCGTACCCGGCGGCCGCGGCGAGGCCGAGGACGGCCGGGGTCACCAGGGATCCGGCGGGCAGCAGCAGGTCCCCGGAGCGGCACTCCTGGCCGCGCGGCCGGATGTCCTGCCCGGTGGCGACGGGCCGCTCGGCGTACAGCAGGGTGCCGGCCTCGCGGGAGTGCTCGCTGCGGATCACGGCGGTGGTGTCCGCAGGGATCCGGGCGCCGGTGGCGATCCGTACGGCCTCGCCGTCCGCGAGGGGCGCGGGGCGCTCGCTGCCGGCCAGCGCGCTCTCGCCGGGGCGGACGGTCCAGGGGCCGGGCCCGGCCACGGCCCAGCCGTCCATCGCGGAGGTGTCGAAGGACGGCAGGTCGCCCAGGGCGTCGAGGGGGGCGGCCAGTACCTCGCCGAGGGCGGCCGCCAGGGGGACCCGGTGGGTCCGGCCGCGGACGGCCGAGCCGGCGCGGGTGGCGGTCTCCCGGGCCCGGAGCCAGGTCGCGGCGCGGTGGCCACCGCCGCCGCCACCGCCACCGCCCGAGGTGGTTCCGGCGGCGTCGGCCCGCGGTGCGCGGCTGACCAGTGCGAGGGCCTGGTCGAGGTCGCGGTCGGCGTCGGCGGCGGGGTTGGCGGTCATCCGGAGCCGGTCGCTTCGGGGCCGGTGGCTTCGGGGCCCGTGGCTTCGGCGCCGGTCGCCCCCGGGGCCTCGGCCCCCTCGCCCTCGGCGGCCCAGCGCAGGGCCAGTGCGGCGGCCTTGCGGGAGGCCTCGGCGACGGCCTGCGCGGGGTCGGCGCCGGTGGCTTCGGCGTGGGCCGCCGCGTAGCCGACGAGGAAGGTCGTCAGCGGGGCGGCGGGCCGGGCGACGCCGTGCGCGGCGTCACGGGCGAGGTCGAGCAGGGTCTTGGTGTCGACGGCGACGTCGATGCCCAGCTCGTTCTTGACGGCGGTGATCCATTGCTCCAGCACGGTTCCATGCTCTCTGATTCGGGCGCGGGCGGTGGCGAGATCGTCCCAGGTGTCGCAGTCGAAGGAGGCGAGTGGCGCAGCCGCGGTGACCGGGGCGAGGTCGAGTTCGGCGGTGAGGGCGCGCAGCGGGAGGCCGTTCACCGAGCCGTGTTCGGTGGCCAGCAGGGCGATTTCCCTGCGCAGGGGCTCGGCGCGGTACGCGGCGACCAGGGGCTGGTCGCGGCCGCCGGGGTCCCGGAGCAGGGCTCCGTCCCGGGCGGGCCGCCCGGGCGCGACGAGGGCCCGCAGGAGGGAGCCGACGGTGTCCCGGTCCAGGAACGGCAGATCGGCGGAGAGTACGAGGACCAGCGGGGCGGTGGTGTGCCGCAGCCCGGCGTCCAGCGCGGCGAGGGGGCCGCCGCCGGGGGGATCCTCGCGGGCCCAGGTCACGGGCCGGGCGGTGGGCCTGCGGCCGGCTACGACGACGGTGGTGGCGGCGTCGGCGCAGGCGTCGAGGACGCGGTCGAGGAGGGGGCGGCCGCCGACGAGGAGGCCGGGCTTGTCGGCTCCGCCCAGTCGCCGTGCGGCGCCGCCTGCCAGGACGATGGCGTCATAGATCATTCCCCGAGTATGAGGGGGTCAGGGGCTGGATGGGCGGGGGCGCTTATCCGGTTCTTAACCCGGTTGTCCGCGGTGTGGCTGCGGGTGGGTGGGCCCTGCGGGGCAAAGTCCCCTACCCGCCCTTCCACCGTTCCCCGGGCGCTGCCCGGACCCCGGTCCTCAAACGCCGGACGGGCTGAGAAGCAAAGAGCCCCGGGGCCCGCCCCGGACCCCCGCGGGGCTGCGCCCCGGCCCCCCTCGGGGCTGCGCCCCGGACCCCCTGGGGCTGCGCCCCGGACCTCGGTTCTCGAGTGCCTGGTAGTTGGACGGGCGCGGGTGGGTATGGCTGCGGGGCCGCCGGATGGCGGCCCCGGTGGGGTGGGGCGGGGTGGGTTAGAGGTACGGGCCCGAGCGGATCGCGCCGTGGGGGCCGTCCTCGTCGTCCTCGTGCGAGGAGCCCGGCGGGAGGGCGCGCCGCATCTGCTCCAGCTGGGCCCGCGCCGCCATCTGCTGCGCGAACAGGGCCGTCTGGATGCCGTGGAACAGGCCCTCCAGCCAGCCCACCAACTGGGCCTGGGCGATCCGCAGTTCCGCCTCGGAGGGGATGGCCTCCTCCGTGAAGGGAAGGGAGAGCCGCTCCAGTTCCTCCACCAGCTCGGGAGCCAGGCCGTCTTCCAGCTCCTTCACGGACGCCGCGTGAATGTCCTTGAGACGGACCCGGCTGGCCTCGTCCAGAGGTGCGGCGCGTACCTCTTCCAGGAGTTGCTTGATCATGCTGCCGATCCGCATGACCTTGGCGGGCTGTTCGACCATCTCCGTCACCGGGACCTCGCGCGACTCGTCATCGGCGCCGCCGACCGGCATCCCGTCCTGCCCCACGATCAGGCCGTGCGGGGGGCTGTCCTGCGACCGTTCACTCCTCGGCATCTCCATGCCGTCATTGTCTCGCACACCTTCGTATTCACACGGTGTGCCCCCGCACGGGCGTGATCCACCCTGCGCGGGGGCACCAGATGGCACCGGATGGGCTCCGGATGCCTCAGGCCTCGCGGCGGGCCAGTGCTCCGCTCGAACGGGTCACCAGGGCCGCCAGCAGCGCCGCGCCCACCGGAACGACGATCAGCAGGCCGGCCAGCGTGGTCCACGGCACCGCGATCGGGATGTACGGGAGGGCTTCGCCGGCCGCCTCGTAGCCGTTCTCGATGCCGGCGCGGACCATGTCGGCCGCGGCCCGCCGTTCGGTGAGCCGGAGCCCGACAGCGGGCAGGATGCCGGCCGCCGAGCCGAGGACCACGCCCATGAAGGCGACCACCCCGCACTGGAAGCCGCTGAGCGTGCGCCGCACCCGCGGCGGTGCGCCGACCGCGGCCAGGGTCTTCAGGTCGCCCTCGGCGTCCGCCTGGGCCAGGCCGGTCGCGATGCCGGCCGCGCCGATGGTGACCAGGCCGGCGAAGACGGTCAGGACGAGCATGACCAGGCTGTCGTTGCCCTCGTAGCCCTTCTCGATCCGTACGTTCGTGTCCAGGCCCAGCTTGTCCAGGGCCCCGTCGAGGCGCTGGCGCTGCTCGGAGCTCGCGCCCCCGTCGAGGGTGAAGTACGAGCCGAAGGGGACGGTGGCGATGCCGGCGCTCTTCGCCGCCGCCGGCGGCAGCACCAGGTGCAGCCCGTAGCCCTTCACCGACTCGGGCACCTGGTAGGCGGCGAAGACCTTGTCCTTGCCCGGCGCCGGCTCATCGGGCGCGGCGCCGGGTGCGCGTTCGCCGCTGCCCTTGATGAGCCGGACCGTGACCTTGCCGTCGCGCACGTTCTGCTTCTTGAAGGAGACGGCCTTGCCCGCCTTCAGGGCGGCCGCGGCGCCCGGGTCGTCGACGGCCAGGACGGACATCAGCTTCTCGTCGGCGACGACCAGGGAGTACTGGACGCCGAAGCGGTCGTACTGGCACCGCCAGTCGGCCCGCAGCTTCTTGCGCTCGTCCAGCGAGAAGGATTCCGGTCCCTTCTCGGTCGCGTAGAGGGGGCAGCGCTGTTCCTTCGGGATGACGACCTCGGCCTGCCCGCACTCCGCGTCGTCCCCGTACGGGGAGCAGCCCGGCTTGCCGACGACGAGCCGGTTCACGTCGGCCCGTACGGCCACCGGGAGTTCCTTCGACAGGGTCTCGCGCATCGCGGGCACGTCCCGGAACGCGGTGAACTCGTTGCTCTCGATCAGGCCCGCGCCGTACGGGAGCTGGGCGACGTAGTCGTGCCGCGCCTCGATCTCCCGGCTGTGCTGGTACGTGGCCACGGCGACGGTGCCGGCGACGGCGGCCAGGACGGCGGCCACGGCGGGCGCCGTACGCCCCCGGTTGCGGACGGCGTCGCGCAGCGCGAGGCGGGGCGACAGCGGCAGCCATCGGCCGGCCCGGCCGAACAGGCCGACCAGGGTGGGGGTGAGGGCGACGACGCCGAGTTCGGCGAGGGCGCTGCCGCCCGCGACGACGGTGGCGCCCATCTTGGAGACGGAGCCGAACAGGGCGATGGCGGCCCCGCCCGCGATGGCGATCAGGCCGAGGACGGGCAGCACCCGGTTGGCACGGCGCACGCCGCGACGGCCGGTGAGGGAGGCCAGCACGGACTGCCGGGAGGCGTTGACGGCCGGCACGATGGCGGCCAGCAGCCCGGTCAGGACGGCGAGCAGGCCGATGCCGAGGAGTTCCAGCGGGCGGACGTCGAAGCTGCCGAACCGCTTGCCGATCGTGTCCTCCAGCACCGGCTGGAGCCCCAGGGTGAGGGCGATGCCGATGGCGGTGCCGATGACGGCCGCCGCGGCGCCGATGACGAGGCCGCCGGAGAGCACGATGGCCCGGATGTGCCGCCGGTCACCGCCGTTGGCGCCGACCAGGCCGAGCTGGCGGCGCGAGCGCCGGGCGCCGACCGCGAAGGCGGGGCCGGCCAGCAGGCAGATCTCCAGCATGGCGAGGCCCACGACGGTGGAGACGATGGCGAGTTCGGTGGCGCCGAGGACGGCCCCGGGCTGCCAAAGGTTCTTGGGTTCCTGTGTGTAGAGCGGCACTTCGGAGTCGGCCGGCGGGTCGAGCAGGACGACGCGCGATTCGACGAGGAGGTGCTGCTTGGCGTTGGCCTCCTTGACCATGTTCCACGTGAAACCTTCGCCGCCGACCTTCACCAGGTACTCGACCTGGGGTTCCACGGCCGTGTCGCCGGCGGCCTTGCGGTCCCGGTCGAGCGGGGCCAGCAGGGTTCCCGGAGGGGCCAGGAGCTGCGCGTTGTGCAGGTCGTCGGGCATCTCGTAGACGCCGACGATCTTGTACGAGGTGGTCGCGTCGCGCGGGGTCACGCTGGAGCCGAGGAAGTACCCGGACTCCTTCAGGAAGGCGCCGGTGGCGAGGATCTCGCCGGGCGCCCGCGGCAGTTGGCCGCGCTCCAGCGTCCACAGGCCCTTGACCAGTGGGCTCGCCGGGTCCACCTCGCGGAGCTCGGTGTCCAGGATCCCGTAGCGGGTGCGGACCTTGGCGTAGGACTTGCTGTCCTTGACGGACTGGGCTCCGGCCGGGAACTCCGGCGCGGCGGCGGGCTCGTCCCGGCCGCCCAGGCCCTGGTTGTACTTGTCGTAGCCGCCGACCGGGGCGTAGTTCTGCGCGTCGGGGCTCTGGTAGATGGCCGCGTCCATGTGCGGCGAGGTCACCTTGGCGTCGGCGGCGCCGAGCACCCGGTCGACGCGCTGCTCGGCGGAGAGCTCCGAGCTGCGGATGGTGAGGTCGACGGCGCTCACACCGACGATCGGCAGGGCGATCATGGCCAGGACGAGGGCGCTGCGGCCCTTGGAGCGCCAGGCGTCGCGGCGGGCTATGCGGATCGCCGCGATCCAGGAGTGGTACGTGGAGATCACTGAGCGGCCGCCTGCCCGGAGAGCAGGGAGTCGGCGTGGCTGCGCAGGGTCTCGTCGACGACGCTGCCGTCGCGCAGGAACACCACGCGGTCGGCCCACGCGGCGAAGCGCGGCTCGTGGGTGACCAGGATTCCGGCCGCGCCGGCGTCGCAGCGCGAGCGCAGCAGGGCGAGTACGGACTCACCGGTCTCGGAGTCGAGGGCGCCGGTCGGCTCGTCGGCGAGGACCAGGCGGCGGTCTCCGACCAGCGCGCGGGCGATGGCCACGCGCTGCTGCTGGCCGCCTGACATCTCGTCGGGGAAGCGGTCGGCGAGCTGCCCGAGGTTCATCTCCTCCAGGGCCGCGAGCGCCGAGACGCGGGCCTTGCGGGCGGAGACGCCGTCGAGTTCGAGCGGCAGGGAGACGTTCTCGGCGGCGGTGAGCGCCGGGATGAGGTTGTAGTCCTGGAAGACGTACCCGATGCTGCGGCGGCGCAGGGCGGCCAGTTGCTTGCGGCTCGCGGTGGTGATGTCGGTGCCCTCGACGATCACCCGGCCGCCGCTCGGGGTGTCGAGTCCGCCGGCGAGGGTGAGCAGCGTGGACTTGCCGGACCCGGAGGGGCCCATGACGGCGACGAGTTCGCCGGGGTACACGGAGAGGTCGATTCCGCGCAGGGCGTGCACCTCGGTGGCGCCGCTGCCGTGGATGCGGACGAGCTGGTCCAGCTGCAATACGGGCTGGTCGGGCATGAAGGGTTCCCCCCTGGGACGTGGAGCGGTGGTTTCAGACCCGCCGCGTACGGGCGGTACGGGACAGAGACCGGTCGGTGTGGGTCGTGGGTGCGGCCGTGGACGCCGTCGTGGGTGTGGTCGGGGCGGTCGTGTCGCCGGGGGCCGTACCGCGCCCCTCGGGCGGCTCGGCCTCGGCCGGTGCGCGCTCCCCGCGCGCGGACAGCCGGACGAGCCGGGACTCGCAGTGGTCGAGCCAGCGCGCCTCGGCCTCGGTCTGGAAGATGAGCTGTTCCAGGACCAGCAGCCAGGCGATGTCGTCACGCTCGCCGGAGCGCCCGCTCTCGATGGCGGCGAGCGCCTGGGCCTTCAGCCGGGTGTAGTCCTGCATGGCCTGGACGGTGGCGTGCCGCTGGGACTGGATGACGGCGCGGATGTCCACGCCGGGTGCGCCGACGGCCATGGCGAGCTTGATGGCGAGCTCGTCCCGGGGCGGGTTGGCCCGGTCGACGGGACGCTCGTACCAGGCGTGCAGTTCGCCCCGGCCGGTCTCGGTGATGGCGTACAGGGTGTGCCCGGCGGTGTCTTCGCCGCCGGGGGCGACGAGGCCGTCACGCTCCAGGCGGGCGAGCGTCGTGTACACCTGCCCGACGTTGAGGGGCCAGGTGGAACCGGTGCGGGATTCGAATTCGGTGCGGAGCTGAGAGCCGTACCTGGGGCCCCGTTCCAGGAGGGCGAGAAGGCCGTGGCGGATCGACATACTCAGTATGTATACCGAGTATGTACGTCTGCGCAACCATCCTGAGGCCTACGTCCCAAGGGGGACCCGCCCCTCGGACCAGGGCCTAAACGCCCCGGCGCAGCCGCATTCCCATGAACCCGAGACCCAGTCCCATCAGGGCGAATCCCGTTCCGAGCGGCAGTATGTGCGCGGCCAGATCGGCGGCCCGCTCGTTCGGCTCGGTGCCGAGGGCGTCGACCAGCGGGGTCGCCGTGGGCTCGGCCGGGAGCGCGGGCGGCTGCGGTACCGGCTCGGTGCGCGGGCGCGCCGGGACGGGGCGCGCGGCGACCACGGTCTCGGGATTGGCGGGTTCGCCCACCGGCCGCCCGGGCCGCTCCCGCCCGGCGCCGGCGGAACTTCCGGCGAGATCCTCGAAGGCCCGGTCCGCTGCGCCCGACGGCGAGGCGGAGGGCGAGGCGGAGACAGGGGTGGAGGCGGAGGGTGAGGCAGGAGCGGAGGGCGAGGCAGGGGTGACGGCGGAGGTGACGGCAGGAGTGACGGCAGGGGTGACGGAGAAGGCGGCGAAGCCGTGGACCGCCGTGGCCGCCGTGGCCGCCGCGGCGTGCGCGGGCGCCGTGACCAGCAGCGCGGCTGTTGCCATCGCTGCCCCGGCGGTCCAGCGCAGCGCGCGGGCGTAGGTCACGGACTCAGATTTACATAACCGGACAAAACCGGCATCCCGTACGGGCCGTTCGCGATGCCGTCCCGCCCGGAAGGCCGGATGCTCCGTTGCTCGGAGGCCGGATGGTCCGGTACTGCGCCGCCTCTACTCCGGGTCGCCCGTCGAGATCCACAGGGTGATGGTGGTCGTGTTCGGGTCGAAGGCGATGCGGGGCTCGGGCGACTGCTGGACCACGGTCCCCTCGCCGTAGACCGCCTCGTCCTTGGGCTTGGGGTCGTACTTCCAGCCGGCGGCCCGGATGCACGCCTTCGCCGAGACCTGGTCGATGGTCCGGAAGTCCGGTGCCATCACCTTGGACGGGTCCTTGTCGTCCTTCGTGGCCTTCGTGCACCTGACCGGGTCGATCGTCCGCGAGGAGTCCGGACCCTTGTGCCCGGGCTTCGCCGGGGAGGACGCCGAGGTGGAGGTCCCGGGGGCCGACGGCCCGGCCTTGTCCTTGTCCTTGTCGCCGCCCATGTTCAGTACGGCGATCAGCCCGCCGATGGCGACCAGCGCCACCACGACGGCCCCCACCACGACCGCGTTGTTCTTCTTGCGGCCGCTCCCGCCGGAAGCGCCGCTGCCGCCCGTACCGCCGTGCCCGCCCTGCGGCGAGAGCGCGTACGGCGGCGGGGTCGAGGCCGAGTACGGAGCCGGGGTCTGCGGTTGCTGGTGCTGGTGCTGCGCCTGGGGGTGCTGCGCCTGCTGGTGCAGCGGCTGGTGCTGCTGCGGGTACCCGTACGCCCCGGACTGCGGCGCCGGAGGCGGCGTCGGCGCGTACGCGGAGGGCACCGGGGTGTGCGGTGCCTGGTACGGCTGCTGCACCGAGTGCGGCGGCGCCTGCAGGGCGGAGTCCACCGGCGGGAACACGGCCGAGCCGAGGCCGGCGCCGCTGTTGGTCGGGTGCGAACCCGGGACGATGACCGGGGCCCCGGTGTGCCCGGCGCCCGCCACCCGCGCGACCTCGTCGAGCATGGCGGCGGCGGTGGGGAAACGCTCGTTCGGGTTCTTCTTCAGTGCGCGCGCCACCAGCGCGTCCATCGCCGGGGTGACCGACCGGTTGATGGAGGACGGGGCGACCGGCTCCTCCTGCACGTGCGCGTACGCCATGCCCAGCGCCGAGTCGGCGACGAAGGGGACCCGCCCGGTCAGCAGCTCGAAGAGCATGATGCCCACCGAGTACAGGTCGGAGCGGGCGTCCACGGCCCGCCCGAGCGCCTGCTCGGGGGAGAGGTACTGCGGGGTGCCGACGACCATGCCGGTCTGCGTCATCGAGGTGACCCCCGACTGCATGGCCCGCGCGATGCCGAAGTCCATGACCTTCACCACTCCGCGCCGCGTCATCATGACGTTGCCCGGCTTGATGTCGCGGTGGACCAGCCCCATCTCGTGGCTGCTCTCCAGAGCCGCCAGCACGTCGGCCGTCACCTTCAGCGCCTTGTCGGCCGGCATGGCCCCGTACTGCCTGATGTCGCCGTCCAGGACGGAGCCGAGCGGCTGTCCCTCGACGTACTCCATGACGATGTACGGCATGACCGCGCCGTCGGCGGCGGAGGGATCCGCGAAGGAGACGACTCCCTCACCGGTGTCGAAGACCGAGACGATGTTGGTGTGCGACAGTTTTGCTACAGCCTGCGCCTCGCGCCGGAACCGTTCGCGGAAGGACTGTTCGCGCCCGAGCTCGCTGTGCAGGGTCTTGATGGCGACCTGGCGGTCGAGCGCCGAGTCGTAGGCCAGGTAAACGGAGGCCATGCCTCCCTCGCCGAGCAAGTCCCGCAGCTGGTAACGGCCACCGGCCAGAGAGCCGCCCGCGTACTGGCCCTGAGTGCCGTCCTGGCTCATGACTGTTGCTTCCCCTCGGGATGGTCCCCACGCCCCTGGCTGAGCGCATGTCGGGCTCAGTCTGCCGGAGGGCAAGCACACGTCAAGCCAGGTTCCCGTTCCGTGACCACAAGGCCACAGGGGGTCCACAGCCGACGCACGGGGCGTCCTTGTCCGAACGGTGACCGGTTGCGAGGCTGTAGCGTTCGTCGGAGCACACGATGAGGACACATCCGCTGAGCGGCGGCCGAGACAGACGACGGTGAGGACTGATGGCACCCGAACCCGAGGGAAGCGGCGCCGGGATGGCAGAGGGTCCTGAGCACTGGGGCGCGGGCGGCCTGGTGGGCGACGGCCGTTACCGGCTGACCCATCGTCTGGGCCGGGGCGGCATGGCCGAGGTCTTCGCGGCGGAGGACGTCCGGCTGGGCCGGACCGTCGCCGTCAAGCTGCTGCGCCCCGACCTGGCCGAGGACCCGGTGTCCAAGGCCCGCTTCACGCGCGAGGCGCAGTCGGTCGCCGGCCTCAACCACCATGCCGTGGTGGCCGTGTACGACTCGGGCGAGGACCGGGTCGGCCCGAACGTCGTCCCCTACATCGTCATGGAACTGGTCGAGGGCCGCACCATCCGCGACCTGCTGATCAGCGCCGAGGCCCCGGGCCCCGACCAGGCGCTGATCATCACCTCCGGCGTGCTCGAAGCGCTCGCGTACTCGCACCAGCACGGCATCGTGCACCGTGACATCAAGCCCGCCAACGTGATCATCACGGACACCGGCGCGGTCAAGGTGATGGACTTCGGCATCGCGCGCGCCCTGCACGGCGCGCAGTCGACGATGACCCAGACCGGCATGGTCATGGGCACGCCGCAGTACCTCTCGCCCGAACAGGCCCTCGGCAAGGCCGTGGACCACCGCTCCGACCTGTACGCGACGGGCTGCCTGCTCTACGAACTCCTCTCGCTGCGTCCCCCGTTCACCGGGGAGACCCCGCTGTCGGTGGTCTACCAGCACGTGCAGGACGCGCCGATCCCGCCCTCGCAGTTGCCCGAGGGCGGCCAGATCCCGCAGGAGCTCGACGGGCTCGTCATGCGCTCCCTCGCCAAGGACCCGGACGACCGGTTCCAGAGCGCCGAGGAGATGCGCGGGCTGGTCCAGTACGCCCTGCAGATGCTGCACGACCAGGGGGCCAACACCGGCACCTGGAACACCGGTCCCGTCACCATGGCGCTGCCGCACGGGCGCGGCCCGGCGCAGACCACGGCGATGGCGGCGCCCGGCCAGGGCCAGCCGCCGTACGGCTCGCACTCGAACACCTCGCAGTTCCAGCAGCCGATGGTGCCGCCGCTGAACCCGGACGACGGCTCCGCCTACCCGGGCGGCGGCGGCAACGGCCACGGCCAGGGCGGGAACGGCGGCTACGACGGGTACGACGACCGCTCCGGCGGCGGCCGCTGGAAGATGCTGCTGTTCGCCCTCCTCGCGGTCCTCGCGGTCGCGGGCGGTGTGGCGTACGCGGTCAACAACTTCGGCGGCGACAAGAAGGACCCCGGTACGAGCACCAGCTCGCCGGTGACCCCGCCGCCCTCGTCGGGGAACTCGGAGCAGAACACCCCGGCGCCGGAGACCTCCTTCTCCGAGTCGGCGCCGTCGAAGTCGTACACGCCGGGCCCGAGCCGCAGCAGGTCCTCGACGCCGAGCTACTCGTACTCGCCGTCGTACTCCCCGTCGCCGTCGTACTCCCCGTCGCCGACGCCGACGCCCACCCCGACCCCGACGCCGTCGCCGACCCCGTCGAAGCCGTCGCCGCCGGTGAGCCCGTCGAAGTCGCCCGAGGAAGAGGGCGGCGGGGAAGTGGGGGAGTAGCCCCGAGTGACGAAGAACGGCCCGGCGGCCCCTCGTGACGAGGTGGCCGCCGGGCCGTTCCTTTCGGGACCAAAGTCCCGGAGGGCGCTGCTCAGAGCGCGTGCTGGTACTGCCGGTCCATGGTGCCCGCGAAGGTGTGGACGGTGACCAGGTGCGGCTCGATGCGCATGTAGACGGGGTCGAAGACCGCGCCGTCCACGAAGTGCGGAGCGGGTCCGAACAGTTCCAGTTCGGCCGTGGTGGGTTCGACGAGGTTCGCCGTACCGGTGAACTGCACCGACCACAGCTCGGACTCACCGGAATTGAAGTTGTCGGCCCCGTACGAGACCACACTGCCGTTGCAGGCCTGGTGGTAGCCGAAACCGGAATGCATTCTCAGGACGACTCTGCCGTTCACCACGATGTGGCGCGCGATCGCGAGGAAGGGCAGCGCGCGCATGCTGGTGGCGGCTCGGCCGTAGGGCACGCGGCGCAGCAGTTCGATGGCGTGGAGTTCCTCAGGGGACATGTCATCCACTGTCGCGTACCGACACCGTGCCGGAAAAGAGGAGCCTGCCCCGCACATGAAGGACGTTGGTCCCGAATTAAACAGTGTGCCCCGTGGAATCGTGCGACCACGGGGCGTCACACTGCGTCACGAAAACGTCAGTTCCGCTTCTCGGCCTGCAGGCGGGCCACGTACGCCGCGGCCTGGGACCGGCGCTCCATGCCGAGCTTCGACAGCAGGCTGGAGACGTAGTTCTTGATGGTCTTCTCGGCCAGGTGCAGCCGCTCGCCGATCACGCGGTTCGTCAGGCCCTCGCCGATCAGGTCGAGGATCTTGCGTTCCTGCTCGGTGAGGTTCGACAGCCGGTCGTCGCCCTTGCCGTTCTTGCCGTCGCGCAGCCGCTCCAGTACCCGGGCGGTGGCGACGGGGTCCAGCAGGGACTTGCCGGCGGCCACGTCGCGCACCGCGTTGAGCAGCTCGTTCCCGCGGATCGCCTTCAGCACGTAGCCCGAGGCGCCGGCCATGATCGCGTCGAACAGCGCCTCGTCATCGGCGAACGAGGTCAGCATCAGGCACTTGATGTCCTCGTTCTGGGAGCGCACCTCGCGGCACACCTCCACGCCGCTGCCGTCGGGCAGCCGGACGTCGAGAACGGCCACGTCGGGGCGGGTGGCGGGGATCCGGACCAGTGCGTCGGCGGCCGTACCGGCCTCACCCACGACCTCGATGTCCGATTCCATCGACAACAGCTCGTGAACACCCCTGCGTACCACTTCGTGGTCGTCCAGGAGGAATACCTTGATTTTTCCGTTTTCGCGCACGAACTCAGTTTCACACACTCACCCCTTCCCTGCCGGGGACGGCCGGGATAACGTGCCGTTGTTCCGGCCCCCTGCAAGGCTGTGACCAGTGGTTGTTCCCGGTTCCGCCGATTTACTTGGAAATCCAAGCAAAATCGCAGGTCAAACGGGGTTTCGCAGTTATGCGGCGCACTGGGTAACGTGCATTGCGCAGGGCACTCGCCGGGGCACCTGTCACGCCTGAATCCCAGACCCGAAGCGCACCCACCCCGTGCGCGGGCAGAGATCCAGGTGAGCCGCACTGGTCCCCGGAGAACCCGGGTGCCGGACCGACGGAGGAGCAATCGTGACCGTGGAGAGCACTGCCGCGCGCAAGCCGCGCCGCAGCGGCACCAAGCGGCCGGCCGGCGCGGCAAGCGCCGCCAAGCCCGCCGCTGCCACCGCGAAGACGCATGACGCCGAGCCCCAGCTCGTACAGCTGCTGACGCCCGAGGGGGTGCGCGTCGACGTCGCGGAAAATCCCGACGTCGCGGAATTCGCACCCTTCGTCGCCGACATCACCACCGATGACCTGCGCGGTCTCTACCGCGACATGGTCATGACCCGCCGTTTCGACGGCGAGGCGACCGCCCTCCAGCGCCAGGGCGAGCTGGGCCTGTGGGCCTCGCTGCTCGGCCAGGAGGCCGCCCAGATCGGCTCCGGCCGGGCCCTGCGCGACGACGACTACGTCTTCCCGACCTACCGCGAGCACGGAGTGGCCTGGTGCCGCGGGGTCGACCCGACCAACCTCCTCGGCATGTTCCGCGGCGTGAACCACGGTGGCTGGGACCCGACCACCAACAACTTCCACCTGTACACGATCGTCATCGGCTCCCAGACGCTGCACGCGACCGGGTACGCCATGGGCGTGGCCAAGGACGGCGCCGACTCGGCCGTCATCGCCTACTTCGGCGACGGCGCGTCCAGCCAGGGCGACGTGGCGGAGGCCTTCACCTTCTCGGCGGTCTACAACTCGCCCGTGGTGTTCTTCTGCCAGAACAACCAGTGGGCGATCTCCGAGCCCACCGAGCGCCAGATGCGCGTACCGCTCTACCAGCGCGCGCAGGGCTTCGGCTTCCCGGGCGTCCGGGTGGACGGCAACGACGTACTGGCCTGCCTCGCGGTCACCCGCTGGGCACTGGAGCGGGCCCGCCGGGGAGAGGGGCCCACCCTGGTGGAGGCCTTCACGTACCGGATGGGTGCGCACACCACCTCCGACGACCCGACGAAGTACCGGCGCGACGAGGAGACGGCGGCCTGGGAGGCCAAGGACCCGATCCTGCGCCTGAAGGCCCACCTGCTGGCCACCGGAGGCGCCGACGAGGCGTACTTCGAGCAGCTGGAGGTGGAGAGCGAGGCGCTCGGCAAGCGGGTGCGCGAGGTCGTGCGCTCGATGCCCGACCCCGACACCATGGCGATCTTCGAGAACGTCTACGCGGACGGGCACGCGCTCGTCGACGAGGAGCGCGCGCAGTTCGCCGCCTACCTCGCGTCCTTCGAAGGCGGGGAGTGACCGTCATGGCCGTACAGAAGCTCACCATCGCCAAGGCGCTCAACGACTCCCTGCGCAAGGCCCTGGAAGAGGACCCCAAGGTCCTGATCATGGGCGAGGACGTCGGCAAGCTCGGCGGCGTCTTCCGCATCACCGACGGACTGCAGAAGGACTTCGGCGAGGAGCGGGTCATCGACACCCCGCTGGCCGAGTCCGGCATCGTCGGCACCGCCATCGGCCTGGCCCTGCGCGGGTACCGGCCCGTCGTGGAGATCCAGTTCGACGGGTTCGTCTTCCCCGCGTACGACCAGATCGTCACGCAGCTCGCCAAGATGCACGCGCGCTCGCTCGGCACCATCAAGATGCCGGTCGTCATCCGGATCCCGTACGCGGGCGGCATCGGCGCGGTCGAGCACCACTCGGAGTCCCCGGAGACGCTGTTCGCGCACGTCCCGGGCCTGAAGGTGGTCTCGCCGTCCAACGCGAGCGATGCCTACTGGATGCTCCAGCAGGCGATCCTCAGCGACGACCCGGTGATCTTCTTCGAGCCGAAGCGCCGCTACTGGGACAAGGGCGAGGTCGACACCGAGGCCATCCCCGACGCCCTGCACGGCTCCCGGGTGGCCCGCAGCGGCACCGACATCACCCTCGCGGCCTACGGGCCCATGGTGAAGGTCTGTCTGGAGGCCGCGGCGGCCGCCGCCGAGGAGGGCAAGTCGGTGGAGGTCGTCGACCTGCGCTCGATGTCCCCGGTCGACTTCGACGGGATCCAGGCGTCGGTGGAGAAGACCCGCCGGCTCGTGGTGGTCCACGAGGCACCGGTGTTCCTCGGTGTGGGTTCGGAGATCGCCGCTCGCATCACGGAGCGGTGCTTCTACCACCTGGAGGCGCCCGTGCTGCGCGTGGGCGGCTACCACGCCCCGTACCCGCCGGCCCGCCTGGAGGACGAGTACCTGCCGGGCCTGGACAGGGTGCTCGACGCAGTCGACCGCTCGCTGGCGTACTGAGGAGAGCCCTGCGATGACGATCCGCGAATTCAAGATGCCCGATGTGGGCGAGGGCCTCACCGAGGCCGAGATCCTCAAGTGGTACGTCCAGCCGGGTGACACCGTCACCGACGGCCAGGTCGTGTGCGAGGTGGAGACGGCGAAGGCGGCCGTCGAGCTGCCGATCCCCTTCGACGGGGTCGTGCACGCGCTCCTCTTCGAGGAGGGCGTCACGGTCGACGTCGGCCAGGTCATCATCTCGGTGCAGACCGCCCCCGGCGACGAGGCCCCGGCCGCGGCCGTCGCCGCACCGGCCGCCGTCGCGGCGGAGCCCGAGGCCCCGGCGGCCCGCCAGCCCGTTCTGGTGGGCTACGGAGTTTCCACCGCCTCTACGAAGCGCCGCCCGCGCAAGGCTCCGCAGCCCGCGGTCGCCGCGCAGAACGGCACCGGCGTGGCCCGGGCCGCGGCCGCCGCGGCGGCTCCGGCCCCGGTGGCTCCGGCCGCCCCCGCCGCGGTCCCCGCCCAGGGCGGCGCGGGCAGGGCGCTGGCGAAGCCGCCGGTGCGCAAGCTCGCCAAGGACCTCGGGATCGACCTGGCGGCGGTGGTCCCCACCGGCGACGGCGGGGTCGTGACCCGCGAGGACGTGCACGCGGCGGCCGCGGCGGCCATCACCCCGCAGGCCGTGTCCCCGGCGGTCCCGGTGGCCCAGGCGGCTGCGGCGGCTCCCGCGGAGGCCCAGGCTGCGGCCTCGGTCTCCGCCCCGGCCCCGGCCGAGGTGGCCGGGTCCGCCCGCGAGACCCGTATCCCGGTCAAGGGCGTCCGCAAGGTCACCGCCCAGGCCATGGTCGGCTCCGCCTTCACCGCGCCGCACGTCACCGAGTTCATCACCTTCGACGTGACCCGCACGATGAAGCTGGTCCAGGAGCTCAAGGACGACCCGGACCTCGCGGGGCTCCGGATCAACCCGCTGCTCCTGATCGCGAAGGCCGTGCTGGTGGCGATCCGCCGCAACCCGGACGTGAACGCGTCCTGGGACGAGGCGGCCCAGGAGATCGTGCTCAAGCACTACGTCAACCTGGGCATCGCGGCGGCCACCCCGCGCGGGCTGATCGTCCCGAACATCAAGGACGCCCACGCCAAGACGCTCGGCGAGCTGTCGCAGGCCCTGTCCGGACTGGTCGCCACGGCCCGCGAGGGCAAGACCTCCCCGGCCGACATGCAGCAGGGCACCATCACCATCACCAACGTCGGCGTCTTCGGCGTCGACACCGGCACGCCCATCCTGAACCCCGGAGAGTCCGCGATCCTCGCGGTCGGCGCGATCAAGCTCCAGCCGTGGGTCCACAAGGGCAAGGTCAAGGCCCGCCACGTCACCACCCTGGCGCTGTCCTTCGACCACCGCCTCATCGACGGCGAACTCGGCTCCCGCTTCCTCGCGGACATCGCCGCCGTCCTGGAGCACCCCCGCCGTCTGATCACCTGGTCCTGACGGCCCGGTTCCGGCCTCCGGGTGTCCCACCCGGAGGCCGGATTTCCGCATCCATCCGCAGCTATGCGCCCCTGACGTGCAGAAATGCCTTGGGGAACGGATCCGGCCGGTGTGATCATCGGTCCATGCACTTCCGCGCTGCCACAGCAGACCCCACCGTCCTGGACCGCGCCGTCGCCTACCCGGCCGACGGCCCCGTCCCCGCCCTCACCCCCGAGAAGATCCGCGAGGAACTCGCGGCGCACCAGATGCGTCCCGAGTGGACGTGGATCGCCGAGGACGAGAACGGCGAGATCCTCGCCCGCGCCCTGTGGTGGGGCCGCGCCGACAGCGAGCGCCCGGGCGTCCTGGACTGCCTCCAGGTCCGCGAGGCGGTGGCCGACCCGGCCTCCGTCGCCGCCGGGCTGCTCGCCGCCGGGCACGAGGCCTTCGGCAAGGTCCCCGACTACAACATCATGCTGCCGCGCGACTGGCGCACCACCCCCGATGTGGCCGCCGCGGTCGCCTGGCGGCAGGAGGCCGCGGCCAGGACCGGTCTGACCCGCGAGATCGAGCGGCTGCGCTTCGAGTGGACCCCGGCCGCCGGGACCGTTGAACCCACGGGCCGGCTGGTATTCCGGGAGGGCACCGACGAGGAGTTCCTCGACGCCTTCGTCCGGCTCTCGCAGGGCAGCCTGGACGTGCACACGCAGAGCGAGCTCCGCACGATGGACGCCGAGGAGCTGGCGCGCGACGACATCGAGTTCTACACCGACTGCCCCGGAGAGCGCTCCTGGTGGCGGCTGGCACACCTTCCCGACGGCACCCTCGCGGGCCTCGCGATCCCGTCCGCGACTCCGTACCACCGCAACGTCGGCTACCTCGGCGTGGTCCCCGAGCAGCGCGGCAAGGGGCTGATCGACGAGATCCTCGCCGAGATCACCCGCTTCCACGCGGGAGAGGGCGCCGACCGCATCACCGCCACCACGGACACCGTGAACACCCCGATGGCCGCCGCCTTCACCCGCGCGGGCTACGAGGTCACCGAGAACCGCGTGATCCTGGAGGCGGCGCCGGGGGCATGAGGGCGAGGGGCCGTGCGGGCGGCCCGCGACTCCTTCCCGGCCGGAGGCGGCCCGAAGGCGGAAGTGACCGGACTCCGTGTCGCACCCGCCTTCCGGGCGGTAGCCTCCCCGCCGGGAGAGGGGGGACGCGGTGTCCTTCGCGGAGTTGCAGGTGTGTGCCGTCGAGGCGGCCGATGTCACGGGCGGCGTGTGCGTGGTGCGGTGCATCGGCGGCGTGGCCCGGTCCGGGCAGGTGTTCGCGGCCGGCGGGCTGCGGACCAGGCTGCGGGGAATAGAGCAGCACGGGCGCCCGGTCGGGTCCTTCGCCGCGGGGCACGTGGCGAAGGTGCGGCTCACCGGACCGGTGGTCGGGCTGCTCGCCGGTGGGCAGGTGCTGACCTACGTGCCGCCGGACGGGCACGCGCTGGCCGAGCTGGAGGACTGGCTGGCCGGTGATCCGCCCTTGGCGGAGGAGCCGCACTCGGAGACGCTGCGCTGCCTGGCCACGTTCGGGATGCAGAACGGGGAACTGCCCGAAGCGGTGCGGCTGCGCTGGGCCCGGATCGCGCTGGCCGCCCTCGACCGGCTGGGCCGGCCGGAGGAACGGCCGTACGTGCACGCCTACTTGATCCGTTACCTGGGCCCCGGTGAGGCCGGGGACCCGGACCGGGATCCCGCCGCCCTGTGCCGGGAGGTGCTGGCCGGCTTCGAGCTGACCCCGGCCCGGGCGGCGGCGCGGGCCCGGGTCTGGCGGGAGCTGCCGCGCCCCGAGATCCTGCGGCTGCGCCGCATCAAGGGGCTGATCTGCTGTATGGAACCGGCCCGGCCGTACCTCGCGGCGACCGACCCCCTGGCCGCGGCGGTGGACGCCTGGACCGCGGTGCGGCCGGGCCTGCCGTAGGAGGGGTCAGCGGGCCGCGTTGCCCGCGACCTTGGTGGGGGTGAGGCGTACGACGACCCGTACGTCCTCGGCCGGGGCGTTCGCGTACTCCTCTCCCGCGCCCGGACCCTGGTACTCCTCCGCGATGCGGACGGCCACGGCCCGGCCGGTGTCCTCGGTGACGGTGGCGGTGCCGCGGATTTCGGCGTAGAGGAAGGGGTTGGCCAGATCGAAGACGGTGAGGCCGATCCGGGGGTCGCGGACGATGTTGCGCTCCTTGCGGCGGCCGCGCTCGGTGGAGATCAGGACCTCGTCCCCGTCCCGGGTCACCCAGACCACCGAACTCTGCGGGCTGCCATCGGGGTTGAGCGTGGCGAGCACCGCCGGGTGAGGGGCGTCGAGGAGCTTGCGTACGGTGTCGTTCAGCACAGGAGTCATGGGGGGAACGGTAGTTGGGCCCGGCGCCGGCCCGCCGTCGATTTCGCGCGGAGGCGTCGCGACTAGGGCAGGTCGGCCGGTTCGGCCCCGCTGATCAGCAGGTTTCCTCGCCCTTGACCAGGCACTTCTCCGCCCACTGGCCCAGCTCCGTGAGCGCGGGCTTCAGCGCGGCGCCCCGGTCCGTCAGCCGGTAGGCCACCCGCAGGGGCGGTCCCTCGTCGACCTCGCGCAGGACGAGCCCGGCCGCGGCGAGCTCGACCAGGCGGTCGGACAGCATGCGCTCGCTGATGCCGGCGATGGACCTGCGCAGGTCCGCGAAGTGCACGGGGCCCTCCATGAGCGAGGCCACGATCACGCCGGTCCAGCGCTTCCCGAGGAGCCCGAAGACCTGGGTGATGCCGTCGCTCACCCGGCTGCAGACCCCGGTGTCGTGCTGCTTCGCCTTGTCGGCCTTGTCAGCCCTGCCGACCTTGCCCGCCTCTTCCGCCATGGCATCAGGGTACTACCCTCGACTTAGGGGGTGAGAAAAAGTAAGTGACTGTGCTAATAATAGTGACGTACGAAAATGCACTCGCCTTGGAGGCTCCCATGGTCACCCTTCTGCACCTGGACACGTCCCTGAACCCCGCCGGTACCTCGCGTGCGGTGACCGCCGCGTTCCGCAAGGCCTGGGAGGAGCAGCACCCCGAGGGCGCCGTCGTCTACCGCGACCTGGCCGCCGAGCCCGTCCCGCACCTCGACGGCCTCACCCTGTCCGCGGCCTACGCCGACCCCGCCACCCACAGCCCCGAGCAGGCCGCGGCCCTCGCCGCGCGGCTGAAGCTGGCGCAGGAGCTGGAGGATGCGGACGCCGTGCTGATCGGCGCCCCGATGTACAACTTCACGATTCCGTCCACGCTGAAGGCCTGGCTCGACCAGGTCATCGTGATGGGCCGCAACGCGGGCCCCGAGTCGCCGCTCAAGGGCCTGCCGGTCACCGTCGTCGCCAGCCGCGGCGGCTCGTACGCGCCGGGCACCCCGCGCGAGGGCATGGAGTACGCGACGAACTACCTGACCGGGGTGCTGACCGAGATGTTCGGCGCCGAGGTCGACCTCATCGTCCCCGAGCTGACCCTGGCCTCCTCCGTCCCGGCGATGGCCGGGCTGATCCCGCTCGCGGAGGCCTCGTACGCCCAGGCGCTCGCGGACGCGGAGTCCAAGGGCAAGTCCCTCGCGGTGCGCGTCGGTTCGGCCGCCTGAGACGGCTCGGTACCCGGACCCGAGGTGTCCTGAGGCCTCAGGCCGGAGCCTCCCCCGCCGGCGCCGTGCCCTGCCGGAGTGCTTCGAGCAGGGCGCGTACGGGCGGGCGGCCCAGGGAGACCTTGCGGACCGCCGCGTACACCGCCCGGACCGGGCGCGGATCGCGGACCGGGCGTACGACGACCCCCGGATGGCGCCCGACCGCCACGGCCGCCGTCCCCGGCCCCGGCGCGGATCCCGGCGCGGATCCCGGCTCGGAACCCGGCGCGGAACCCGGCTCGGATCCCGGCGCGGAACCCGACCCGGGGCCCGGCTCGGAGGTCAGGCCCAGCCCCATGCGCGGCATCAGGCCGATGCCGAGCCCGGCCGCGACGAACCCCTGCGCCGTCGGGTAGTCCTCGCTCTGCACCACGAAGTCGGGGCTGAAGCCCGCCGCCGCGCAGGCGTCGAGGACCGGCTCCAGGCAGGGGCCGGGCGGCTCGCTGCCGACCCACTGCTCGTCCGCGAGTTCCACGAGGGCGATCGTCTCCCTGGACGCGAGCCGGTGCCCGGCCGGGAGCACGGCGTCGTACGCGTCGTCGAGCAGGTGGATCAGTTCCACGTCCTCGCGCGGCCGGGTCCGGGGCGCGATGACCAGGGCGAGGTCCGCGCGGCCCTGCTCCACCTCCAGCAGCGGATCCTCGGGGTCGGTCATCCGCAAGTCGATCCGCACGCCCGGGTGTTCGCGGCGCAGCCCCGCCAGGGCGGGGGCCACCAGGGCCGCGCCGGCCGTGGCGAAGTAGCGGACCGCGAGCCGCCCGGTGCGGCCGGCCCGCAGGTCGGCCAGCGCGGTCTCCGCCTCGGCGACGTTGCGGCTGATGACGGCGGCGTGCTCGGCGAGCAGCCGGCCCGCCGCCGTGGGCCGTACGCCCCTCCCGACCCGTTCGAGCAGGGGGATTCCGGCCTGCCGCTCCAGGGCCGCCACCTGCTGGCTGACCGCGGAGGGGGTGTACCCCAGGTGGGCCGCCGCGGCCGTCACCGATCCGCTGGTGACGACCGCCCTCAGGACCTGCATCCTTCGCACATCGAGCATGTAGTACACGTTAACGGTCGGTGCAGAACCCTTTGCTTGTCCTGTCGTATCGGGTCCCGCACCGTGGGAGGAGGAGACCGCGGCCCCCCAGGCCGGCGGCCCGATACCCGAGGAGACCAACCGTGATCGGTGCCGGACGCGTCGGCGTGCTCGCCCTCCTGTGGGGCTCGACGTTCTTGTGGATCGACCTCGCCCTGGAGGGGCTCACCCCGGTCCAGGTCACCCTGGTCCGGTGCGCGCTCGGCGCCCTCGTCCTGGGGTCGGCGTGCCGGTTCGCGCGGCAACGCCTGCCGCGCGGGCGGGCGTTGTGGGGCCACGTTCTGGTGGCGGCCTTCTTCTGCAACGCGCTGCCGTTCGCCCTGTTCGCCATCGGCCAGCGGTCCGTCGACTCGGGACTCGCCGGGGTGCTGAACGCGACGACCCCGCTCTGGTCGCTCCTGATCGGGCTCGTCACGCGCGCCGAGCGCCGCCCGCACGCGATCCGGGTGGCCGGTCTGCTGGTGGGGCTCGCCGGAACCGCGCTGATCTTCGCCCCGTGGCAGCGGTCGGGGCACGTGGGCTGGGGAGCCCTCGCCATCCTGGGGGCCGCCGCGAGCTATGCCTTCGCCTTCACCTACATGGGCCGCCACCTCGTCGGCAAGGGCGTGCCCACCCTGTCGCTCGCCACCGCCCAGCTCCTGGCGGCCACCGGGCTCACGGCGCTGGCCCTGCCCGCCGGCGGCCCGCACCCGGTCCGGTTCGAGGCGGTGCCGCTGCTGGCCGTCGTGGTCCTCGGCGTCTTCGCCACCGGTGTCACCTTCCACCTCACGTACCGGATCATCGCCGACGAGGGCGCGACGAACGCCGCCACCGTCGGCTACCTCCTGCCGGTCGTCTCGGTGGCGCTGGGAGCGCTCGTCCTGGGCGAGGAGCTCAGCCCGCGCGTGATCGCCGGCATGGCGGTCGTCCTGCTGGGCGTGGCCCTGACCCGGCGCCGGACTACGGTCGTCACGGAAACGAAGAGCTCCCCGCTCCGGCCGGACCGGCCGGAGCTCCGAGAGGCCCCGGCCCTGGCCGGGTTCCAGGCCCGGGCCGCCGTCCGGCAGCCGGGGTGCGGGGGCTGACACACCCACGACCACCTTGGGGGAAGCGGTGCCCGCGACGGCTGCTGCGTACGAACGGACGGAACGGTCCGCACGGATACCGGAGGTCGACGCCCTGCGCGGTGTCGCGCTCCTCGGCATCCTGCTGGTCAACGCGACGATGATGGCGAGCCCGTACGCCCCCGGCGGCGCCGTCGACCCGGACGCGACGGCGCTCGACAAGGCCGCCGACGGGATCGTGCAGACCCTGTTCGCCGGCAAGTCCTACCTGATGTTCTCGTTCCTCTTCGGCTACAGCTTCACCCTCCAGCAGGACTCCGCCGCACGCGACGGAGCGAGCGTCGTCCCCCGCATGCTGCGCCGCTCGCTCGGCCTGCTCGTCCTGGGCCTCCTGCACGCCGTGCTGCTGTACACCGGCGACATCCTCATGACCTACGCGCTGCTCGGCCTGATCCTCATCGCCGCACGCACCTGCACGCCGCGGACGGCCCTGCGCGCCGCCCGGATCGTGTACGGCTGCGCGGCCGGCCTCCTGCTCCTGCTGGCGCTGGGCTCCGTGTTCATGTCGGACGCCGAGGCGGCCGAACTGACCCGGCTCCCACCGGAGCTCGCCGCACTGGCCGCCGACTACCGCGGTGATCCGGCCTCCGTCGTACGGGCCAACCTCGGCCAGTTGCCCGACGCGCTCCTCGCCGTACCGATGACGGGTGGCTTCGTCCTGGCCGCCTTCCTGACCGGCATGTCCTGCGGGAAGCGCCGCCTCCTCGCCGACACGGGGCGGTACGCGGACCGGATGCGCCGCGTCTGCGTGCTCGGCGTCGCCGCGGGCCTGCCCGGCAGCCTCTTCATGGCCCTGGCCGCAGGCGGCGCACTCGGTCCCCGGTGGAGCCTCCTCGGGGCCATCGTGGGCATGGTCACGGCGCCCGCGCTCACCGCCGCGTACGTCTGCGGGATGCTCCTCCTCATGGGGACGCCCCGGGGCGGGCGGGCGGCGGGGCTGCTCGCCCCCGCCGGCCGGATGGCCCTGACGAACTACCTGAGCCAGTCCCTCGTCATGGCCCTCGTCTTCACCGCCTACGGCCTCGCCCTCTACGACCGCCTCGGCACGGCCGCCGTGGCCTGCGGCGCGCTCGTCCTGTACGCCGCCCAACTGGCCCTCAGCAAGCACCTGATGGCCAGACACCGGTACGGCCCGGTGGAATGGCTCCTGCGCACGGCCACCCTCGCCCGCCTCCCGAGGCGCTGAGGGCTCGGCCGAGGGCTGCCCCGCCGTCAGTTCCGCAGGTCGAGCAGCATCACGTCGCGGAGGTATGGGGCCGTGGCTTCGTCCGTGGTCGGGGGGCGGGCCTCGCCGATCTTGCGGTAGCCCCACGCGCGGTAGGCGGCCGCGGCCGCTTCGGCCTCCTGGTGGACCTTCAGCAGCACCCGCTCGGACGGGATGCCTTCGAGCAGCGCCGTGTGCAGCCGCCGCGCTACACCCCGGCCGCGCCACGGCCCGCGCACGGCGAGCTCGATGAGCCCGAAGGTGCGGCGGCCGTCCTCCCGGCGCATCGCGGCGGACACGGGCTCGGTGAGCTCGTCCCACCACACCGCGTCGGGCGGGAGCGCCCAGCCGTAGGCCATGCCGGCCGGTTCGCCGTCCGGGGTACGGGCCAGGGCCGCGCGGAAGGCGGGCCTGCGCGTCTGGGCGGGGAAGCGGAGGCGGGCGGCGGCGAGCTCCTCCTCGGTCTCGTGGTGCGGAGCCTCCGCGAAGGCCTCGGCGTAGACCAGGCCGAAGGCGTCCGCGGCGCGGAGCGCGGCCGGGCCGTCCATGCGCTCCGTCGTGAGGCTGTGCTGCTGCGTCATGCGGTTCCTCCGGGTGTCCGCCAGGGGATGTTGAGCCAGGGGCTCGCCGGGTCGGTGGTCAGGGTGAGGTGGTTGGCCAGTACGCCCGTGTACCAGTCGCCGAACTCCTCCTCGTCGAAGTGCAGGCAGCGCCCCAGGGCGTACCCGGCGGAGAACTCCTCCCACGAGCGGTACGCGGCCCTGGCCGCCTCCCCGGCCTGCCGTACGCCGTGTTCCGCGTCGGCGAGGGTTCCGTAGCGGGTCCCGAGGCCCCAGCGGGCCATCTGCGAGGCCCGGCCGTGGTCCCAGCCCTCCACGGAGCGGACCCAGCCGTCCTCGGGGAGCAGCCCGTCGGCGCGGAAGCGCTGCTCGTAGCGGGCGATGCGGCCGATCAGCCGCTGTACGCCCGCCACCTCGCCCTCCACCTCGGCGCTGGGCCGGGGCGCGGCGAGGGTGACCCCCTCGGGGGTGAGCTGCGGTTCGGCGGCCCGCTCGGCGTTGCGGCGCAGGGCGGTCGCCGCGGCGTGCCGCCAGTGCTCCGGGTCCACGGGCCCGGCGAAGTCGGAGGCGAGGAGGCGGCGCACGCGCAGCGCGAACTCCCAGACGGGGCTGACCATCCCGGCGTCGAGCAGACGGCGCAGCGTGTCGTGCCACTCGGCGGCGGTGGTGATGCCCCAGCCCTTGCGCAGCCGTTCGCGCTCCCGGGTGTAGCCGTTGCCGTGGTAGGCCAGTGCGTTCCAGAACTCCCCGTTGGAGACGGCGAGATGGGCCCCGACGGCGAGCCCGTGCGCGACCGGCCCGTGCAGCGGGCCGCCGACGTGCAGGGCGTGCACGGCTCCGGGGGCGAGCCCCCACACCGGGGCGGCGGCGTCCCAGTGGGCCCGCCAGCGGGCGAGGTCGGCGGGGGTGGTGGTGAGGTAGGCCTCGGCGGGGGAGCCGGGATTCACGGCGAGGTGCGGGGGGTCGGAGGAGTCCCAGGCGTTCGCGAACCAGGCGAGGGACCGGGGCAGGTACACGGTGTGCGGGTCGGGGACGGGGAGCATCCCGCGGGTGTGGACGACGAGGCAGCGCCGGTCGGGGGTGGGGTGGAAGCGCGCGTGCGTCGGCTCGGCGTCGACCTGGGCCCGGGACTGCGCCAGGAACAGCTCGCTGCGGGCGAGGGCGTCGAGGTACCCCGGCCAGTCGCCGCGCGCCTTGGCCTCGTACAGCTCGCGCTCGATGGAACTCGGCGCCGTCCACCCATCCATGCGGGTCAGCCTAACGGGGGCTGCTGTGTCCCCCGTGGGCCAGCTCGGCCCATACGGTCTTGCCGACGACCCGGTCGCAGGAGCCCCAGCGCTCGGAGAGCGCGCTCACGATGTGCAGGCCGCGGCCGAACTGGTCGTCGTCGGACACCGCTCGCGGTTCGGGGCGGCGCTCGCCTTTTGGATCGGTGACCTCGATGCGGAGCACTGCTCCCGTGAGGCGGACCGCGACCCGGAGGTACCGGTCCCACAGCGAGCCGTGCAGCAGCGCGTTGGTCAGCAGCTCGCTCGTCAGCAGCGCCACGTCCGAAGCGAGCTCGGGCTGCCCCCAGGCGACGGCGAGCCACGCGGAGTGCCGGCGGGCCCTCGGCACGGAGTCCTGGCGGGGCGGGTAGTTCCGTACGTCCTGACGCTCCATGGCTGTGCACCTCCGGTACGGGCGGTGGCATGCCGGTGCCGTCTCGTGGACAGCCCGGTGCGCTTCCGCCAACTGACTCTGTGCGGTGAGTACTTCGTCACTGACCGTAGGGCGGGTCGAGCTTGGGGTGCAAGCTAAACCGGGGAAATATCTCCCCAGGGAGTAGTTGTGCGGTTCGGGCCGGGCGGGGAAGACTGCACCGGGTACGAGGAGGTGGATCAAGTGCCCACGGACAATCGGGTATCCACGGTGCTGGCGCGCCGGCTGGGCGGGGAACTGCTGCGCCTGCGGGACGCCGCGGGCCTCACGCAGCCGCAGGCGGCTCAGGTGCTGAGTGCGACGGCGGCCAAGGTCGCCAAGATGGAGCGGGGCTGGGTTCCTTTCCGGGACCCGGACATCGTGGCCCTGTGCACGCTCTACGGAGTGACGGACGAGACGACGGTTCGCAGCCTGCTGTCACTGGCCAAGCTGGACCGTGAGCGTCGCAAGGCCAAGGGCTGGTGGCATCACATGCCCATCGTGGGTGGCCTGGGCGAGTACATCGCGATGGAGGAGGTCGCCACACGCATCCGTACCTGGCACCCCGCACTGGTCCCTGGACTGCTTCAGACCCCGGAATACGTAAGGGCGTTGGGCGTGACGTCCAACTGGTCGCACCCTGACGAGATCGAGGCCCTGGTGACCTCGCGGATCAAGCGACAGGCACGATTGCGGGGCGACTCGCCACTGGAGTTCCACGCGGTGCTGTGGGAAGCCGCTCTGCGCCACCAGGTCGGCGGCGTCGAGGTGATGCGGGCGCAGTTGGACCACCTCGTGCAGATGGCGAAGCTGCCGCATGTCCACGTGCAGGTCCTGCCCTTCCGGGCGGGAAGGCACCACGGCGTCGACGGCTCGTTCAACATCGTCTCGTTCTCGGAGCCCGGGGCGCTGGACGTCGGCTATGCCGAGACCATCGGATCTACCCTGTGGGCAGAAGGGGCGGAGGCGAACGAGGCGTACGGCCGGGCCTTCGCCCGGGTGTCACGGCTGAGTCTCGCGCCGCACGACTCCGTGAGCCTGATAGATGCCATCAGCAAAGGTATGTAAGCCCGTGAACGAATACGAGTTCGTCAAGTCCAGCTACAGCAGCGACCAAGCCAACACGGAGTGCGTGGAGGTGGCCACCAACATCGCCGGCACGGTCGCCGTCCGGGACAGCAAGCAGGGGGACGGGCCGGTCATCCGGGTCGCCCCCACCGCATGGGCTGACTTCGCGGCGGCGCAGGCGGCGTGATCATCCGGACCGCGCGGCTCACGCTGCTGCCGCTGGAGGCCGCGCATGCGGGGGAGATGGCCACCGTGCTCGGGGACCCGGAGCTGCACGGGTTCATCGGCGGAGCCCCGCTCACCGAGCCGGAGCTGCGCACGCGCTACGCGCGGCTCGCCGCCGGGTCGCCGGACCCCGCCGTCACCTGGTGGAACTGGGTGGTGCGGCTCGACGAGGCGGACTGCCTGGTCGGCACCGTGCAGGCGACCGTCGAGGGCGGCGTCGCCGAGGTCGCCTGGGTGATCGGCACGCCCTGGCAGCGGCGCGGCATCGCCACCGAGGCCGCAGCCGGGCTGGTCGGGTGGCTCCGTACGCAGGCGGCGGTCCACGCCGTCATCGCTCACGTGCACCCCGATCACACCGCCTCCGCGGCCGTCGCCCGCGCGTGCGGCCTCGCCCCCACCGACCGGTGGCACGACGGCGAAGTCAGGTGGGAGCACCCGCAACGCCAGTAGGGTGCGGCCATGCGGAGCGGTACGGGTTCGGTCGCGGTGGTCGGTGGTTCCATCGCGGGCTGTGCGTTCGCCACGGCGGCCGCGCGGGCCGGGGCGGCCGAGGTGGTGGTGCTGGAGCGCACGCGCGGGCGGCTCGCGGACCGGGGTGTCGGCCTGTGCGTCCACGACGACCGGGCCGTCGAACTGCGGGAGAGCGGCGCTCTCCCCGAAGGGATCCCCGCGCACCGGCTGGAGCGCCGCCGGTGGGTGGTGCGCGACCCGGAGAAGGGGGACGGGGGCCGGCTGATCTGGGAGCAGCCGTTCCCGTTCCACTCGTACCACTGGGGCCAGCTCTGGCGCGGGCTGCGGGAGGCGGTCCCGGACGCGGTGGTCTACCGGCAGGGCGAGACGGTGACCGGCGTGACCGGGGACGGCGAGGTGCGGCTCGCGGGCGGCGGGGCCGAGCGCTACGACCTGGTCGTCGGCGCGGACGGCTACCGGTCCGTGGTGCGCGCGGCGGTCTGCCCCGAGTCCCGGCCGCACTACGCCGGGTACGTGTGCTGGCGCGGCAACCTCGACGCGGGACTGCTGCCGGCGGACGCCGTGGACCCGCATCCGGCGGCGGTCACCACCGTCTGCTTCCCCGGCGGCACCTGCGTCATCTACCGCATCCCGGGCCCGGACGGCCCCCGGGTCAACTGGGTCCTCTACGCCGCGCCGCCGCGGGACGGGCAGCTCCGCTACGACGACCCGACGAGCTTCCCGCCCGGCGGGCTGACCCCGGAGCTGACGGAGCACCTCGGGGCGCTGCTGGAGCGGGAGTTCCCGCCGTACTGGGGACGGGCGCTGGCGGCGACGGACCCGCGGGACACCTTCGTCCAGCCCATCTACGACCTGGAGACCGCGCGCACCACGGCCGGCCGCCTGCTGCTGGCCGGGGACGCGGCCAGTGTCGTACGCCCGCACAACACGAGCGGCGCCGCGAAGGCCCTCCAGGACGCCACCGCCTTCGCGGAAGGCTGGCGGCGGGCGGACTCCGTGGAGGAGCTGCTGCGCGGGTACGAGGGGGTGCGCGGCGGGACCGGGCGGGAGCTGGTCGCCCTGGCGCGGCGGCTCGGGCGCGCCCAGGTCGAGCGGACCCCGGCCTGGGCGGACATGAGCCCCGACGCGGTGGCGGCGTGGTGGCAGGGTCAGCTCGCGGGGGTGCCGGGGATCGGCGGGCAGTCGATGACCCCGTAGCCGGGGAGGCTGCCCGGCGCGGCGCGCCCGCCTGACGGGGCATCGCCCGAGGGTGACGGTGTCCGTGCAGGTCACGGCCGTACGTAGGCCGGTTGCGCGGCGTGTCCCCGTGGGCGGTGCGGGGGCCCGGGTTGCGGGGTCCGACGGGGTGGCGGTGAGTGGGCTGGGACAGGTCCCATGTCACATCGCCGCGGCACGTCCCCTGCCGCGGCGCGAGGTGACAGTCCGACAGGAGAGCTCCGTTGCACCGCATCACGCGCTACACCGTCCCCGCCGCCCTCTGCCTGACCCTGCTGACCGCGTCCCCCGGTCTGGCGTCGGCAGCCGCGAAGCCGCAGGCCGCCGCGGCCTTCGTCTCCGCCCCGGCCGGGATGGCCGTCCCCGCCGGGAAGGCCATCCCCGGAACCGAGGCGCTGCTCGCCCAAGTGCAGTCCCTGGGAGGGGTCGGCGGACTGCTGAAACCGGTCACCGATCTGCTGGCGGCCGTCCTGAAGTCCCCCGACGGCAAGATCCCGGACGCGGACCTGGCCGCCTTCAAGGAGAAGATCGACGCCGCGATCGCGGAGCTGAAGAAGAGCCTGCCCGCCGCCCCGGCCCTGCCGGTCCCCGTCCCGCCGGTGGACGCCCCGAAGCTCCCGGTGGACCCGCCGGCGCTGCCGGTGGAGGCGCCGAAGCTGCCGGTGGAGGCCCCGGCGCTGCCGGTCGAGGCGCCGAAGCTGCCCGTTGAGGCCCCGAAGCTCCCGGTCGCCGCCCCCGCGCTGCCCGCCCCGGCGCTGCCCGCGCCCGCGCTGCCCGCCCCGGCGCCCAAGCTGCCCGTCTCCGCCCACAAGGCGAAGCGCGCCTTCGGTCCGCTGGACCTGGCCACCGGCGCCATCGACAAGCTCAAGGGCTCCGTCGACGGGCTCACCAAGGCCGCCGGTCCCTGCGGCTGCTCCACGGACGCCAAGGCCAAGGCCACCGACGTGGTGACCGACCTGGTGGCCGCCCTCGTCGCCCTGCTCACCGGCCTCGGCCTGCCGGGTCTGCCCGCGCTGCCCGGACTCCCGGTCCCGGCGCCCGAGCTGCCGGTCCCGGCCCCGGCGCTCCCCGTCGAGTAGGGGCCGGCACGCGGAAGGGCGGGGCGCCGGGGGATCCCCCGGTACCCCGCCCCCGACGGTGTGCCCGTCAGTCCACCGTGCCGAGCGGAATGTCGATGTACGACTCGGAGCCCTCGGGCGAGCTGAGCTCGATCGCGGACGCCGGCTTGTTGGCGTGGGAGAAGAACGGGTCCCGGGTGTCGATGATCAGCTGGAGCTGCCGCCCCGCGCGCAGGACGTAGTGCGCGGGTTGCAGGGCGAAGGTCACGGTGGTGGCCTGCCCCGCCTTCGCGTGGGTGAGGGTGTACGGGGCGTGCGTGATGATGGCGGCCTTGCCCGTGGTCGCGTCGCAGTCCATCAGGTACGCCACGATGGTGGCGCTCCGGTCCTGCGGGGTCACGGTGACCCGCGCCTCCAGGTCGCCCCGGACCTGCATCGCCCGCTCCAGCGGCTCGGTGGTCCAGATCGCCGCGCGCCCGCGGTCGATGTCGGTGGTCGGGTAGACGTGGGGCAGGCCCGCGCGCTCGGCCAGTCCGGTCTGGATCAGCTTCGGGGCGACGATCGCCTCGGTGTCCTCCTCGGCGACCTTGATGGCCCGGGTCCAGCCCGACCGCGCCGGACCCTCGGCCATCCGCGCGTCGCGCTCTCCGGCGGGTGCGTCGCCGAGGTGGAAGCGCCGGGGCGGCAGTGCGTAACTCTCCCAGTCGGGCTGGCGCACGTCGGACAGGAGGTTGTGCATGTATTCGGAGCGGATGCCGAACCGCGGCTGCGCACCGTCGCCGGCCGTGCCCCCGAGGTAGTGGTCCATCCAGCGGTAGGTCATCTCGGTGGGCTTGGAGATGAGGCCCATCAGGCCGGGAAGTTCGGCGTTGCCGTGGTCGCCGACCTGGACGAGCAGCGACTTGTCGCCCTGGAGGCCGGTGAACAGGTCGACGACGGCGGGCACCGAGAAGATCGTCTCGTGCCAGGAGGTGGTCATCAGGAGGGGCGTCCCGGAGGCGTTGTACGCCTCCAGGTAGTGCTGGGGCGACCGTACGCGGGCGAACTCCCGGACCTCGTCGTCGATGACGTCGCCGCGGATCTTCTGGATGACGCCGAGGAACTCCTCCGAGCAGTTCTCCTCCTTGAACAGCCGCACCAGCTCCTCGAAGGCCTTCAGGTGGCGGGTGCCGTTCTCGTACAGCGAGGCGAACAGGTCGCCCCAGGCGCTGGTCGCCGCGACGGCCTTGATCCGGGGGTCCTTCGCGGCCGCGAGGAGGCTCGTCCCGGCCCCGTAGGAGGCGCCGAAGAAGCCGATCCGCTCGGGGTCGACGCCGTCCCGGGCGACCAGCCAGTCGATGACCTCGGTCGCGTCGGTCACGTCCTGCGGCCCGGCGACCTGGATCTTGCCCTGCGAGCCGGCCAGCCCGCGCTGGCTGTAGGCCAGGACGGCGTAGCCGCCCAGGGCTAAGCGCGGGAGCATGCCGAGGTAGGCCCGCCGGCCGAGGTCGCTCAGCGGGGCGGGCATGACGATCGTGGGACAGGTCTGTCCGGCCCCGAGGTTGCGCGGGACGCTCAGCCCGGCGTCGAGCTGGATCCCGTCCGACAGGGTGATCTTGACTTCCTCGTACGCGGCGGTCTCCGTGTACGACTCGTAGGTGTCGGCCAGACCCCACCGGTCCAGGGCGCCGATGGAGCGCGGCGACGGGTCGTTCAGTGCCCGGCCGATCGCCTCGGTCTGGGCGAGGTAGTCGGCGCTGGGTGCGAACGGCTGCTCGGGGGTGCTGTCAACTGGCATGGCTGTGCCCGCCCTTCGTCTGCGGTGGATGGTGCCCGGGATGTGCCGGGGATGTGTGCCGGGGACATGTTCTCCTCGGCGGGATCACCCCGGACGATCACTCCGGGGTCATCACTCGAACGAATGAACGGCCCCTCTCAAACCTGCTGCGGCCCACGGGTTCGGCCCCCGTGCCGGTGTGACCCCGCCCCTCCCGGAGGCGGCGGCCCCGTGCGACCCGCGTGCCGCCGCGCGACCGTACGGACCCCCTTGACGCGCCCTCCGCGCAGGTGGACGCTCCCCGGGCTCGGATCCGTACGGTGCGTTGGGGGGCCGGAATGCCGGAGCAGTCGGAGGGGCGTGTCCAGACGGCGGGAGAGCTGCGGGCCCTGCTCGCGGAGCGCGCGGCGCGGTGGTCGGTGAGCGAGCACCTGGCCGACGGGGATCCCGTGCCGAGACCCGCCCTGGGGCTCGGTGCGGCCACGGCGGAAGCCGGTCTCACCCCTGCCGGGGCGGCGCCCGCGGTGGATCTGCGCAGCCTCGTGGGCCACGCCAGCGGCAATCCGCACCTCACCCGGCGCAGGACGGCGCACGGATTCCTCCGGGGGGCGGACACCGGCGCGAGCGCCCCAGCGCCCGCCCCCGGCCCCGCGCCCGCGCCCGCCCGGCCGTCCGCCGTGGACTGGCGCAGCCGGTGGGGCTGGCCCTGGCTCACCAAGGTGAAGGACCAGAACCCGTGCAGCTCCTGCTGGGCGTTCGGGGCGACCGCCCTGGTGGAGTCGATGGCCCGCATCGAGCACCACGTGTGGGCCGAGCGGTCCGAGGGGGACGTGCACGACGGGCTGCGGGCCACCTGCGGACAGACGGGCAGCCCCGAGGCCGCCCTCGACTGGATCCGGACCAACGGCGGACTCGCCGACCCGGGCTGCTGGCCGTACTCGCCGCCCCCGCCCGGGACCCCCGTCGACCGCCGGGAGGCCTGGCGGGCGGAGTACACGCCGAGCTGGGACCGCTCCGGGCGCACGGTCCGCATCCCGGAGCACGTCCGGCTCGGCGACGTGGAGCAGCAGAAGGTGTGGCTGGACACCGTGGGCCCGCTCACCGCCTGCTTCGACGTCTACGAGGACTTCTTCGGCCTGGGCTCCGGGGTCTACCACCGCACCAGCGACCGCCTGGCGGGCGGGCACTGCGTCCTGATCACCGGCTACGACGACGCGGCCGGCTGCTGGCTGTTCAAGAACTCCTGGGGCACCGGCTACCACGTGGGCGGCCACGGACGGATCGCGTACGGCGAGGTGCGCATCGACGACTGGGCCAAGTGCGGGCTCCAGGGCACCAACATCGACCCGTGGAGCAAGCGCCGCCTGCACACCGGCAACGTCTACGAGAGCGGCAACGGCCGCGCCCACCGCAACTTCGAGCTGGCGGCGCTCGCCGATCCCGCCTCCGCGGGCGGCCCGCTGCGGCACTGGTGGCGCGAGGGCGACGCCCCGTACGCCTGGAACCGGGCCCAGGACTTCGCCTCCGACGCCTCGGGCCAGCCCGCCTTCACGGGGACCACGTACAACCGGAACATGGAGTCGCTGCACGTCACCACCGGCGGCCGGCTGCGCCACTGGTACTACGAGCACTTCGGCGGCGCCTGGCGCGACGGCGGCGCCTTCGGCCCCGGCGACGCGGCGGTCGGCTCGACCCCGGCCTTCATCCAGAGCGACTACGGGGCGCCCGGCAACTTCGAGGTGGTCGTCCGCACCGCCGACGGCCGCCTCAACCACTGGTGGCGGATCAACGGCGCCCCCTGGACCTGGAACGACGGCGGCCGCTTCGGCTCCGGCATCGCCCACTTCGGCCCGGCCCTGGTGCAGACCCGCGCCCGCCACCTCGACCTGGTCGCCACCCGCACCGACGGCCGGATGCAGCTGTGGTGGCGCGACGACCCGAACGGGTTCGTCTGGCGCCCCGGCGAGGTCTTCGGCTCCGGCATCGCCTCCGCGCCCTGCCTGATCGAGGCGCAGTACGGGGCGGCCGACGAGGACACCGCCGGGAACTACGAGCTGTGCGTGACGGGCGCGGGCGGCCGCGTCGAGCACTGGTGGCGCGGCAACGCGGGCGGCGCCGCCTGGCAGCGCTCCGCGGTCTTCGGCCACGACGTGCGGGCGGTCACCGGGATGCTCCAGGGGAGTTTCGGGTTCAACCTGGAAGTGGTGGTCCTGCGCACCGACCGGCAGCTCCAGCACTACTGGCGCGACGGCGCGGGCTGGCACGAGGGCGCGCTGATCGGCCCGGCCTGACCCCGTGCCGGGATCCGGGTACCGGGCCCGGTCCGGGCCCGGCCGGAGAGGAGTCCGCGTGGAGGTGCGCGAAGTGGCGCTCGCCCCCGGTGAGCCGTACGAGCTGCGGCTGACGGGGCGCGGTGCGCGCGGTTACGTCTGGACCTGGCGGGTGACGGGCGACGCGGACGCCGTCACGGTGTCCGAGGGGGCGCCGCTGCCCGTCGCGGAGCCGCCGCTGCCCGGGGCGGGCGTGGAGCGTGTGTACGTCGTACGCGGGCGGGTGGCCGGGCGGGCCCGGATCCGCTTCGCGCAGGTCCGTCCGCCGTATCCGGACGAAGCCCCGTACGACGAGTTCGTCCTGGACGTCGTCGTGTCCTGACGTGCGCCCGGCACCCGTGTCCGGACGCCATGCGGTCAAGGTCCACATCGTGGACGGGCGGCAGGATGCACCTGTCTTGTATCTATGCTGTGCGCATGCCATCCGTCAGTGCCGCCAGTCCTCCCGTGACCGCCGCCGAGCGCGTCTACCAGCACGTCAAGCAGGGGGTCCTCGACCGCCGCTACGAGGGCGGGGTGCTGCTGACCGAGGGCGAGCTCGCGGACGCCGTGGGGGTCTCGCGCACGCCGGTGCGCGAGGCGCTGCTGCGGCTGGAGACCGAGGGGCTGCTGAAGCTGTACCCGAAGAAGGGCGCCCTCGTCCTCGCGGTCTCCGCCCAGGAGATCGCCGACGTGATCGAAACCCGGCTGCTGGTCGAGGAGTTCACCGTCCGCCGGGCCGTGCCCGCCCCGGCCGGACTGCTGGAGCGGCTCGCGGAACTGGTCGAGGAGCAGCGCCGGCTCGGCGACGCGGGCGAGCTCGCGGCGATGATGGCCGCCGACCGGGCCTTCCACGCGGAGATCGTGCGCAGCGCAGGCAACCAGATCCTGTGCCGCCTCTACGACCAACTGCGCGACCGCCAGCTCCGCATGGGCGTGGCCCTGCTGCACGCGCACCCCGAGCGGGTGGAGCGGACGCTGGCCGAGCACCGGGAGATCCTCGACGCCCTGCGCGCGGGCGACGCCGACACGGCCGCCGCGGCGGTACGGGCCCACGTGAGCCGGGTCGGGGAACTGGTGCGGGGGTCCGTCCGATGAGCTCCGCGTCCGCCGCCCCCACGACTCCCGGGGCCTCCGCCGCACCCGCGACACTCGGGGCCGCCGCCCCCGCCCATCCCGTCTTCCGGGATCCGCCGGGCGGCCGCAAGGCGGTGCTCGTCTGGTCGATCGGTGTCGCCGTCTACTTCGTGGCGGTCATCTTCCGCACCAGCCTCGGCGTCGCCGGGCTGGAGGCCGCCGACCGCTTCCACGTGAACGCCTCCGCGCTGTCCACGTTCTCCCTGCTTCAGCTCCTGGTCTACGCGGGCATGCAGATACCCGTCGGCCTGATGGTGGACCGGCTCGGCACCAAGAAGGTGCTCACCCTCGGCGCCGTGCTCTTCACCGCCGGGCAGATCGGCTTCGCGCTCTCCCCCTCCTACGGGATGGCCCTGGCGGCCCGCGCCCTGCTGGGCTGCGGGGACGCCATGACCTTCATCTCCGTCCTGCGGCTCGGCACCCGCTGGTTCCCGGCCCGCCGGGGCCCGCTGATGGCGCAGCTGGCCGGCCTGGTCGGGATGGCCGGCAACCTGATCTCCACGCTGGTGCTGGCCCCCGTGCTGCACGGCGTCGGCTGGGTGCCCGCGTTCGCGGGCAGTGCGGTGGCGGGGCTGGTCGTCCTGGTCCCGCTGGTGCTGTTCCTGCGCGACCACCCGGAGGGCCACGAACCCGCGCCGCGGGCGGCCGCCGGGGCGGGTGGCTCCGGGGCTGCGGGCTCCGGGTCCGGTGGCTCCGCGCCGGGTGGCTTCGTACGGCGGCAGATCGCCGACTCCTGGAAGGAGCCCGGCACCAAGCTCGGCCTGTGGGTGCACTTCACGACGCAGTTCCCGGCGATGGTGTTCCTGCTGCTGTGGGGCATGCCCTTCCTCGTCGAGGCCCAGGGGCTCTCGCGCACCACCGCGGGCGGACTGCTGACCCTGGTGGTCGCCTCGAACATGGCGCTCGGGCTGGTCTACGGCCAGGTCGTCGGCCGCCGGCAGTCCTCCCGGATCCCGCTGGCCCTGGGCACGGTCGCCCTGACCGCCCTGCTCTGGGGATCGGTCCTGGCCTACCCCGGGGACCACGCGCCGATGTGGCTGCTGATCGCGCTCTGCCTGGTGCTGGGGACGTGCGGGCCGGCCTCGATGATCGGCTTCGACTTCGCCCGCCCCGCCAACCCGGCGGAACGTCAGGGCACGGCCTCCGGAATCACCAACATGGGCGGTTTCATCGCCTCCATGACGACCCTGCTCGTGGTGGGCCTGCTGCTCGACGCCACCGGGGACAACTACCGCATCGCGTTCTCCTCGGTCTTCGTCCTGGAACTCCTGGGCATCGCCCAGATCCTGCGCCTGCGCGGCCGGGCCCTGGCCCGCGAACGCGAGCGGGCGGCCGCGCTCGCCCCGCTCGCCCCGGTGGTGCTCGCCTCACCGTCGGCGGCGCCGCCTCCGCCGGCCCCGCTGCCGGCGGCCACCGCCGTGGCCGCCTCCGGGGCCGGCGCCCCCGTCGGCACCCCTGCCGACCCTGGGCCGGCCCGGTGAGGTCCGGCGCCGGCCCGGCATCCGCGTGGGCCCCGTACCGCGGGGGACGGGCCCGGGCGGGACAGACCCCCGTCCTTTCCCGCCCGCTCGTCCGCTCCACGGAGTCGGGTTCCGGCCAACGCGTGCCGAGCCTATGAGGGCTCCGCGCGGCCGGGTGTGCGCCGAGTGCAGGGACTGTTGACAATGCGCGCAACGGGTTTGGCCGCCGGCAGCGGGGCGGATCGCACCGCCGCGCGGCGGAACGCGCTGGGGCTGGCCCCGTAGGTGTCGCGGAACAGGCGGCTGAACACCGAGGCGCGGGTGAACCCCCAGCGCAGGGCCACGGTGTGGACGGGGACGGCGAGCTGTCCCGGGTCGGCGAGGTCCTCGTGGCAGCGCTCCAGCCGGCGCCGGCGGATCGCGGCCGCCACGCTCTCCCCGCGCTCCTGGAAGAGGAGCTGGAGCCTGCGCAGCGAGATGCGGTGCCGGGCGGCGACCACGGAGGGGCTCAGCTCGGGATCGCCGAGGTTGTGCCCGATGAAGATGTCGATCCGGGCCAGCAGCGCCCGCGTGCGGGCCGCCCCGGACGGCTCGGCCCCGGGCAGCTCGACCCCGGGTAGCTCGACCCCGGGCAGTTCGACCACGGACGGCTCGGCCCCCGGCGGCTCGGCCCCGCGCCCGGGCAACTCGACCTCGGCGCCCGACGGCCCGTCCCCGGCGTCCGCCCCGCCGTCCCGCGCGGCGAGGCAGGCACCCGCTAGGTCCACGGCGATGGAGTTCAGCTGCTCCAGCTCGGCCGGCGTGCACTCCTGCCCGTGCGCGGCCAGCGAGCGCAGGTACTGCGCGAGGATCGCCCCCGCGCCCCGGTCGGAGGGGATCCGCACCAGGTCACGTATTACGGAGTCACGGAGAAGTGGCTCAGGATCGCCTCGGCCAGCGCCGGGTCACCCTCCACCTTCACCCGGTCGGCGACGGTGTGCGCACGCACCCGGCCGGCCGCGAGCCGTACGTACGTCTCCCAGTCCATGGTCAGCGTCACCGCGGGCCCCAGGGAGGGGGCCTTGTCGATGGTGCCGCGGCCGTCCGCGTCGATCCGTACGGTCCGCATGAACTCCAGCGCCCCGTGCACGTCGATGACGACGGCCGAGTTCGCGGGCGCGCCCGCCTTCTTCGCGACCACCTTCGGCAGCCCGGACAGCAGGACGTCCCTGGCCACGTAGGCACCCGGCGAGTCCCAGTTCCCCGGCTGCCCGAGGGCCGCCCGCAGGTCCTGCTCGTGGATCCACACGTCGAAGGCGCGCAGCCGCAGCGAGTGCTCCAGGGTGGCCGGCTCGCCCAGCGGGCCGCGGATCATCGTGTCCGGCTCGCGCTTCTCGTTCCGCAGCTGCCGGGAGCGGCGGATGATCGTGTACTCCAGCTCGGAGGTCATCTCGGGCGCGGTGTGGTGGCGCCGCACGTCGACCTGCACCTCCATGTACCGGGAGAACTCGTCGACCACGTGCCGCAGGTCCCGCGGCAGGGTGTGGATCGGCCGGGGGTCGCCGAGCTGCTCGCACTCGATGCCGATGACGTGGGACACGACGTCGCGCACGGACCAGTTCGGGCAGGGCGTCGCCCGGCTCCACTCGCCTTCCGTCAACGGAAGGACCAGCTCGGATATCGCCTCGATGGAGTGGGTCCACGCGTCGGCATAGGGCTGAAGGCTGGGATGCGGATGGACGGTCAACGGGACCCCTCGCGTGCTGTTCATCGGCCTGTTGGCGCGTTAGGTGCATTGGCGCGTTGCTGGAAGCTTGTGCAATGGCTTCAAAACTACGCTGCCGGTGAGCACCCCGGCAGTGCTTTCGTGTGACGATCGTAGGCCCGAGTTGACGGCTTGAAAGCCAGGACGGTGGTACTGTGCGCGCTTCCCTGATCCAAATCGCGGTGAATGAGGGGGAGTCGGTGGTTTCCCGCCGCTCCCGGGCAGCCGACCTCGTACGCGAACAGTCCGGCTCGGACCTCGTCGTGCTGCCCGAACTGTGGACCGTGGGCGCCTTCGCCTACGAGCAGTTCGAGACAGAGGCCGAACCGCTCGACGGCCCGACCTACGAGGCCATGGCCGCGGCCGCCCGCGACGCCGGGGTCTGGCTGCACGCCGGATCCTTCGTGGAGCGCGCGGGCGACGGCTCGCTCTACAACACCGCGCTCGTCCTCTCCCCGACGGGCGAGCTCGCCGCCACGTACCGCAAGATCCACCGCTTCGGCTTCGACCAGGGCGAGGCCGTCCTGATGTCCGCGGGCGAGTCCCTGACCACGGTCGCCCTGCCGGAGCAGACCCTGGGCCTCGCCACCTGCTACGACCTGCGCTTCCCGGAGCTGTTCCGCGGTCTGGTCGACGCCGGGGCCACGACGCTGGTCGTCTCCGCGGGCTGGCCGGCCCGCCGCCGGGGCCACTGGACCCTGCTGAACCGGGCGCGGGCCGTCGAGGACCAGTCGTACGTGCTGGCGTGCGGTACGGCCGGTACCAACGGGGGCGTGGAGCAGGCGGGTCACAGCCTGGCCGTGGACCCGTGGGGCGAGATCCTCGCCGAGGCGGGCCCGGGGGAGGAGGTCCTGACGGTGGACCTCGACCCGAAGAAGGTCGCCGAGACCCGCGAGCAGTTCCCGGCCCTGAAGGACCGCCGCCTCGGCCGCTGAGCCCGCGGTACGCACGTGCTTTACTCGCCCGGAGCCGCCGGGGGGCGGGGTCGGGGGCGCGTACGCGCGCGCGTACGGGGGCGGGGGCGGGGTGCGGGCCATGACGGATGTGACGACGGCTGTGAACAGGGAGGCGGGACCGGTGGAGCGGATCCACTGGCTCCAGCGCGCGATGGCCGGCCTCGCCACCCTCCTCATGGCCGTCATGACGGCCTGGGGTGCGACGTCCCCGATCGGCATGGTCCTGCTCCTCCCCTTCGTCGCCGTCGCCCGGACCCTCTTCGTCCGGGAGCGCGAGGCCTTCCGGACCCTGTGCCTCGTCCTCGGTGCGTTCGGGCTCGTCCTCGGGACCGTGCTGGCCGTCTTCGGCTTCTACCCGGTGATCCCGTCGGCCGTCGTCCTGCTGCTGGCCGCCACGGCCGATCCGCGCCGCCGCCCGGTCCTCGCCCGCGTGTACGCCGGTATCGCCGTGCTGGGGGCCGCGGCGGTGCTGACGCTCGCGGGCGCGTTGGCGTACGACGTCTGGCTGCGGCCCTCGTACGCGTTCTCGGTGGAGATCCCCGGCCCCCGCTACGGCGAGGACGGCCTCGCCAAGGGGGACCTGTGGCCGTACGGCGCGACGGGCATCCACGAGTCGCGCGTCGGTTCCGTGACCCGGCTGGAGGTCACCTACGACGAGAGCCTCACCGGAGCCGGGCGCACCGCCCTGCGCGAGGCCCTGGCGCGCCTCCCCGGCGCCGGCCCGGTCAAGGACTGCGGCCGCGGCGCCTGCGACTGAGCGGCCTGGTCCCCGACCTGATCCCCCGCCTAGTCCCCAAGGTGGTCACCGCCACCGCCACCGCCCTCCCGGTCCTTCTCCGCCATCCGGATCACGCACACGGCGACGGCCACGAGCAGCGAGGCGTCGGCGTCCTCGCGGACCACGTCGACGGCGTACGTCTCGCGGATCCGGTACCACTGGCGGGAGATCAGCGCGAGCAGCTCCCCGTCGTACTCGACCTTGAACTCCCGGTCCAGGATCCGCCCGCTGACATCGAGCTCGGTGCCCTCGTTGAGCGTCACCAGGTAGTGGTTGCGCAGCAGCGAGAACCGCTTCTTGCGGATCACCGCGAGCCGCCGCTCGTCCCGCTCCAGCGTCATCGCGTCGCGCAGGGCGAAGAGCTTCTCCCGCAGCGTGATGAGGATCCGGCCGTCGGGGTCCTTCAGCTCCAGGGTGTCCCGGAACCGCAGGGCCTTCCCGTCCACGAGGAAGGCGTGCCGGCCGTCCTCGTCCTCGATCCAGTAGTCGTCCCCGATGGCCAGCATTTTGTCCCGTACCAGGTATTTCACGCCCTCATCGCTGCCCGCGATAGGTTCCGGTCATGCCACTCCTCTACGTGACCGACCTGGCCTACCCCGCGCGTGGCCGCCGCTACGGCGACGAGGACGTCTTCCTCACCGCACGCCTGCGCGAGCACTTCCCGCTGGCCCTGTGCCACCCCCTGGACGCGGAGGCGCTCCTCCCGGCCTTCGACACGGTGGTCGTCCGCAACAGCGGCCCGGTCCTCCACCACCAGCAGGCCTACGACTCCTTCCGCGCGGCCGCCCTCGCCGCCGGCACCCGGGTCTACAACCCGCTGACCGGCCGGGGCGACATGGCGGGCAAGCAGTACCTCGTCGACCTGACGGCTTCGGGACACCCGGTCATCCCCACGATCGACGACCCGGCGCACCTGTCGCTGCTCCCCGCCTCCCCCTCCTACGCGGTGAAGCCGAAGCAGGGCGCGGACTCGATAGGGCTGACCTTCACCCCGCACCCGGACTGCGCCCCGGGGGAGTTCCTGATCCAGCCGCGCATCGACTTCGCGTACGAGGTGTCCTTCTACTTCGTGGACGACACCTTCCAGTACGCCCTGTACGCCCCGGACCCGGACCGCCGCTGGGAACTGGTCCCGTACGACCCCACCCCGGCGGACCTCGCCTTCGCCCGCACCTTCATCGACTGGAACACCCTCGACCACGGCATCCAGCGCGTGGACGCCTGCCGGGCCCCCTCGGGCGACCTCCTCCTGGTGGAGCTGGAGGACCTCAACCCGTACCTCTCCCTGGACCTCCTCCCGCCCGAGGTCCAGGACACCTTCGTCACGTCCCTGGTCCGCTCGCTCCACGGCTTCGGAGCCTGACGCCGGCCCCGCGGGAGGGCGGGGTCAGCGTTTGACCCGGCCGCGGACCGCGAGGGCGGCGAAGCCGAGGAGGACGGGCTCGGTCAGCCGGGAGGCCATCTCCGCGTAGGTGCCGACGGTGGTCAGGTTCTGTCCGGAGGAGCGGAAGACCACCGAGTTCACCACCACGCGCAGGCTCTTCTCGAACCGCTTGGCCGACAGCCGCTTCAGGAGCGGTCCGGACGGGTTCACGGGGTCCGGGGTGTCGGTGACCAGGCGGACGTTCTGGCCGACCACCCGGCCGGCCGACACGGGCTTCGGATCGTCCTGCGGCAGGCCCCACAGCATCATGAACAGCACGGTGGCGGCCATCGCCAGCCCGAGCCAGACCAGGGCGCGCGAGGCGCGCAGCCCGTAGCCGGAGAGGGCCCAGTACGCGGTGAGCAGGCCCCGTTCGGCACGGTTGCGGGAGGAGCGGTGCTCCAGGCGGCGCATCTCCATCTCCGCGTAGTAGAAGTCGGCGGCACCGGGCTCGTCCTTGCCGTCTTCGAAGCCCTTGCGGAGCTGCCGGTAGAGCGCGGCCAGTTCGGCCGGACCCGGCACGTGGGCGGTGCTTGGCGAGGCGCCGGGTACGTCCGGCACCCATCCGGCGCGCAGTCTGCGCCGGTGGAGGGGCAGGGCGCGCCAGTGGTGCTCCTCGGCCAGGGCGAGCCGGTCGGTCCAGCGCAGCGGGATCACCCTGAGCAGGTCGGTCCCCGCCGGGGTCCGGGCGAAGACGGTGTCCCCGCCCAGGCGGAGCTGGTCGAGGTGGAAGGCTCCGATGAACCGGCAGGCGGACAGGTCGGTGCCGGTCAGGACCACTTGGGCGGCGTCGACGCCCCGCAGGGACAACACCCGTACCCGGCCGCCGGCGCCCGTCTCGACCATCTCGGGGAAGGGCACCGCGTGGGCGGTGACCGCGAACGGCTGGGTGATCACGGCGTCCGACAGGTCCACGTCGGCGTACCGCAGGCGCAGGGTGGCCGTCGATTCCCACACGGTCCGGGTGCACGTCACGGACTCGGCGATGGCCTCGATCGTCACGGCGCGGCCGAAGACGGCGCGGGACAGGTTCAGCGATCCCTGGCAGAGCAGCGGACCCAGCCGGTTCGCGACGGAGAAAACCGCATCAATGAACAGGGCGCTGTTGCGGACCGAGACCCTGTCGAACAGGGCGCCGGCGCCGAATGACGCACCGCTGAACTGGGCGGTGTGAAAGGTCGCACTGCTGAACCGGGCCTCGGCATGGAACACCGCTTTGTCGAAGGAGGCGGTTTCCGGGAACACCACCTCGTCGAAATGGGCCTCGGCGTGAAACACCGCGCTGTGGAACCAGGCCCAGGCTTGGTCTTCGAACGTCACGGGCTCCGCACGAACCCTGAGGGGGGCGGCGGGGTCCTGCGAGCCGATGGCCGGCATGTTGATGTAGTACGTCGATCCGCCGAACCGGGCCTCGCCGTGGAACGTCGTACCGACGAACCAGGTGAAGGAAGCGAACTTCGCGTCCACGAAGCTGGCAGTGGACCGGAACGTCGCGTTGCCGAACCGGGCCTCACCCGCGAAGACCGTGCCCTGGAAGCCGGCATCGCCCGCGAACACCACACCCTCGAAGTCGGCTCCGGCGACGAAGACCGCGTGGTCGAACGAGGCCTTGCCGAAGCGCGTCTGCTCGGTGGCGGGGTCCCAGAGGGCGTTCAGGAGGACGACGGTCAGGCCCCGGGAGAACGTGACGCCCTGGTGCTCCACGTCGTCGCCGGGGGACAGCGATCCCAGGTACGAGGTGAGCTCGGCGGGAGTGAAGTGGGCCATGCAGCGGGACAGCCCCGCGGACTGCCGGCCCCGGCAGCCGACCGGGTCGGCCGGGCCCGCGCCCTCGCCGCAGTGCGGCCACTCGGGGGCGACGGGAGACGGTAAGGGCGAGGGCGCGGACGGCGACGTCATACCCGCAAGGACGGCCGGGAGCACCGCACGGTTGCCCGGCGGAGAGCCGCGCCCTAGGCGTGCGTACCCCGGGCGGCGGCCTGCCGTGCCACGTAGCGGAGGAGGGCCCAGATCGCCCCGGCGTTGACCAGCGCGCTGACCAGGATCGCGGCGACGAGGCCGAACTCGGCCCCGATGCCGAACTTGTCGTCCACGGACGTGTCCGGCGCGACCCAGTCCGAGGGGCGCGGGTCGGACTCCGGGTCGAAGTCCGACCCCGTGGGCACCGGCAGGGGAGGCGGCTCGACCCCGCCGGAGGTGGGCTCCACGACCGGGGCGGACTCGTCCAGGGCGTCCGCCGCCGGGCCGAAGCCGGCGGGAGCCGGCCGCATAACGGTCTGGTCACGGCGTGCGATCGCGTGCAGCAGACGGGGAGCGGGCTCCGTCAGGTAGGTCGGGGGAGCCAACGGGGCTTCGGGAGGGGAGCGGATGCTCAAGAGTCACGGGCCGGGTGGCCATGCGAAGCGCTGACGTTCCCGCCTTCACGGCCTTCGTGCGGGCACGGTCCTCGGCACTGTTCAGGACCGCACTGCTGATCACGGGAGAACGGCACGTGGCCGACGACCTCGTGCAGTCCACGCTGGAGCAGGTGTGCCGGCACTGGCGCAAGGTCCGCTCCGCCGACGCGCCGGAGGCCTACGCCCGCCGGATCCTGGTGAACCTCGCGAACGACCGCTGGCGCAAGCTGCGCGGCCGTGCGGAGGTCCCCCTGGACGACGGCATCGGCGGCATCGACGGCGTCGACGCCGCCGGGGGCGGGCACGCCGTCGACCCGTACAGAGGGCTCGTGGCCCGCGACGAGCTGATGCGCGGACTGCAGTCCCTGCCGGTCGGCATGCGCACCGTGCTGGTGCTGCGGTACTTCGAGGACCTCGACGACGCGGAGATCAGCCGCTTGATGAACATCTCGGCCGGCACGGTCCGGTCCCAGGTGGCCCGGGGCCTGTCGAAGCTCCGGTCGACCGTCGGTACACAGCCACTGCACGCGGGTTCGGAAGGGGCGGCATGAAGGACTTCGACCTGGAGGAGGAGCTGGCCGCGGCCATGTTCGACCGTGCGGCCCAGGAACCGCCCCGCGGCTACGACGTGGACGGCCTCATCGGGCGGGTACGGCAGCGCAGGCGCCGCCTGCGGACGGGTGCGGCGGCGGCCGCGGTCATCGTGGCCCTGGGCGCCGGCTTCGCCGTCCAGGAGGGCCGGGACCACACCTCGCCGCCGGTACCGGCGGCGACCGCGCCGAGTCCCGACATGCCTCCCGCCCCCACCCCCTCCCTGCCCCCCCAGCCATCGCCGAGCGACCCGGCCCGGACGGCGAACAGCCTGTTCCTCCTCGCCCTGGCCCATCAGAGCCCGGCCACCCGCTCCTGGGTGGATCCTGCCCAGGTGGCGGCGCTGTTCGCCAACGAGCCCACGTACCGGCGGATCTGGGGCACCGACTCGCTCGGCGTGACCTGCGGCGAGTCGGTCGACGGCGTGCTGATGGCAGGTCAGGTCCTGTTGTACCGGGGGACCGAACCGCTCGACCGGAGCCCTTCCCTCACTTTCGACGCGACCACGGGGAAGGTGGTGGACGTGACCTGCACGGCGAACGCCGGAGGCGGCAAGGGCGGCGATCCGACGGTCTCCGGCTTCTACGGCGGACTGGTGGCGGCCACCAAGGCCGGTGACTCCACCGCCCTGGAGACCCTCGGGAAGCAGTTCGTGGCCCCGCACCTCCGATCGGCCGGGGCCCAGGGTCCGACCGCCGGCACCTGCTCCCACCCCACGCCCCCCTTCTGGCTCGCCAGTAACCCCTCGTCCGCCACCGTCACCCACGGATGGAACCTGAGCCTCGGCGACTACCGCTTCCTGATCGAGATCGACGAGAACGGGAAGATCGCCGTCGCCTGCGGCGGCTGACCCGGACCGCGCCCGTACGGTGCCGCGCATGCCCTGAGCAGGCGCTTCGTGTGGGCGTGATCCGGCGTTCACGGGTGGATGGCAAGCTTGAAGGATGAACGATGCTGCCCCGGCGCCCACCCCCGCGCCCGCGCCCCGACGACGTGCCCGTGTCCGTGCCCCCGAGCTGATCGGCAAGGGCGGCTGGCTCAACACCGGCGGGAAGGACCTGACCCTCGCCGACCTGCGAGGACGGATCACGATCCTCGATTTCTGGACCTTCTGCTGTGTGAACTGCCTGCACGTGCTGGACGAGCTGCGCGAGCTGGAGGAGAAGCACCGCGACACCGTCGTGATCGTCGGTGTGCACTCGCCGAAGTTCGTGCACGAGGCCGAGCATTCCGCCGTCGTCGACGCCGTCGAGCGGTACGGGGTGCACCACCCCGTGCTCGACGATCCCGAGCTGGCGACCTGGAAGCAGTACGCCGTCCGTGCCTGGCCCACGCTCGTGGTGATCGACCCCGAGGGGTACGTCGTCGCGCAGCACGCCGGGGAGGGGCACGCGCACGCCCTCGCGAAGCTCGTGGAGGAGCTGGAGGCCGAGCACGGGGCCAAGGGGACGCTGCGGCGCGGGGACGGGCCGTACGTGGCGCCCGAGCCGGTGGCGGGGGACCTGCGGTTCCCCGGGAAGGCGCTCGTACTGCCCTCGGGGAACCTGCTCGTCTCCGACACGACCCGGCACCAGCTGGTGGAGCTGGCTCCCGACGGGGAGAGCGTCGTACGGCGCATCGGCGGCGGGGAGCGCGGCTTCGGGCCGGAGGCCTTCAGCGAGCCGCAGGGGCTGGCGCTGCTGCCCGACGGGACCGTCGTCGTCGCCGACACCGTCAACCACGCGCTGCGGCGCTTCGACCCCGCGACCGGGGCCGTGGAGACCGTCGCCGGGACCGGGCGGCAGTGGTGGCAGGGGTCCCCGACGTCCGGGCCGGCCCTGGAGGTCGACCTGTCCTCGCCGTGGGACGTGGCCTGGTGGCAGGGCCGGGTGTGGATCGCGATGGCGGGCGTCCACCAGCTGTGGACCTGGGAACCGGAGAGCGACACCGTGGAGGTCGCCGCCGGGACGACCAACGAGGGGCTGCACGACGGGCCGGCCGCCGAGGCCTGGTTCGCGCAGCCGTCCGGGCTCGCGGCCACCGAGGACCGGCTGTGGATCGCCGACTCCGAGACCAGCTCGATCAGGTACGTCGAGGCGGGCGAGGGCGGCTACGTCATCCGTACCGCCGTCGGGTCCGGGCTGTTCGACTTCGGGCACCGGGACGGGGACGCCGCGCAGGCGCTGCTCCAGCACCCGCTCGGCGTCACCGCGCTGCCCGACGGGTCGGTCGCGGTGTGCGACACGTACAACCACGCCCTGCGGCGCTACGACCCGTCCACCGGGCAGGTCACCACCCTGGCGACCGATCTGCGCGAGCCGAGCGACGCCGTGCTCGTCGGGGACGACATCCTGGTCGTGGAGTCCGCCCGGCACCGGCTGACCCGGCTGCGCCTCCCCGAGGAGGCGGTACGGGTCGACGCGGTCGCCCACCGCACGCAGCGGGCCGCCACGGAGGTCGCCCCCGGCACGCTGCGGCTCGACATCGTCTTCCAGGCGCCGAGCGGCCAGAAGCTCGACACCCGTTACGGGCCCTCGACCCGGCTGCTGGTCTCCTCGACCCCGCCCGAGCTGCTGACGGCGGGCGACGGCCCCGGCACGGACCTCTTCCGGGAGCTCGCGCTGAACCCGGAGCTGACCGAGGGCGTCCTGCACGTCTCCGCGATGGCGGCGTCCTGCGACGACGACCCCGAGAACGAGTACCCGGCCTGCCACGTCCACCAGCAGGACTGGGGCGTCCCGGTGACCGTCACCCCGGGCGGCGCGACCCGGCTGCCCCTGGTGCTGGCGGGCATGGACGACTGAGTCGCTTCGAAAACGACCGTGCCCGCCGGGGGAACCCTCCGGCGGGCACGGTCATGAGCGGGTGGTGACGGCGGCTCAGCCCTCCAGGAAGGCCAGCATCACGTTGGCCAGGAGGTACGGGTCGTCCGCGCCGCACAGTTCGCGGGCGCTGTGCATCGAGAGGATGGCCACGCCGATGTCGACCGTCTGGATGCCGTGGCGGGCCGCGGTGATCGGGCCGATCGTCGTGCCGCACGGCATCGAGTTGTTGGAGACGAAGGTCTGCCACGGGACGCCGGCGCGCTCGCAGGCGTTCACGAACACCGCGCGGCCGCTGCCGTCGGTGGCGTAGCGCTGGTTGACGTTGACCTTCAGGATCGGGCCGCCGTTGGCGCGCGGGTGGTGCGTGGGGTCGTGCCGCTCCGCGTAGTTGGGGTGCACGGCGTGGCCGGTGTCCGAGGAGAGGCAGATCGCGCCGGCGAAGGCCCGCGCGCGGTCCTCGTAGGTGCCGCCGCGCGAGAAGACTGAACGTTCCAGCACGTTGCCCAGCAGGGGGCCGTCCGCGCCGGTGTCCGACTGCGAGCCGTTCTCCTCGTGGTCGAAGGCGGCCAGCACCGGGATGTGGTCGAGGGTGTCGCCGGCCGAGGCCGCCACCAGCGCCGCGACGGCCGCGTGGACGGACAGGAGGTTGTCCATGCGGGGGCCCGCGAGGAGCTCGCGGTCGCGGCCCAGGTAGGCCGGGGGCTCGATCGAATGGACCATCAGGTCCCAGCCGGCGACGGAGCCGCGTTCCAGTTCTTCCTCGTCCTCCAGGAAGGCGATCAGGTCGCCCTCGTGGACGTCGCCCAGGCCCCAGATCGGCTGCATGTGCCGCTGCTTGTCCAGCTTGAGCCCGTCGGAGTTCACCGACCGGTCCAGGTGCACGGCGAGTTGGGGTACGCGCATCAGCGCCCGGTCGATGTTGACGAGCCGTTCGGTGCCGTCGAGCAGGGTGAGGCGTCCGGCCAGGCCCAGGTCGCGGTCGAGCCAGGTGTTGAGCAGGGTGCCGCCGTAGATCTCCACGGCGATTTGCCGCCAGCCCTGGGAGCCGGTGTCGGGCAGCGGCTTGACCCGGAGGTTGGGGGAGTCGGTGTGCGCGCCGATGATCCGGAACGGCGTGTGCGCGGCCGCGCCTTCGGGCACGTACCAGGCGATGATCGCGCCCCCGCGGAGTACGAACTTGCCGCCCGTGCTCGCGTCCCACGCGTCTGTCTCGGCCAACTGCCTGAATCCGGCCTTCTCCAGCCGCTCGGCCGCGTTGGCCACGGCGTGGTACTGCGACGGACTCGCCGCCAGGAAGGTCATCAGGTCGTCGGTGTGGCCGCGGTCGAAGCGGGCGGCGGCGGGAGAGCTCATGTGGGTCACCTTAACGACGGTCGTGTTCGTCATGGCCGGACTGCGGCGGATGGCCGGAGGAAGGAGCCGCGGGGGTGTGGCCCGGGCCCCGGAGCTGGCTCAGCCCGGCGGACGGTCGAAGCGGCGCTGCAACTGTCTGCGCTCGCCCCGGCGGATGCGCGGGAGCATCTCCGGGGTCTGCGCGGAGCGCTGCGCGCGTCTCTTGCGTCCGGCGCAGAAGATACAGGCCTCACCGGGAGGGGCGTCGGGATCGATGGGTGCGCCGGGGTGCTCGGAGCATCCGGAGGCGTTGCGCGGGCGCGACAGTTCGCGGGCCACGATGAAGGCGCGGTGCAGGTCGTCGGCCATCGCGACGAAGTCCTCGGGGGGCGAGGACAGGCTCAGGTGGAAGCGCCGCTCCTCGACCGTGCGCAGCCGGGTCTGCAGCGCCTGGAGCGTGTACGGGGGCTCGGGCACGGGGTAGCCGAGCCGGCGCTGCTCCCCGACGGGCGGGGTGGCGGCGGCCGCGGCCCGCACGCCGCGCCCGCGCAGTCCGAGGCGGCGCCGGTCGTTGCAGATCAGGCAGCGCCCCCAGCCGTCGGGCGCCTCGGGGTCCAGGGCGCCGTTGGGGTGCTCCGGGCAGCCGGTGTAGCTCTTGGCGGGGGCGAGCCCGGCGGCGGTCTGGAAGGCGGTGTAGAGGGCGTCGGCCACCGATTCGTACTCGGTGGGGTGGGCGCCCTCGTAGAGCTCCTTGAGGTGGTCTCCGAGGCTGCCCACGGCGGACTGCAGCTCCTTGAGGGCATAGGGACGCCCGGTCGGGACCGAGTACCCCCTGCTGCCGCGCTGCTGCTCCTGTGGACTCATACCCCCGAGCGTCCCACGAACCACGGACATCCCGGGAAACCCGCAGACCACAGGCGGTACGGGGCCGTGTACGGGGCCCCATGGCGGCCGTCGGTCCCCGCGCACGCCGACGGCCGGGCCCCCGTGCGGAGGACCCGGCCGTCGGCGTGTACGTACACCGCGTACAACTCGGGGGGAGCGGACGGCGCCTAGAAGGCGGCCTCGTCGAGCTCCATCAGGGTGTTGTCGACGGACTCGGCGAGCGCGCGGGCCACGGCGACGCCCGGCAGGACCTCGGCGGCGAAGAACTTCGCGGCCGCGATCTTGCCGGTGTAGAACGGCACGTCCTTGGCGGAGGCGGCCGGCAGCTTCTCGGCGGCCACGGCCGCGCCCTTGAGGAGCAGGTAGCCGACGACCACGTCACCGGAGGCCATCAGCAGGCGGGTGGTGTTCTGGCCGACCTTGTAGATGTTCTTGACGTCCTCGCCGGTGGCGGTGAGGTCGACGACCATCTGGCCGACTATGGCCTCCAGGTCGACGGCCGCCTTGGCGAGCGCGTCGCGGGCCGGGGCCAGCTCCTCGCCGCCGTCGCCCTCGGCCAGGAACTTCTTGACCGTCTCGGTGAGGACGTTCAGGGCGGCGCCCTGGTCGCGGACGATCTTCCGGAAGAAGAAGTCCTGGCCCTGGATCGCCGTGGTGCCCTCGTAGAGGGTGTCGATCTTGGCGTCGCGGATGTACTGCTCGATCGGGTATTCCTGCAGGTAGCCGGAGCCGCCGAAGGTCTGGAGCGACTGCGCGAGCTGCTCGTAGGACTTCTCGGAGCCGTAGCCCTTCACGATCGGCAGGAGCAGGTCGTTGAGGCCCACCAGGGACGCGGTGTCCTCGCCGGCGGCCTGCTTGACCTGGATCTCGTCCTGGACGGAGGCGGTGTACAGCACCAGGGCGCGCATGCCCTCGGCGTACGCCTTCTGCGTCATGAGCGAGCGGCGCACGTCGGGGTGGTGCGTGATGGTGACCTTGGGGGCCGTCTTGTCCATGAAGTTGGCCAGGTCCGGACCCTGCACGCGCTCCTTGGCGTACTCCAGGGCGTTGAGGTAGCCCGTCGACAGGGTGGCGATGGCCTTCGTGCCGACCATCATCCGGGCGAACTCGATGATCATGAACATCTGGCGGATGCCGTCGTGCTTGTCACCGATCAGCCAGCCCTTGGCGGGGTGCTGGTCGCCGAAGGTCATCTCGCACGTGTTGGAGGCCTTGAGGCCCATCTTGTGCTCGACGTTCGTCGCGTAGACGCCGTTGCGCTCGCCCAGCTCGCCGGTCTCCCAGTCGAAGTGGAACTTCGGGACGAGGAAGAGCGAGAGCCCCTTCGTGCCCGGGCCGTGGCCCTCGGGGCGCGCGAGGACGTAGTGGAGGATGTTCTCCTCCATGTCGTGCTCGCCCGAGGTGATGAAGCGCTTCACGCCCTCGATGTGCCAGGAGCCGTCGTCCTGCTGGACGGCCTTCGTGCGGCCCGCGCCGACGTCCGAACCGGCGTCCGGCTCGGTGAGGACCATGGTGGAGCCCCAGCGCTTCTCGACCGCGAGCGCGGCGATCTTCTTCTGGACCTCGTTGCCCTCCTCGAAGAGGACGCCGGCGAACGCCGGGCCGGAGGAGTACATCCACACGGCCGGGTTCGCGCCCAGGATCGTCTCGGCGAAGGCCCAGATCAGGGAGCGGGGCGAGGTGGTGCCGCCGATCTCCTCGGGCAGGCCCAGACGCCAGTACTCGGAGTCCATGAAGGCCTTGTAGCTCTTCTTGAAGGACGCCGGGACGGGCGCGGTGTTCGTCGTGGGGTCGAAGACCGGCGGGTTGCGGTCGGCGTCCTCGAAGGAGGCGGCCAGCTCGTTCTCGGAGAGCTTGGTGATCTCGCTGAGGATCGTGCGGGCGGTCTCGCTGTCCATCTCACCGAACGGGCCGGTGCCGTACACGTTGTCGCGCCCGAGCACCTCGAAGAGGTTGAACTCGATGTCGCGGAGATTCGACTTGTAGTGCCCCATGGCGACGGCTCCGTTAAGGCTCGGTGAGAGTGGTTCCTCGTGCATACCAATCGGTAACGTAATGATGCTACCCACCGGTAATAAGAGCAACCCTTCCGTGGCGACTGTGACCAGGGTCAAGTTCGAGCTCGCACCAGACCGTCTTGCTCCCGGGCCCCTGGATGACACCCCATTGCAGCGCGATGGCGTCGAGCAGTGCTAGACCCCGCCCGGATTCGTCGCCGTCCGCGGCCTGCCGCCTTACGGGGCGTGCGTGCGGGTCGGGGTCGGTGAGCTCGACCCGCGTACGGGCTGCCCTTCCGGTGATCCGCAGCGTGACCGGCGTGCCTTCGCCCAGGTGGGTGAGGGCGTTGGTGAGCAGCTCGCTCACGCAGAGCTCCGCGTCGTGGCTCCCGAGGTGCTCCCGTACCGCGTGGCGGGCCAGGGGGACGGAGCCGGGGGTGACCAGGAGGTGGAGCGTGAGCTCGCTCATGGCGTGGCCAGGGCGTCGGCCAGTCGCTGCGCGGTGGCGGGGTTGCAGTTGCCGAGAGCGATGAGGGGTGGGCTCGTGTACCGCCCGGCGTAGGAGAGGAGGTGGAGGTCGAGGGAGGGGAGCGTGATGCCGTGCCCTGCGAGGGCCGCGCGGAGGTTCTCCAGGGCCTGGGTCGCCTCGTGGTCGTGGGGGTGGTCGCTCATGGGGCATTCCTTCACAGCGGGGAGTGACGAACTGCTCACAGGCTGGCGTGGCCGGGCGTAGCGTGGGAAGGGTTTCGAGTCCACAGCGCGAAGTGTGGAAAGTGGGGGTCGGTGGCTGCGAGTGAGGACCTTGACGGCTCGGCGAGTGTGTCGGCGTTCTACGGCAAGGAGTTGCGGTGGCGCCGCGAGCGGGCGGGGCTCACGCTCAAGCAGACCGTGGCGGGCAGCTTCTACGGCGTCAGCTACCTGAGCGAGATCGAGCGGGGCCAGCGGACCATGCCGGCGGATCTGGCGCAGCATGTGGACCGGCTCCTGCAGACGGACGGGTTCTTCGCGCGCGGGTGCGAGGACGTGTGCAAGTCGCGGAAGAACCTCGTCGCGCCGTACTTCCAGGACGCGTTGGAAATGGAGAAGCGTGCGCGGGACATCGAGGAGTGGAACCCGATGCTCCTCCCCGGACCACTCCAACTGGAGCCTTACATTCGGGAGCTCGTCCTCACCTTCAACCCGACGGACGACGAGTCGGAGATCGCGAGGAAGGTCGCCATGCGGCGCAGCCGCAAGTGGGTGTTCGAGGATCCCGACGGGCCGGTGTCGTGGGTCGTCCTGCACGAGTCGATCCTTCGGGACCCGATCGTCCCGGACCAGATCATGGCGGAGCAGCTGGATCACATCGCAGCTGTTGCGCGGCGCCGTCATTACGTTCCACAGATCCTTCCGTGGAACGCCGGGGCGCACCCGTTCATGATGGGATCGACCCTGCTCATGAGGTTCAGCGGAGCTCCGCCCGTGATGTACACGGAGGGCATGTACAGCGGCCAGCTCGTCGACGACCCGGGCATCGTGGAGCAGTACCAGCAGGCGTACAACCGTCTTCGGGCGGCGGCGCTGCCGCCCAAGACGTCCCTGAAGATGATCGAAGACGCTGCAGAGGACTTCGCAAATGGCAGCCATGCACGACGACTTGAGCGCCGCCAGGTGGCGCACGAGCAGCTACAGCACCGCCACGGAAGGACTCTGCGTCGAGGTCGCTGACGGAATCCCCGGGCTCGTCCCCGTTCGGGACTCCAAGGTGCAGGACGGGCCCGTCCTGATGGTCGGGGCCACCGCGTGGGCGGGCTTCGTCGCGGAGCTCAAGGCGCGCTGAGCGGGACCCGGCAACCGGGCCGGAGGCTCGCTTCGGTCCACTGACCGGAACTCGACGCACCCGCAGGCCCCCGCCTCGGTAGGCTTCGGGCCATGTACGGCTATGACCAGAACGTGAGCGCGGGGCAGCAGGGCGGCTACGCCCAGCCCCAGCAGGGCTACGCGCAGCAGCAACAGCCGCCGCTGTACCCCGAGCCCTCGCCGCCCTCCCTCGCGGACGCGGTACGCGCCTTCACGACCGGGTCGCTGTCCGCCGAGGACTTCCAGCAGATCTTCGCCTCCTCGAAGGTCTACTGCCCGCGCGGCGACACCCCGGGCTTCCTCGCGCTGCACAACACCCAGCAGCCGGTCATCCCGATGTTCACCACGCTCAAGGAGCTGCGCCGGTACGCCGGCAAGGAGTCCAAGTACTTCGTGATCACCGGCGCCGAGGTGATCGACCTGCTGCCCACCGGCTACGGCTTCGTCCTCGACATGGAGGGCGACCACCGGATGGTCTTCGACGCGAAGGCGGTCGAGCAGATGGTCGACTACGCCATGCGTCGCATGTACGGCTGAGGAGCCATGGCCGAGGGCTGACGAGGACCTCCCCCACATCACCTGCGTGAGCGAGCCCCTGCCCCCGGGGGAGAGCCGGCCCTCACGCCGGTCGCCGCGCAGCGTACGGACCAGCAGGCGGTTTTCGGCCGCCTGCGGCGGTGCTGCGCCTGCTGATCGACCTCGACACCGGCCTCCCGTCGGTCTCGGAACACGGCGGCGGCTGACCCCTCAGGCGCGGTGGCGGCGCCGCCAGAAGACCGCCGCCGCCGCGGCCAGGGTCACGGCGAGGGCGCCGTACGTCCACAGCGGGGCGAGGTCGGGGCGGTGCGCGAGGGAGGTGCGGACGCCCGCGAAGGCCAGCGCGCCGACCGCCTCGGCGCCGCCCTCCATGCCCACGAACCCCGTCGACCAGCGCAGCACCAGGCACAGGGCGAGGCAGAGGACGCCCCAGACGGCGAGGTAGGGCCACGGCGAGCCGGGCAGCGGCTCCAGCGGGAGGCCGGTGGCCGCCCAGCGGTAGGTGGCGTACCCGAGGGCCACGACCGCGGCCGTGACGGCGCCGGACCAGCCCAGCGAGGCGAGCACGGGCCGCGCTCTCCCGCGCCCGGCGCCCACCTCGCCGTCCACTTCCGCGTCCACTTCCGCCTCCACTTCCGCGTCCGCGTCCGCCTGCGCGCCGTCGGCCTCGTGCGCCGGGGTGGTGGGGGTGGTCACTGATCGGGCTCCTGTCGTGCGGTGCGCATCGGTGGATGCGCGTCGGTCATCGTGTCGGTCGTCGCTTCGGTCATGAGGACGCCCGTCCGGGGCCCCGGGTTGGCCGGGCGCAGGTTTCGGCGGTACCCGAAAGGATCGCGGCGCGGTCCGCGAGTCCCGAATATCAGTGCTGCGGGGACACTCCCCGCTCCGACCGACAGGGGGACCGTGATGTCACGTACACGTACGTCCTTACGCACGAGCCTGCGCACGAAGCTCGCGGCAGTGGCGGCCACGGGGGTGATGGCGCTGGGTACGGGGGTCCTGGCGGCATCGCCCACGCAGGCCGCCACGGCGGCGGCCGACTGCCCGTACACGTACTTCTGCGCCTACGAAGGGCCCAACTACACCGGCCGCTCGCTCAAGATGTGGCAGTGCAGCGATGTCCGGTGGGTGCCGTGGACCGGCACGAACGGCTCCTGGATCAACAACCAGACCCCGGGCACGCGTGCGGTGTTCTCGCTCTCCAACGGGTCGAGCGCCTCCACGTACGGCGCCTATTACGCGGTGTCCGGGGGCATCGACTGGCGCACGGTCTACTACATCGACCCTTGCTAGAGCGGTCCCCGTTCCGAGCTCCACCTGAGGAGGCAGCAATGACTCGAACCACCCGTACGCGGCTGCGCGCGAAGGCCGGCGCGGTGCTGGCCGCCGTGGCCCTGGCCGTGGGCGTGGGCGTCCTCGCGGCGGCCCCGGCCGAGGCCGCGACCGCGAGCCTGTGCCGCTATCCCGCTCCGTCCTGCAGCGGCTGAGCGACCGGCGCACACTGAGCAACGGGCCCCGGGGGAATTCCCCCGGGGCTCCTTCTGTTCTGTCGGGTGGCAGAAAGTTCGGGTTTCAACTAAACTCGACGCCAGAAGGAGGTTCCGACCATGCCTGCAGTGACTGTGGAGAACCCGTTGACGCTCCCGCGCGTCGGGGAGCCGGCCCAGGAGACGACCGCCCGCAAGGTGCTGGCCGTCACGACCGCCCCGGGTGGCTTCGAGGGCGAGGGGTTCCCGGTGCGCCGTGCGTTCGCCGGGATCAACTACCAGTACCTCGACCCGTTCATCATGATGGACCAGATGGGCGAGGTGGAGTACGCGCCGGGCGAGCCCAAGGGCACCCCCTGGCACCCCCACCGCGGCTTCGAGACCGTCACCTACCTGATCGACGGAACCTTCGTCCACCAGGACAGCAACGGCGGCGGCGGCGTCATCAACGGCGGCGACACCCAGTGGATGACCGCCGGCAGCGGCCTGCTGCACATCGAGGCCCCGCCGGAGTCGCTCGTGGTGTCCGGCGGGCTCTTCCACGGCCTCCAGCTGTGGGTGAACCTCCCCGCCTCCGACAAGATGATGCCCCCGCGCTACCAGGACATCGGCGGCGGCCAGGTCCAGCTCCTGTCCACCCCGGACGGCGGCGCCCTGCTCCGCGTCATCGCCGGTGAACTGGACGGCCACCACGGCCCCGGCATCACCCACACCCCGATCACGATGATCCACGCGACGGTCGCACCCGGCGCGCAGATCACCCTCCCGTGGCGCGAGGACTTCAACGCCCTGGCCTACGTACTGGCGGGGCGCGGCTCGGTCGGCGAGGACCGCCGGCCCATCCACACCGGGCAGACCGCGGTCTTCGGCGAGGGCGGCTCGCTGACCCTGCGCGCCGACGAGGGCCAGGACTCCAACGCCCCCGCGCTGGAGATCGTCCTGCTCGGCGGGCAGCCGATCCGGGAGCCGATGGCGCACTACGGGCCGTTCGTGATGAACAGCAAGCACGAGCTGCAGCAGGCGTTCGACGACTTCCAGGCCGGCCGCCTGGGCCGCATCCCCACCACGGAGCGCACCGGCCTCGGCCACCGCGGCACGGGCGAGGCCGACACCGAGTCGTAGGCCCGCGTGCCCCTCGTGCGGCGAAGCCCCCGGCCCTCATCGGCCGGGGGCTTCGCCGTGCCGCCGTGCCGCCGTGCCGCCGTGTCGCCGTGCCGCCGTGCCGCCGTGCCGGCGCATCAGTGCGCGGCAACCAGCGGATCATGGCTGGAACTTGATCGTTCCGGGCCGAGGAGACGGTGGACCAACCCGCGCCCACGTCCTATTCTTTGGGCGCTCGGCCCGGAAGGTGCCGGCAGACCCGCCCCGGTCCGCCCCTGGCGGATCCGCCGGGCGAGGCCGGAGCGCCCCCTCGTGCCGACTCGCCCCCTCGTGCTCAGCCCGTCGGCTGATCCGCGTAAACCCGCGAGGCGCAAAGGACAGGGATGGCGCAGGACATGGGCACGACGGTCGACGTGGCTGAGCCGAGCCTCCCGGAGTCCGGCATACCCGGAACGCCGGAGACGGCGCAGGCGCTGGAGGTGGCCGACGCGGCCGAGGCGGCCGACGCGGCGCGCGGGATGTCCGGGCGTCGGCGGTGGCTGGCGGCCGTGGCCGTGGGGGCCGTGATCGCCACGCTCGGCGGGCTGGGTGCCGCGCTGCTGGTGAAGTCGCCGGCGCAGGTCGCCGCGGACGCCGCCGCGCCCCGGGCCGACGTGCTGACCGCGACCGTGGAGCACCGGGTGCTCACCTCGTCCGTCATCACCCGTGGGCAGGTCGTCGCGGGACAGACGGTCGAGGTGGTTCCCCAGGTGACCGCCGGGGTGGGCGCCGCGCGTCCGGTGATCACCAAGCTGCGGGTCCGGCCCGGGGACACGGTCAAGCCCGGTCAGGTGCTGATGGAGGTCTCCGGGCGGCCCGTGTTCGTGCTGGAGGGCAGCCTGCCCGTCTACCGGGACCTGGTTCCGGGCGCCACGGGTGACGACATCGCGCAGGTTCAGCGGGCGCTGAAGGCGCTGGGCCATTCCTCCGCGCCCGACGCCACGGGCAGTTTCGGAGCCGGGACCAAGGCCGCGCTCACCTCCTTCTACAAGGCCGTGGGGTACAGCCCGGTGTCCGCGAACGGCGCCGAGGGCGACCCCGTCGCGGAGGCCCGCAGCCAGGTCACCGCCGCCCAGCGGGCACTGGAGGACGTACGGAGCGCACAGGCGGAGGCGTCCAGGCCGGTTCCCGGGCCGAGTGCCGAGCCGGGCGGCGAGCCGGGTTCCAGGCCGGGTGCCAAGCCGGGCGGCGAGGTGGCGGGCACCGGCCGTGGCGACGGAGGGAAGGCCGTGCGCCGGGCGCAGGAGGACCTGGCCGAGGCGAAGAAGAAGCTCGCCGCCGCCGAAGCGGCCGCCGGGCCGAAGCTGCCCGCGGCCGAGGTGGTGTTCCTGCAGAGCTTCCCGGCCCGGGTCGACTCGGTGGTCGCGAAGGTGGGCGCCGAGGCGACCGGTACCGCCATGACGCTCTCCGCCGGCAAGCTGGTGGTGCAGGCGTACGTACCCGAGTACCAGAAGGACCTCATCCAGGCAGGGCGCGCGGCCGAGATCTACTCCGAGGTGACCGGTCTGTCCGCGAAGGGCGAGGTCACGCTCGTCTCCGACAAGCGCTCCGAGCCCGGCTCCTCGTCCGCGCAGGCGAAGCCCGGCGCGGACGCGCCCGCGCCCGGCGGCCAGGGGGCGACCGGGTGGCTCGTGGAGATCACCCCCGGTGCGCCGCTCAAGGCGGAACTGACCGGCCAGGACGTACGCGTCACCGTCACCGCGGCCTCGACGGACGGCGAGTCGCTGGTCGTACCGATCACCGCGATCAGCTCCGGGGCCGACGGCCGGACCACCGTCACCGTGCTGGAGGGGAGCGGGGAGCGGCGCCGCGTGGAGATACGGGCGGGCACGGCCGGGGACGGCTTCGTGGCCGTCACCCCCCTCGCGGACGGCACGCTGGCGGGCGGCGACCGGGTCATCACCGGGGTGGCCCGCGAGAAGGCCTCCCCGTGACCGGCCTCCCCTTGACCGGCTTCCCCGTGACCGGCCTTCCCGTGACCGGCCTTCCCGTGACCGTGAACGTGGCCTCCGAGCCGGTCATCGAGTTCCGCGGGATCGGGCTGACCTATCCCGGTCCGCCTCCCGTGGCCGCCCTCAGGGCCTGCGACCTGACCGTCGGGCGGGGCGAGTTCGTCGCCGTCGTCGGCCCGTCGGGTTCGGGGAAGTCCACGTTCCTGAACATCGTCGGACTGCTGGACGCGCCCACCGGCGGCACGTACCTCCTGGACGGCATCGACACCGGCACGCTCCGGGACGCCGACCGCACCGCGCTGCGCGGGCTGCGCATCGGGTTCGTGTTCCAGTCCTTCCATCTGCTGCCCCAGCGCAGCGCGTTGGAGAACGTCATGCTCGCCCTGGTCTACGACGGCACCCCCCGCCGGGAGCGGCGCGCCCGTGCCCGCCACGCGCTGGAGCAGGTGGGCCTCGGCCACCGTGTCGGCTCGCTGCCCACGCGGCTGTCCGGCGGGGAACGCCAGCGGGTGGCCATCGCACGGGCTCTGGTGACCCGGCCGTCCCTGCTGCTGTGCGACGAACCGACCGGCAACCTCGACACCGCCAACGCCGATGCGGTGCTCGCCCTGTTGGAGCGGCTGCACGCGGACGGCATGACCGTACTGGTGATCACCCACGATCCGCTCGTCGCCGCCCGCGCCAAGCGCACGGTGACGATCCGGGACGGGGTGCTGAGCGTCTCGGACGCGGCCGGGTCCGCGGTGGCCGGATGAGGACGCTGTGGCGCGCCCGGCGCAGGAGCGGCATCCGGCCCTCCGTCTTCGGCTGGCGCGACGTGCTGTCCGAGTCCCTCGCCGGGATGCTCCAGCGGCCCGGCCGTTCGGCGCTGACCGCCCTCGGGACGGTGCTCGGCGTGGGCACGTTCGTGGCGATCCTCGGGCTGACCGCCACCACCTCGTCGCAGATCGACACCCGGTTCAACGCCCTCAGCGCGACCGAGGTGAACGTCGAGGACATCGCCCACGAGCGGAACGAGTTCGCCGGGCCCGCCTTCCCGAAGGACGCCGACGCCCGGATCGAAGGCCTCAACGGCGTGGAGCACGCCGGGGTGTTCTGGCCGGTGAGGCTGTCGTCCGAGGAGACGGTGAGCGCCTCCGCCGTCGCCGGGGACCGCCGCACCCAGGGCAGTACCGACGTCGTGGCCGCCTCGCCCGGGGTGCTCGCCGCGGCGGGCGCGCGCCTGGCCGAGGGAAGGCTCTACGACGCCTACGCCTCCGAGAACGAGGCGCCGGTGGCCGTGATCGGGACGGGGGTCGCCGACCGGCTCGGCATCACCACGCTGGAGACCAACCCGGCGGTCTTCATCGGCGGCCGGCCGTTCACCGTGATCGGCATCGTCGCCGACACGGACCGCAAGGCCGACCTGCTGATGTCGGTCGTCGTACCCCGCACCACGGCCGAACGGATCTGGGGCGAACTCGACTCCGGCGGGGCGAAGATGCTGATCACGACCAGGATCGGCGCGGCCGCGCAGATCGGGCACGAGGCCCCTACGGCGCTGCGCCCCGACCACCCCGAGTACTTCAAGGCCGTTCCGCCGCCGGACCCCAAGATGCTGCGGGGCCAGGTCGGCGACGACCTGAACCGGCTGTTCCTGCTGCTGGCGGCCATCTGCCTGGTGATCGGGGCCGTCGGCATCGCCAACACCACCCTGGTCGCCGTCCTGGAGCGCACGGGGGAGATCGGTCTGCGCCGGGCGCTCGGCGCACGCGGGCGCCACATCACCGTGCAGTTCCTCGCGGAGTCCGGTGCGCTCGGCGCGCTGGGCGGGCTGGTGGGGACCTCCCTGGGCGTCCTGACCGTGGTGACGGTCGCCGTGGTCCGCGACTGGACCCCGGTGGTCCACCCGGCGACGGCGGCGGCGGCGCCGGTCATCGGACTGGTGACGGGCCTCGTCGCCGGCCTCTACCCCGCGGGGCGCGCCGCCCGCATCCAGCCGGCGGAGGCCCTGCGCCGCTGAGGGCCGTACGGTGCCGGGGCCTTGCGGGCCTTACTGGCCTTGCGGGCCTTGCGGGCCTTGCGGCTGCCTGCGGGCCCTGCGGGCCTTGTGGGCCTTGCGGGCCCGTGCCGCGTCCCCGATCGTCGTGTCCATGGGGATGCTGACGACCTGTCTGGTCTCGCTGGCCGGTGTGAACCTCGCGCTCGGGCTGGTCCGGCTGTGGCGGCGCTCGGTCGAGGCGCGGATGGTGCGGCAGGTGCGGGCCTGGCCGGGGTTCGACGCGTACCACGCCGAACTGCTGGGCTCCACCGAACCGTTGTGCTGGACCGGCCACCAGGGCGAGAGGCTGGTGCGCAACTCCCAGCGCGCGGCCGATGTCGCCGTCCGGCTGCTGTGCGAGGAAGGCGTGCTGCGCGGGGAGGAGCTGGAGAGCGTGGAGCACGCGGCCGAGCCCGCCCATCCGGTCACCGCGGCGGCGTTCCGCGCCATCGGCCGGTACCCGGCCGTCGTGGGGCGGTTCCGCATCGGCGTCGTCGGCCGTGACGAGGGGTTCCGGGCGGCCGTCCGCACGCACCTGGACGAACTCTTCGCGCACGCCCCGGCCACCCGCTTCCACATGAGCCCCGTCAGCAACGATGCCGCCCTGTGGTCCTACGGCATCGGCGCGGCCGCCCCCGCCGTCCACGCCTTCCTCCTGCTGCGCGCCACCGCCCCCGGGAACCCGGACACCGCGGAGGGCGCCTTCGTGCTGGCCTCCCTCGTCTTCCTCGCGGCCCTGATCGTGCTCACGGCCCAGGCCGGCAGCACCTGGCACCCCCTCGCGGACCGGGAGGTCCCCGCCGCCCTCAGGCTGCCGGGGCCGTCCCCCTCAGCAGACTGACCAGCCGCGAGCTGCTGTCGGCGCCGAAGCCCGCGGCGACTCCGCGCCGGTACAGGTCGGCGTGCGCGCTCAGGATCCCGGTGTCGACCCCGGAGTCGGCGGCGGTGTGCAGGACGTGCTCCACGCTCGCCGCGCACATCGCGAGGCGCTGGTGCGTGCCCTCGTGCGCCTCCGCGTCGATCAGCGGGGCGGAGCCCTCGTAGAAGTGGCGCATGGTGTCGGCCGTGTACCCGGCGTACGGCACGATGTCCGCGGCCGTCAGGCCGTTGGCCTGCGCCACGGCGAGGGCCTGGTACCAGCCGGTGTACGCGGTCCAGAACATGATCATGTTGAGCTGGTAGTAGAGCTGCGCGTAGCCGGCGTCGGTGCCCCGGTAGTCGGTGTCGGCCAGCAGGTCGAGCGCCGCGCGGTGCTCCGCGTAGACCTCCTCGGGCCCGCTGATGAACATCGAGGAGCCCTTCTGCCCGATGCCGGTCGGCGGTACGTTCACCCCGCCCGTCAGGTACGAGGCCCCGCGCTCATGCGCCCAGCGGGCGGCGGCCCGGGCCTTGTCGGGCACGTCGGAGGACAGGTTGGCCAGGACCCGGCCGCGCAGGTCGGCGTCGGCGAGGGCCGTGTACGCGGCGTCCACGTCGATGAGGCTGAGCACGGTCAGCCCGCCGGCCGCGACCGCCTCGGCGGCGCTGCCGGCCCGCCGGGCGCCGCGCGCCACGAGCTCGGTGTCCTTGCCGGGGCTGCGGTTCCAGACGGTGACCTCGTAGCCGGCGTCCAGGTAGGCGGCGGTCATGGCCCGGCCCATGGGGCCGAGTCCGATGACGGTGACCGCGGGCTTCGGGTCCGGGGTGTGGTGCTGGTTCTGGTGCTCGTTCTGGTGCTGGTTCTGGTTCATGGCAGAGCTCTCCTCGGGTGGGCCGGTGGATCTCTAGAACGAACGCTCTATCCAGCGCTCGGAACGAACGTAGCACGGCTCTAGAACGAGCGCTCTATCCAATGTGAGCGGTAGAGTTCGCCTCATGGGCGCAGCAGCAGAAGTGAAGACGGACGGCGGACTCGGGACGCGGGAGCGGCTGGTCCGGACCGCCTCGCGCCTCCTCCAGCACGGCGGGTACGAGAACGCCCCGGTCAAGCAGCTCGTCCGCGAGGCGGGGGCCACGCTCGGCTCGCTCTACCACTTCTTCCCCGGGGGCAAGCAGGAGCTCGCGGTCGCCGCGATCCACTTCGGCGACGAGGAGTTCGCCGAGGGCCTCCGCTTCGGGCTGTCCGTCCACGCGGACCCGGCGCGCGCCATCGAGGCCGTCGCGGAGCTGCTCGCGGAGGCGCTCGAGGCATCGGACTGGCGCGACGGCTGCCCGGTGACGCCCACGGCGCTGGAATCGGTCGGCCGGCTGCCCGAGCTCCAGGAGGCCTGCGCCCGGGCCTTCGCGAACTGGCAGGAGCTCGTCGCGGCCAAGCTCCTGGCCTGCGGCCACCCGGAGGCGGAGGCGCGCGAGCTGGCGGTCACCGTGATCAACACCCTGGAGGGCGCCGAGATGACCTCCCAGGTCACCCGCAGCCGCACCCCCCTCCTCCTGGCGGGCCGGCACCTCGCGCGCCTGGTCTCCTCGTACGCCGCCCCCGCGACCGCGCAGGGACGATCGGACTGATCATCAGGACCTTTGGCGGGCGGCGGCGGCAACCCGGGGCTGTTGGCTTATCCGTGGCATACACGCCGCGTCGATCACCCCACCGGAAGAGCCCGAGTTGAACACCGAAGCCCCGTCCACCCCTCCGGCGCACCCCGCCGCCGCGTACCCCGGCGGGCCCGCCGCCGCGTTCGTCCCGCAGGAGATGCCGAAGGCGGTCAGGACCGCGCGGATCGCGCTGTTCGTCGGGGCGGGCCTGAACCTCGTGACCGGGCTGTTCCTCCTCGTGCTCACCGCCGCGGGGACCGTCACGGACGAGACGGGCGAGGCGGGACTCGCCGCAGGGGTCCTTCTGATCGTCGCCCTGCTGACGGTGCTCGCAGGCGTCGCCTGCCTGGTGATCGGGCTCGCGTTCCGCACGGGCGGGAACCGCGTGCGCATCGCCGCCATCGTGGTCGCGGCACTCGCCGGTGCGAATGCCCTGATCGGGCTGGTCACCGGGGACGGGATGTCCGTGCCGAGCGTCGCCTTCACCGCCGTCGTGCTGTCCTGCTGCCTCAAGAAGGACAGCGCGGCCTGGTTCCGGCGGCCCAGGCCGTAGCCGGCCCGACCGCGCGCCGGGGTCCGGGCCGGTGGGCCCCGGTCCGGGTGCCCGGCCCCGCCCCGGCCCCGGCGTGGTGTCTTCTCCGGGCCCCGCCCGGCCCGGCAGAGTGGGATCCCGTCATGCCCGTAGAGCCCGAGTTCCTCCCCGTGGTGCCCGACGGCGCCCAGCCGCCGTACGTCCTGGCCAAGCAGGCCCTGGCGCACGCCATCGCGGCCGGCGCCCTCGCCCCGGAGCAGCGGCTGCCCTCCGAGCGGTACCTGTGCGAGCGGCTCGGCATCAGCCGCTCCACCCTGCGCCGCACGCTCAAGGAGCTCGGTGAGGAGGGGCTGGTCGAATCCTCCGAGCGGCGCGGCTGGCGGGTGAAGCGGGTGGGCTTCAGCCACTCCCCGGACCGTGCGGCCCTGCTCGGCTTCGCCGACCTCAACCGGAGCCTGGGCCGGGCGGTGACGGCGCGGGTCCTGAGCGCCCGTACCCGCCCGGCCGCCTCGGAGGAGGCCGAGCGGTTCCGGATCGCCACCCGGTCGGAGCTCTTCGAGCTGCGCCGGGTGCGGTTCCTGGACGGCCTGCCCGTGTGCGTCTCGCACGACCTGGTCCCGCTCGCCGTGGCCCCGGCCGTCGCCGGGGCGGACTTCACCACCGCGTCCCTCTTCGGCCTGCTCGCGGCCGCGGGCCACGTACCCGTCGGCGCCCGGTACACGGCCCGCGCGGCCCTCGCCGACGCCGAGCAGAAAAGGCTGCTGGACCTGAGCGGCCCCTCGCCCGTACTGAACACGCGGCGGCTCTCGCTCGACTCCGCCGGGCTGCCGTGCGCCGACAGCCGGGAGGCGTACCGGGCCGACCGCTACGAGGTGCGGCTCACCCTCGGCTGAGCGGGCGGCGGATAGGACGGCGGGCGGGGCCGCGGGCGGGGCCGTAGGCCGGTTGCCGGGACCCTCGCCCCCGTGGCGCACCGGGTCTTTGGTCGGCAATCCGTCCGCCGATACTCCCTAAAGGGCAGTTGTGTAAGCAACTGGCCTTTTTTGTCCGCTATACCTGAATCATCTGGTCTGCATCTGGTGTAAGCGGGCCGTCCGTGTGTTTCAGGAGGAACCGGCGATGAGTACGACCACGGCTGCCCCGCCCGCGAAGAAGCGCGGCTCCGGCCTGATGCAGGGCATGCAGAAGGTCGGCCGCAGTCTGCAGCTGCCGGTCGCGGTGCTGCCCGCCGCCGCGATCCTGCTGCGGCTCGGCCAGGACGACGTCTTCGGCAAGGAGGGCCTGCACTGGGGCAAGCTCGCCGACGTCTTCGCCACCGCCGGCAACGGCGTCTTCGCCAACCTCCCGCTGCTGTTCTGCGTGGGCGTGGCCATCGGCTACGCGAAGAAGGCCGACGGCTCGACCGCGCTCGCCGCCCTGGTCGGCTTCCTCGTCTACAAGAACGTGCTCACCGCCTTCCCCGTCGACGGCTCCGTCACCGAGCTGCTGCCCAAGGGCACGCCCCAGGACCCGGGCGTGCTGGGCGGCATCGTCGTCGGCCTGGTCAGCGCGATCGTCTGGCAGCGCTTCCACCGGACCCAGCTGGTCGACTGGCTCGGCTTCTTCAACGGCCGCCGCCTCGTCCCGATCCTGATGGCCTTCATCGGCACCTGCTTCGGCGTGCTCTTCGGGCTGGCCTGGGGGCCGGTGGGCAACGCGCTGGGTTCGTTCAGCGAGTGGCTGATCGGTCTGGGCTCGCTGGGCTCCGGCATCTACGGAGTCTTCAACCGCGGCCTGATACCCGTCGGCATGCACCAGTTCCTCAACACGTTCTTCCAGCAGCAGGTCGGCTCCTTCACCAAGCTCGACGGCTCGGTCGTGCACGGCGAGATCCCCCGCTTCTTCGCCGGCGACCCCACCGCGGGCCAGTTCATGTCGGGCTTCTTCCCGATCATGATGTTCGGCCTGCCGGCCGCCGCGATCGCCATCGCCCACTGCGCCAGGCCCCACCGCCGCAAGGCCGTCATGGGCATGATGGTCTCGCTCGCGCTCACCGCGCTCATCACCGGTGTGACCGAGCCGATCGAGTTCACCTTCATGTTCCTGGCCCCCGCCCTCTACGCGGTCCACGCGGTCCTGACCGGCCTGTCGATGGCGGTGACCTGGGGGCTGGGCGTGCACGACGGGTTCGGCTTCTCGGCGGGCCTGATCGACTACCTGCTGAACTGGAAGCTCGCCACCAAGCCGTGGCTGATCATCCCCATCGGCCTGTGCTTCGCCGTCGTCTACTACGTCGTCTTCCGCTTCGTCATCACGAAGTTCGACCTGCCGACCCCGGGCCGCGAACCCGACGACGAGACCGACGCCCCGACCGACGCCCCGACCGACGCCCCGACCGGCTGACACGCCGCCGGTCCCCGGCGCACGGCCCCCGGGTGGGGAACATGAGCAGGGGCCCAGGCCCGTCCCTCCCCTTCTCTCCCCCGTCCCTCCCCGTCCCCTTCGCGGAGAGCAGGAGCAGTCCGTGAGCACGTACGACCTGTCGGCGGCGCGTCGGCGCAGCGCCGAGCTGGAGGAGCGGATCGGCGCCGATCCGGGCGGTTTCCGGGTGCTGACCGGGGACCGGCCGACCGGGCGGCTGCACCTGGGGCACTGGTTCGGGACCCTGCAGGGCCGGGTACGGCTCCAAGACCTCGGCGTGGACACCTTCGTGATCGTGGCCGACTACCAGGTGCTCACCGACCGGGACGTCGCCGACCGCCTCGGCGAGCACGTCGAGGAGCTCGTCCTCGACTACCTGGCCGCCGGCATCGACCCCGAACGCTCCACGGTCTTCGCGCACAGTGCGCTGCCCGCCCTCAACCAGCTCCTGCTGCCGTTCCTCTCCCTGGTGTCGGTGGCGGAACTGCGCCGCAACCCCACCGTCAAGGACGAGATCGCGCACTCCCGGCAGGCCTCGGTGAGCGGGCTGATGTTCACCTACCCGGTGCACCAGGCCGCCGACATCCTCTTCTGCAAGGCCGGGGTGGTCCCCGTGGGCCAGGACCAGCTCCCGCACCTGGAGGTCACCCGCACCATCGCCCGCCGCTTCAACGAGCGCTACGGGGCGAACGGGCCGGTCTTCCCCGAACCCGAGGCCCTGCTGTCCGCCGCTCCGCTGCTGCTCGGCACGGACGGCACCAAGATGAGCAAGTCCCGGGGCAACGCGATCACCCTGTCGGCCACCGCCGACGAGACCGCCCGGCTGCTGAAGGGCGCCAAGACGGACGCGGTCCGCCGCATCACCTACGACCCGGCCGCCCGCCCCGAGGTCTCCAGCCTCGTGCTGCTGGCCGCCCTGTGCCAGGGCCGCGACCCGGAGGCGGTCGCGGAGGAGATCGGCGACGGCGGCGCGGCCCAGCTGAAGAAGGCCGTCACCGAGGCCGTCAACGAACACCTGGCCCCGCTGCGGGCGCGCCGTACGGAGCTGGCGGCCGACCGCGGCCACGTACGGGACGTGCTGCGGCGCGGCAACGAGCGGGCGAACGCGGTCGCCGAGACCACCCTGGCCGAGGTCCGCGCCGCGATGGGGACGCTGTACTGATGGGGACGCTGCACGGATGAGGACGCTGCGCTGATGAGGACGCTGCGCTGATGGCGCCGGGCGGCGGCCCGCGCCTTCCGGAATGGCTGCGGCACACCGTCCGGGTCCGGGCGGTGCCGGTGGACCGTGCCCTGGTCGTACGGGGAGCCGTGGGCATGCTGGTCCCGCTGGCCCTGGGCCAGGCGGCCGGCCGCCCCGACCTCGGGGCGGCGGCGGGGCTCGGCGCCTACGGGGCGGCCGTCGACGACGGCTCCGCGCCCTGGCGCACCCGCGCCCTGACCCTGCTCCTGCCCCAGCTCGGCGGCGCGATCGGGCTGGCGCTGGGCCGGGCGACGGACGGCCGGGCGTGGGCGCAGATCCTGCTGGTGGCCCTGGTCGCGCTGGTCTCCGGGCTGCTGTCGACCATCGGCCGGGTCAGCGACATGGCCGCCCTGGTGCTGCTCCTGGCCACGGCCATGGGGCTCGGACTGCCCACCGGGCCGCCCTGGTGGCAGGTCCCGCTGCTGTTCCTGCTGGGCGGGCTGCCGCTGATGTTCCTCTCCCTGGGCGACGCGCTGCTCCGGCCCGGCCGCGCGGACCGGCGGGCCGTCGCCGGGGCGGTACGGGCCGTGGCGGACCTCCTCGAAGCCACCGGGGCGACCCGGGCCGAGCGCCGCCGGGCGGTGACCGCCGCGATGGACGCCGCCCACGAGGCGGTACTGGCCCGCCGGCTCTCCCCGCCCCGCCCCGGCAGCCCGCAGGCCCGCCTGGCCGGGTACCTGGACCGGCTCGTCGCCGTCATCGCCGCCGTGCCCGCGCCGGACACCGGAGCGGTGCCCGGCTCCGGCACGGTGACCGCCCGCGCGGCCTGCGCCGACGCGGTGCGCCGGATCGCCGAGGCCGTGGAGGCGGGGGAGGAACCGCCGCCGGTCCCGCCGCCGAGCCCGGCGGGCCCGGCGGACCCGGCGGACCTGGGGGACCCGGGCGGCCGGGCCCTGTGGGCCGCCGTCGGCGGGCTGGCCGCCCCGGAGCCCGGGGCGGGCGGGGGCGGCGGGCTGCGGCGGCTGCCGGTGCCCGCGCCGCCCGGGCGGCGGTTCGGGGCCGCCCTCGCCGGACGGCTGCGCGATCCGGCGGCCCGGCGGTACGCGCTGCGGCTCGCGGGGTGCATGGCCGTCGCCCAGGCGGTGGCCTCGTTCAGCGGTCTGCCGCGTTCCGGCTGGCTGGTGCTGACCGTCGCGCTGGTCGTACGGCCCGGGCTGGGGACCGTACCGGGCCGGCTCCTGCTGCGTGCCCTCGGTACGACCGCAGGGGTCCTGACCGGGCTCGCCGCCGAGGCCCTGCTGCCCCCGGGCTGGTGGTGGATCGCCGCCCTGGTGGTCCTGACCGGCCTGCTCCAGGCGTACGGCCGCCGCACGTACGCCCTGCAGACCCTGCTGCTGACCCCGGTGATGCTGCTGCTCGCCGACCCCCTGGGCCGGGCGGGTCCGGCCGTGCCCGCGGCCCGGCTGCTCGACACGCTGGCCGGCTGCGCGCTGGCCTTCGTCCTCGGCCACCTGCTCTGGCCCGAGGACACCCGCGCCCGGGTCCCGCGGCGGCTGGCGGGGCTCCACCAAGCCGTCGCCGAGTACGCGGAGCTGCGCGCGGCCGCCGAGCCCCCGCACGCCCTGCGCCGCCGGATCCACCACGAACTGGCCGGCGTACGGGCCGAACTGGAGCGGCTGCGCACCGACCCCCGGCACCGCGGGGCCCTGCCGGGCTGGTGGGCGGAGCTGGACCGGGCGGAGGCGGCCATGGCCCGCCTCACCGGCCGCCCGGGGGACTGAGGCCGGGGCTCAGGCCTGCGCCGCGTACCGGGACTTCAGCTCCGAGACCACCCCGAAGAGGGCCGCGGTCAGCGGTACCGCCAGCAGCATCCCGAGGATCCCGGCGACGCTCGCGCCGGCCGTGATCGACAGCATCACCACCGCCGGGTGCATCTGCACGGTGCGGCTCTGCACCATGGGCTGGAGCACGTACCCCTCGATCATCTGGACGGCCAGCACCACGCCCAGGGCCCACAGGCCGATCACCCAGCCGCGGTCGGCGAGGGCGACGAGGACGGCCACGGCGCCGGACAGGAAGGCGCCGAGGTAGGGGATGCAGGCGGTCACGAACACCAGGGCGGCGAGCCCGACGGCCCCGGGGACCCGGAGGATCAGCAGGCCCGCGCCGATCAGGACGGCGTCGACCAGGGCCACGAAGGTGGTCCCGCGCATGAAGCCCTCGACGGCCCCGTACGCGCGCCGCCCCATGGCCTCCATCAGATCGCCCGAGCGGCTCGGCACCATCGAACGCAGGGTGCTCACGGCCCGGTCGGAGTCGCGGAGGAAGAAGAAGATCAGCACCATGGCCAGCAGGGCCGTCGCGAGCATCGTCGCGACCACGCTGAGCCCGGTCACCACGCCCGAGGCGGCGGTTCCGCCGAACTTGGCGAGCAGTTCCCGGGAGTTCCCGGCCACGTCCTCCAGGGAGGTGCCGAGCGCCCCGAAGTGCTGCGCGAGGTCCGTGCCGGCCTTCCGCAGGGAGTCGATGATCTGGTCGCCGGTCTCGACGAGCGCGAGGACGACGATGTACCCGGCCCCGCCGACCACGGCGGCCACGGTCAGGCAGGTGAGGGCCGCGGCGAGCGAGCGGTTGACCTTCATGCGGACCAGCCGCCGGTGCATCGGCCCGAGCAGGGCCGTGCCGAGCACCGCGAGCAGCACCGGCGTCACCACCGTACGGAAGACGGCGCACAGCCACACGACGAGCGCGAGGACGGCGGTGACGAGGAGGACGACGACGCACCAGGCGACGAGGCGGCGTACGGGCTCGGGCAGCAGGGGAGTTGTCGGCACGGCTCATACAAACAGGTGGGCAGCCGCCCCCGGCCGCGCCCCGCCGGGGAGCGCGGCGGCTCCGCTCAGTCCTGCGGCTCGACCGGCTTGGACTGTTCGAGGAGCACGAACCAGGTGGACTTGCCCTCGCCGCGCGGGTCGACGCCCCAGTCGTCCGCCAGCATCTCCAGCAGCAGGACGCCCCGGCCGCTCGACGCCATCTCTCCCGGGTGCCGTTTGTGCGGCAGCTCGTCGGAGGCGTCCGCTACCTCCACCCGCAGCCGGCGCGCGCCGAGTTCGCCCACCGCCTCCGCGATCAGCAGGGCGTCCCCGTCCGTGTGGACCAGTACGTTCGTCACCATTTCGGAGACCATCAGCACCGCCGAGTCGACCTGCTCCGGGTCGGCCCAGTCGTGCAGCAGCTCGCGGATCTGCTGGCGGACCCCCGCGACCCGCTCCGGCTCGGCCTGGGCGACGGTCGTCATGGTGCGCCGGGCCGGCCGCGCCGGGTGCAGGAGCGGGGTCTCGCAGCCGCAGCCGGCGCCCTCGCGGCAGAGCAGGACGACGGCGATGTCGTCCTCGCGCCGGTCGGCCAGGGGGCCGGTGGTGTGGTGCGAGGACGGGCCGTGCACCGCCTGGACCAGCAGGTCGGCCAGCCGTTCCAGGTGGCGGGGCTCCGGGTCCGCGTCCTGCGCGTCGTAGGGGGTCTGCGATTCCAGGATGGCCCGCAGCCGGGCCCAGCCCGTGTCGAGGTCGTGCCCGCCCGTCTCGATGAGCCCGTCGGTGCAGAGCATCATCGTCTCGCCGGGTTCCAGGGTGAACCGGGTCGTCGGGTAGTCGGTGTCCGGCACGATCCCGAGCGGCAGCCCGCCCGCCGTGGGCCGCATCAGGACGGTGCCGTCGGCCATCCGCACCGCCGGGTCGGGGTGCCCGGCGCGGGCCACCTCCAGCAGTCCGGTCGCCGGATCGCACTCCACGTACAGGCAGGTCGCGAAGCGCGGGCTCTGGACGTCGGAGTCCCCGGCGCCCCCGTCCCCGGTGCCGCCGCCGGCACCGACGCCCGTGCCCGGCCGGCCCGTGGCCGCGCCGGTGTCCTCCTGCTCCGAGCACAGGCCCGCCAGGAACCGGGAGGCGCGCGAGAGGACCGCGTCGGGCCGGTGGCCCTCGGAGGCGTACGCGCGCACCGCGATCCGCAGCTGGCCCATGAGGCCGGCCGCCCGGACGTCGTGGCCCTGGACATCGCCGATGACCAGCGCGAACCGTCCCGACGGCAGCGGGATCATGTCGTACCAGTCGCCGCCGACCTGGAGCCCGCCGCCGGTCGGCACGTAGCGCGCGGCCAGCGTCATCCCGGGGATCTCGGGGCCGAGCTGCGGCATCATCGACCGCTGCAGGCCCGTGGTGAGCTCCCGCTCGGATTCGGCCACCCCGGCGCGCTGGAGCGCCTGCGCGAGCATCCGGGCCACCGTCGTCAGGACGGAGCGCTCGTCGGGGGAGAAGGACACGGGGTGCTTGAAAGCGGCCATCCAGGCGCCCATGGTGCGTCCCGCGACGATCAGCGGCAGGAAGGCCCAGGAGATCCGGCCGAAGTGCTGGGCGAGCGGCCAGGTGGCCGGGAAGCGCCGTTTGTAGTCCTCCGGGCTCGGCAGGTAGATCGCCCGGCCGGTACGGACGACCTCCGCGGCCGGGTAGTCCGTCTGCAGCGGCATGTCCGCGAAGGGGCCCTCGTCGCCGGGATCGTGCCCGTGGTGCCCGATGATCGACAGCCGGTCGCCGGACACGCCGAAGACGGCCAGCCCGTCGGGGATGAACCCGGGCATGGACAGCGAGGCCGCCACCCGCAGCACCTCGGAGGTGGAGCGGGCCTCGGCCAGCGCCCGCCCGGCGTCCAGCAGGAACGCCTCCCGCGAGCGGCGCCAGTCGCCGGTGATGGGGGTGTGCACGGCCGTGGTGCCGGGCTGCGCCTCGGCTATCTCCTGGATCGTGCCGATCAGCTCGTAGTCGACGCGGCCGTCCGCGGTGCGGTTCTCCAGCGGCTTCGAGCGGCTGCGCACGGTGCGCAGCACGCGCCCGTCCTCGTCCATGATCCGCAGCCGGGCCTCGGCGAGGGTGCCCTCGGCGACCGCGAGGTTGACGATGCCGTTGATCTCGTTCCAGTCCACCGGGTGGAAGCGCGAGCGCACGGCGACCTCGGGCAGCGCGACGGGCTCGGCGGGCAGCCCGAGCAGCCGGGCGGCCTCGCCGTCGAGGCTGACCGTCCCGGAGGCGTTGTCCCATCGCCACAGACCGGTCGCGATGGCGGCCAGGACGTCCTCGGTGCGCACTCGGTCATCTTTACAGGTCATCCGCCTGACGTGCCTGTTCACCACCCCGGTGAGGGACCCGGTGAGGACCCCGGTCCGGGCCCCGGCGAGCGGGCCCGCACGGGCTCGCGCCCCGGACGGTAACCTTGGGACGGTTGAATCCACCCTGGTATCACGTAGAACTGGATGACTGATGCATCGGTACAGGTCCCACACGTGCGGCGAGCTCCGAGCCTCCGACGTCGCCTCCGACGTCCGGCTGAGCGGCTGGCTGCACAATCGGCGCGACCTGGGCGGCATCCTCTTCATCGATCTGCGTGACCACTACGGCATCACGCAGCTCGTCGCCCGTCCCGGCACGGCCGCGAACGAGGCGCTCAGCAGCGTCACCAAGGAGACCGTCGTCCGCATCGACGGCAAGGTCGTCTCCCGCGGCGCGGACAACGTCAACCCCGAGCTCGCCACCGGCGACATCGAGGTCGAGGTCACCGCGGTCGAGGTGCTCGGTGCCGCGGCCCCGCTGCCCTTCACCATCAACACCGACGACGGGGTGAACGAGGAGCGCCGTCTGGAGTACCGCTTCCTCGACCTGCGCCGCGAGCGCATGCACCGCAACATCATGCTGCGCTCGGCCGTCATCGCCTCCATCCGCTCCAAGATGGTGGCCCTCGGCTTCAACGAGATGGCGACCCCGATCCTCACCGCGACCTCCCCCGAGGGCGCCCGTGACTTCGTCGTGCCGTCCCGCCTGAACCCGGGCAAGTTCTACGCCCTCCCGCAGGCGCCGCAGCAGTTCAAGCAGCTGCTGATGATCTCCGGCTTCGACCGGTACTTCCAGATCGCGCCCTGCTTCCGCGACGAGGACGCCCGCGCCGACCGTTCGCCGGGCGAGTTCTACCAGCTCGACGTCGAGATGTCCTTCGTCGAGCAGGAGGACGTCTTCCAGCCCATCGAGCGGCTGATGACGGAGATCTTCACCGAGTTCGGCAAGGGCCGCCCGGTCACCTCGCCGTTCCCGCGGATCCCGTTCCGCGAGTCGATGATGAAGTACGGCAACGACAAGCCCGACCTGCGTTCCAAGCTGGAGCTCGTCGACATCACCGACGTGTTCGAGGGCTCGGAGTTCAAGGCGTTCGCCGGCAAGCACGTGCGCGCCCTGGCCGTCCCGGACACCGCCGCCCAGCCCCGCAAGTTCTTCGACGGCCTCGGCGAGTACGCGATCTCGCTGGGCGCCAAGGGCCTGGCCTGGGTCCGCGTGGGCGAGGACGGCGGCCTGACCGGCCCCATCGCCAAGTTCCTCACCGAGGAGAACGTCAAGGTCCTCACCGAGCGCCTGGGCCTGGCCGCCGGGCACGCCGTGTTCTTCGGCGCGGGCGAGTTCGACGAGGTCTCCAAGATCATGGCGGGCGTCCGCGTCGAGGCCTCCAAGCGCGCCGGACAGTTCGAGGAGGACGTCTTCCGCTTCTGCTGGATCGTCGACTTCCCGATGTTCGAGGCGGACGAGGAGACCGGCAAGATCGACTTCTCCCACAACCCGTTCTCCATGCCGCAGGGCGGCATGAAGGACCTGGAGGAGAAGGACCCGCTCGACATCCTGGCGTGGCAGTACGACATCGTCTGCAACGGCATCGAGCTGTCCTCCGGCGCCATCCGCAACCACGAGCCCGAGGTCATGCTGAAGGCCTTCGAGATCGCCGGTTACGAGGCGGAGACCGTCGAGCGCGAGTTCGCGGGCATGCTCCGCGCGTTCCGCCTCGGCGCCCCGCCGCACGGTGGCATCGCCCCGGGCGTGGACCGCATCGTGATGCTGCTCGCCGACGAGCCGAACATCCGCGAGACCATCGCCTTCCCGCTCAACGGCAACGCGCAGGACCTGATGATGGGCGCGCCCACCATCCTGGAGGAGTCCCGCCTGCGCGAGCTGAACATCGCGCTGCGCAAGCCGGTGGAGACCAAGACGAGCGAGCCGGTCGACAAGGCCGTCAAGCCGCACCAGTGAGCCGGTAGGCCGCGGTACGACGGAAGGGCCCGGGATCCGTACGGATCCCGGGCCCTTCCGCGTATCTGCCGCTGGCTCCGGCTCCGGCTCTGTCTCTGGCTCTGGCTTAGAACTTCTCCAGCAGGCCCTTGAGGAGGGCCGCGGAGCTCAGTTCGGCGGGGGCGGGGCCGGCGTGGAAGAAGCCGGCGCCGGCGGTGCCGTCGGCGTCCAGCTTGCGCAGGAAGTCGAAGCCCTTGGAGTCGTGCTCGCCGAACGCGACGAACTGCCAGTGGATGCCGGGGGCGGCGATGGCGGCGTCGGCGATCGCCTGGCGGGCGGGGCGTACGTTGTCGGGCGCGCCGTCCGTCTGGAACACGACCAGGGCCGGGCCCTCGCCGCCGTCCTTCCGGTAGCGCTCGATGACGGCTTCGACGGCGACGTGGTAGCTGGTGCGGCCCATCCGGCCGAGCTCCGCGTGGCGGGCCTCGACCCATGCCCCGTCGTACGCGTCGAGGGCGAGGTCGGCCGTGCCGTCCAGCTCGGTGGAGAAGAACACCGTACGGACGGTGGCCTCTTCGTCGAGGTGCGCGGCGAGGGCGAGGGCGTGGTCGGCGAGGTGCTGGACGCTGCCGTCCTTGTAGAACGGGCGCATCGAGCCCGACCGGTCGAGCACGAGGAACACGGTGGCGCGGGCGCCGGCCTTGCCCCTGGCGCGCAGCGCCTGCCCGGCGGCCTTGTACGCGGCCGCGAGCGGGGGCGCTTGCCGCTTGAGGGCGGCGAGGCTGTGAGCGGGGCCGCCTGCGGCGGCTTCGGCGGGGAGGAGCTCCGGCTCGGCCGGGGCGGGCTCCGCCTCGGTGACGACCTCGGCTTCGGCCGGGGCGGGCTCCGCCTCGGTGGGCTCCGCGTCCTGAGCCTGCGGTGCGGCGGCCTCGGCGGTGAGGAGTTCGGCTTCGGCGACGACCTCGGCCTCCGCCTCCGCCACGGTGGTGGCCGTGTCCTGTGCCTGCGGGGCGGCGTCGGCGGTCAGGGCCTCGGCGTCGGCCGCGGCGTCGGCTGCCTCGGCCTCGGCCGGGGTGGGCTCCGCCTCGGTGGGCTCCGCGTGCTGCGCCTGCGGTGCGGCGGCCTCGGCGGTGAGGAGTTCGGCCTCGGCGACGACCTCGGCCTCCGCCTCCGCCTCGGTGCGGGCTTCGGGGGCGTCCGCCTCCGGGGCTGCGGCCGGGGCCGGTTCGGGCTCCGCCTCCGCCTCGGCGGCGAGCGGCTCGGCGTCCGCCTCCGGCGCCCGGGGCTCGACCGGCTCCGCCGGGGCGTCGGCCTCGGGCGCGGGTGCCTCGGCTTCGGCCGGGGCCGGCTCCGCCTCGGCGGCTGCTTCCGGCAGGGGCTCCGCGGCCGGTTCGGCCTCGGGGGTCGCCTCGGCCGCGGGCGCGAGCGGCTCCGCCTCGGGCTCGGTGGTGGACGGCTCCGGGGTCGCCTCCGCCTTGGCGGCGGGCTCGGCGGCCGGCTCCGTCTCGGCGGCGGGCTCGGCGGCGGGCTCCACCTCGGCGGCGGGCTCGGCGGCCGGCTCCACCTCGGCGGCGGGCTCCGCTTCGGCGGCGGGCTCCGCTTCGGTGACCGCCGGGGCCGGCGGGGTTGCCGGGGAAGCGGCGGTGGGGGAGCGGCGGGCCTCCGGGACCGTGGGGTCCGGGGTGGGGGCCGGGGCCGGGGCGGTCAGGACGGTGCCCGGTTCGCGGTCCCGCGGGGTGGACTGCGGGGGAACCGTGGGGTTGTCGAAGGAGGCGGCGACCAGTTCGGCGGCCGCGTCCAGGGGGGTGCGTTCGGTCTGGCTCGGGAGGGCCGCCGAAGTGGTGCCGGTCGTCTCCGGAACCTGTTCAGCAGTCCGTCCGAACACCTTGCGCAACAAGCTCCGAATACCCATGGGCCAGGCCTTTCGCATGAGTGCGTGCGTCATTTGTCCGTGAGGCGCGGTAGATCCCTGCCCAGAGTGGACACGTAAGGTTATCGGCCCCTTGGCTGGAACTTCGGGAGGGGCACCTTTCGTGGCGCCCACGGCTCAAACACACCCGTTCCGCCCCCGAACTGCCGCCCCGACGTGCCGGATTCACCGGCCGTTCATCCATCGGCCGCCGCTTCGGCGCAACCCGCCCATAGCGTCACCGACGGATTGTTCCGACACGTTGTCGGGGACCGTGCATCAACGGAGGACACTCGTGCGCAAGCTCCTGCCGCTCATCGGCTCATCTCACGGGGGCGGCCGTTCCGCTCTCACCTGCCGCTACCGCTGCGGCGACGCCTGCTTCCACGAGGTGCCGAACACCAGCGACAACGAGTACGCCGGTGACGTCATAGCCCGCGCCTACTCCCGCCGCGCGATGCTCCGCTCCGCCGCGGTCGTCACCGTCGCCTCGGCCGCCGGTACCGCCCTCACGCTGAGCGGCAACGGCTCCTCCGCCTCCGCGGACCCCACCGTCGAGGCGCAGCGCGCCGGCGCCGCCGGTGTCAACGCCGAGGGTGCACGCGGCCTGCGCTTCAAGCCGGTCGCGCCGAACACCGTCGACCAGGTCTCGATCCCCGAGGGCCACGAGCAGAACGTGGTCATCCGCTGGGGCGACCCGATCGTCAAGGGCGCGCCGGGCTTCAACCCGGACAAGCAGACCGCCGCCGCCCAGGCCGGTCAGTTCGGCTACAACAACGACTTCCTGAGCCTGCTCCCGCTCGGTGGCGACTACGAGCGCCAGCAGCTGCTCGTGGCCAACCACGAGTACACGGACGAGAACCTCATGTTCAAGGCGTACGACCCGGCGAACCCGACCCGCGAGCAGGTCGAGATCGCCTGGGCCGCGCACGGTCTGTCCGTGGTCGCGGTCCAGGAGGACCACCGCAGCGGCAAGCTGACGGCCATCAGCCGCCACCGCCTCAACCGCCGTTTGACCGCCACCAGCGAGTTCCGGCTGACCGGCCCCGCCGCCGGCACCGAGCTGGTGAAGACCTCGGCCGACGCCACCGGCACCACGGTGCTCGGCACCCTCAACAACTGCGCCGGCGGCACCACCCCGTGGGGCACGACCCTCCACGGCGAGGAGAACTTCAACCAGTACTTCGGCAACGCCGGCCTGGTCACCGACCCCACCCAGGCGGCCCGCCTGAAGCGCTACGGCGTGACCGCCGGCGCCACCGAGCGCAAGTGGGAGCGGTTCGACAAGCGCTTCGACGTCGCGCAGGAGCCCAACGAGCCGCACCGCTTCGGCTGGGTCGTCGAGCTGGACCCGTACGACGTGAACTCCGTCCCGCGCAAGCGCACCGCGCTCGGCCGCTTCAAGCACGAGGCCGCGCAGCCCCGTCTGACCGAGGACGGCCGCCCGGTCGTCTACATGGGCGACGACGAGCGCTTCGACTACTTCTACAAGTTCGTCTCCTCGAAGCAGATGAAGAAGGGCGACTCGCGCGCGGCGAAGGAGCACAACCTCACGCTGCTCGACGAGGGCACCCTCTACGTCGCCAAGCTGACCGGTGACTCCCCGGTCGCCGAGTTCGACGGCACCGGCAAGCTCCCCTCCGACGGTGAGTTCGACGGTTCGGGCGTCTGGATCAAGCTGCTCACCTCCTCCCCCAACGGGAACGTCTCGCACGTGGAGGGCCTGACCGCCGAAGAGGTGGCGGTCTTCACGCGGCTGGCCGCCGACAAGGTCGGCGCGACCAAGATGGACCGTCCCGAGGACGTGGAGCCGTCCCCGCGCACCGGCCGCGTCTACATCGCGCTGACGAACAACGCCGACCGCGGCAAGCCGGGCAAGGAAGGCGCCACCGAGGCCAACCCGCGCAACCTGAACAAGCACGGCCAGATCCTGGAGCTCGCCGAGAACTTCGACGACCCGGCCGGCGACGGCTTCGCCTGGCGCCTGTTCCTGGTCGCGGGTGACCCGAACGACCCGGCGACCTACTTCGCGGGCTTCCCGAAGGACAAGGTCAGCCCGATCTCCTGCCCGGACAACGTGGCCTTCGACCCGCACGGCAACCTGTGGATCTCCACGGACGGCAACCAGCTCGGCTCGCACGACGGCCTGTTCGGCGTCGCGACCGCCGGTGAACGCCGTGGCGAGCTGAAGCAGTTCCTGACGGTTCCGCGCGGCGCGGAGACCTGTGGCCCGCTCATCCAGGACAAGCGCGTGCTGGTGGCCGTGCAGCACCCGGGCGAGATCGACGGCGCCTCCGTCGAGAACCCCCAGTCGGTGTGGCCCGACGGTCCGGGCAAGATCGTCCGTCCGTCGGTCGTGTCGGTCTGGCGCAAGGACGGCAAGAACATCGGCGTCTGACCTCCGACCCGTCAGGTGAGGTGAGTTGACCCGTGCGGGGGTGGTGGATGTTTCACGTGAAACATCCACCGCCCCCGCTCAACTTCCGTCCGGCAGGCGCCCGACCGGCAGCAGGAGCGTGGTGACGGCGCCCCCGTCGGGGGCGTTGGCGAAGCGCAGTTCGATCTCCAGCACCTCCGCCTGGCCGGCCGCGATGGTCAGGCCGAGCCCGTGGCCCCGTCCGCGTCCGGGATCCCCGGTGCGGAAGCGCCGCGGGCCCTGGTCGATCAGCTCGGCCGGATAGCCCGGTCCGTGGTCCCGTACGGTCACCAGCGGGCCGGTGACGGTCACTTCGATCGGCGGCCGCCCGTGCTTGTGGGCGTTGACCAGCAGGTTGGCCAGGATCCGGTCGAGGCGGCGCCGGTCGGTGAGCACCACCGCGTCCCGCTCGACGCGTACCGCGACGGGCAGCCGGGTGCTCGCCGCGGTACGCTCCACCGCGCGGCCCAGCTCCACCCGGGCCAGATCGGCGCGTTCGACGCCGGAGTCCAGCCGGGAGATCTCCAGCAGGTCCTCGGTGAGCAGATGCAGGGCCCCCAGCCGGTCGTTGATCATCTCCTTGGGGCGTCCCTCGGGCAGCAGCGCGGCCGCGGCCAGGGATCCCGTGAGCGGGGTGCGCAGCTCGTGCGCGACGTCCGCCGTGAACCGCTTCTCCGCCTCCAGCCGGGCCTGGAGCGAGGCCGCCATGGAGTCGAGGGCCTGCGCCACGTCCCGCACCTCGTCGCGGGAGCGTGCGCGGGGCCCCGCTCCGCCGGCCGGGAAGCCGACGCGCGCGTCGAGGTCCCCGGCGCTGATCCGGCGGGCCACGGCGGCCGTGGTGGCGAGCCGGCGGCTGATGCGGCCCGCGAGGAAGATGCCGGCCAGGGCGACGACCCCGGCGGCGAGGACCGCGGAGACCAGGATGGCGGCGTCGATCTCCCGCAGCCGGGTGCGGGTGCTCTCGTAGGGGACCCAGACGGCGAGGGGCTTGCCGTCGGCGGGCCCGGCCGCCCACATGACCGGCTTCCCGTCCTGTTTGCCGGTCATGCTGCCGGTCAGTCCGCGCGCGACCAGCGCGCGCAGCGGGGCCGGGAGGCCGGGCGGGTCGAGGGCGCTGTTCCCGTCGCCGCGCGCGGTGCCGTACTCGTACTGGGCCAGGGCGTAGTCCAGGTCCCGGTCCACGTCCTTGCGGACCTCGCCGACGAGCTGCCGGGCGACCACGTTGTGCACGAGGATGCCGAGCGCCGCCGCGACGGCGCAGCACACGGCCGTGGTGGTCATGGCGATCTTCCAGCGCAGGCTGCTCGTGCGACGCATCGGTCCCGGCCTCCTCAGCCCGCACCGGCGGCGCCCGCGCCCGGGCAGGGGGAGGCGTCGTCGCCCTGGTCCGGGCACTCGTCGAGGGTGAGTTGCGAGAGGTTCATGATCCCGGCCTCCGGGTCCCACACGTAGTCGGAGATGGAGGCCTTCTTCGGGTTGGAGGTCGGCTCGCGCACCGCCAGGTGCTCGGCGGCCACCTCCACGCCCTCCAGGACGGCGCGCCGGGACAGGATGCGGGCGATGGTGCCGTCGTCCTGGACGGTGTAGACGCGCAGTTCGCTCAGGCGTCCGTCGATGTCCAGGGCGGTGATCAGCTCCGGCCTGCCGTTGCCCGTCACGTCGGCCAGGACCGCGGGCCGGACGGGGCAGTCGGGGCCGCCGTCCACAGCCTGTGTACAGAGCGCGAGGCGCTGGATCGCCCGGGGGTCGACGAGCCGGCCGGTACCGGCGTCCGCGGCGGTGGCCGCGGTGATGTCGGCCCGTACGACGTCCACGGCGTTCACGCCCTTCATGGACAGCCCGGGGACCTTGGCCAGACCCGGGACGGCGGCGGCCGCCCCGGACTGCTGGCCCGGAGCCGGCGGGTCGGGACGGATGTCCTTCCACAGAGTGCGGGGGGCGTGGGCGGTGCCGAGGTCGCCGTCGTTCTGGAGGCCCTCCACGTCGGCGCAGCCCGCGGCCGCCGACAGGGCGGCCGCCAGCAGGAGGAAGCGGCTGCGCCGGAGGAAGGGCCTCATGTGCCGATGCTCTCCCGCCCGTGGCGGGGTGGCCCGGGGGCGGGGCCATTGGAGGGACGGCGGCGGCGCACGATCCGGAGACACCCCCTAATCGCGGGTGGGGTTCGCGATGGCTCTGGCCGCTTCCAGTTCCTGGCGGACCGGGGCGAGGACGGAGGACTCGGCGACCTCGGGGGGTGCGGTGGGAAGGAGCTGGGCGGGGGTCCGCACCCGGCGCACGCCGTGGGCCAGGGCCCGGAGGTCTTCGGCGATGGCCTCGGCCTCCTCGGGGACCGGGGGCGGCGCGCCGTGGTTGACCCGGACCCGGGCGGCCGTCGTCGCGTCGACGATCCGCTCGACGGCGACCACCAGCGGCCACCACGCGGCGGCCCGCTCCCCGGTCGGCGGCGGCTCGGTCAGCGCCCGCTGGAACTCGCTGCGCACCCCCGACAGGTCCCGGTAGATGCGGCGCCGGGCCTGGAGCCGGGCGGTGCGGGCCGCCCGCCGGCCGGCCTCGGTGTCGGGGACCGGGCCGAAGGCGCGCTCCACGTACCGGGCGGCGTCGTCCACCGCGTTGGCGAGCCGGTCGCCGAGCCGGGTGTGCCAGCTCTCGGGCCAGAGCACGTATCCGGCGATCAGGGTGATGGCGCAGCCGATCAGGCTGTCGAGGAGCCGGGGCCGGACCAGGTCGAAGCCCTGGTGGTTGAGCAGGTCGGACAGGAGCAGGATGACCGGGGTGATGGCCGCGGTCTGGAAGGCGTAGCCCTTGACCGAGAAGACCGGGATGAGGGCCGCCAGGACCACCATGACGGGCACGTCCCACCACCCCCGCGGCACCTCGGAGAGCACGGCGGCCGCGACGACGAGCCCGCCCGCGGTGCCCAGCGCGCGCAGCACGGCCCGGGAGAACACCGAGCCGAAGTCGGGCTTGAGGACGAAGGTGACGGTCAGCGCGACCCAGTAGGAGCGCTCGATCTCCACCACCGAGACCAGGGCCTGCGCCAGCCCGATGCACAGCGCGAGCCGCAGCCCGTACCGCCAGGAGGCCTCGGAGAACATCATGTCGCGCACCACCCGGCGGGCCCGGACCCGCAGCGCGGCCGGCCGGCCGAGCCGGTCGTCGACGTTGTGCATGTCGGGCTCGGCCAGCGGAACGATGGTCGCGGCGTGCCGCAGGGCCGCGTCGAGGGCCCGCTCGGACTGCCCGTCGGGCGCGGGCAGGTCCAGTACGGGGACGTCCGTGCGGCCCTGCTCGACCGCCGTCGCCAGTTCCCGTACGGCCGCGGGGACCGCGGGGTCGAGGGGCCGGTGGCGCAGGTGCGCGGCGGGGGCGGCCTCGACGAGCGGGATCAGCACGTTCAGCTGGGCCAGCATCCGCACCAGCGAGGGGCTGTGGCCGTGCACCCGGGCCCGGCGGCCCAGCACCAGGTCGTAGGCGTGGTTCAGGGCCTGGGTGACCTGCTGGCGGCGTTCCTCGTACGCGGGTCCCGGCCGTCCCGCGGCCTCCAGGGAGTCGGCCAGGGCGCGGTACGCGGCGGCGACGGCGGCCCGCTCCGGCTGCCGGCCGCGCAGCGGCCAGCCCAGCAGGGTCAGCAGGAGCACGAACAGCCCGCCGGCGCTCAGCAGCAGGGGGGCCGTCCACCAGGGACTGGGCATCGGGAGGCCGGCGCCGACCACGGCGTTCAGCAGGAGCAGCAGCCCGGAGACGGAGGCCACCGTGCCGATGGAGGAGATCATCCCGGAGACCAGGCCGACCAGGGTGAGGACGCCGACCGCGACCCAGCCGTGCCCGAAGACCAGGGTGCCCAGCGCGACGCCCACCGCCCCGAACAGCTGGGGCACGGCGATGTTCAGGATCCGCATCCGGTAGGCGTCCGCGGTGTCGCCGATGACCCCGGACAGGGCGCCCATCGAGACGAGCGCCCCGTACTCGGGCTCGTCGAGCGCGAAGCCGACGGCCAGCGGCAGGGCCATGGCGACGGCCGCGCGCAGCGCGGCGGCCCAGGGGATCCGCGCGGAGCTGGGCCGCAGCCCCTTCAGCAGCCAGGCGGGCGGGGCCAGCGGGCCGAACCGTCCGGCGGCCGCCGGCGTGGCCCCACCGGTCCTGCCAGCCCCACCGGTCCTGCCAGCCCCACCGGTCCGGTCGGCCCCACCGGTCCGGTCGGCCCCTCCGTTCCGGGCAGCCCCACCGGTCCGGGCGGCCCCTCCGGTCCGCCGGGTCCGGGCGGTCCGCCCGGGCGGTATGTCTTCGGTGCGTTCGGTGCTCATCCCGCTTCCGTGCCGCCGCTCGTGAATCGGTTCTTCTGTGCTGTTCTAAGGATTCTTCTACGGAATTGCGCGCCAATGCGCCGGTTCCGAGCTTATGGGGTGCGGCGCAGCCGGCCGGCCAGCCAGGCGGCCAGTGCGGCGGCGAGCCCGACGGCCAGCACCACCCAGGCGGTGGTCCGCAGGAACGCGGTGAGCGCGTCGTACACCGCTTCGGCGGCCGCCCGGTCGATGTCGGCCGGCAGGTCGTCCAGGGTGAGGCGGCGGCACACGACCACGGCCACCCACAGCAGGACGGCCCCGGCGGCCAGCCCCAGCCCGGTGGCCAGGACGGCCCGGCGGCGCCTGACGGCGACGGCGACCGCGACCGCGGCCAGCACCACGGTGAGGACGGGGAGCCAGACCCCGGCGATCTGCAGCATGCGGAACCCCTTCCGGAGCGCGCCGAGGTTGTCGTACTCCATGACCTTGACCGAGAGGTGGGTCTCGGGGATGCGGTCGGCGAGCGGCACCCCGTTGTCGACGAGGTCGGTCTTGATGCTGGCGATCACGGGTGCCAGGTCGATGGTCACGGCGTTGCCGTCGCCGGTGGTGAGCGCCTGGAAGAAGGCGCCGTGGGCGGCGCGGTTCGCGGCGTCCCAGGCGGTCCGGTAGGCCGGGGTGCCGACGAAGGAGCGCAGGGCCTCGCCGAGCAGGGTGTCGACCCCGCCCTGGAAGGGGCCGGCGTCGATCTGCCCGGAGAGGGCCCGGCCGGCCTGGGTGACGACCACGTTCTGCACGGCGGGATCCGAGGCGAGCGGGGACATGGCCGCGGTGTAGCGGTCGGCGCTGCCGAGCTCGTGGTCGGCCCAGTACGCGACGGCGCTCGCGGGCACCAGCAGGGCCACGAGCGCGATGAGTACCGCCGAGAGGAAGGTCCGCACGTCACCAGGGAAAGGGGGCCGGGCGCGCGGCGCGAGCCGGGTTGCTGCGGGCGGGTGGTGCGGGCCGGGCGTGTTCCTCTTGCCGACTCTAATCTGGACATCTAATATCCAGATTATGAAGATGAGCGAGGGCGTCGAATGGGCCCTGCACAGCTGCCTCAACCTGGCCTGGTCCGGTGACGGCCGGGCGGTCTCGGCGGCGAGGCTGGCGGCCTGGCACGAGCTGCCCGCGGCGTACCTGAACAAGCAGCTCCAGGCCCTGGCCCGGGCGGGCATCGTCACCTCCGCCCCCGGCCCGCGCGGCGGCTTCCGCCTCGCGCGCCCGCTCGACGCCATCTCGCTCATGGACGTGGTCGCCGCCGTCGAAGGGCCGGACGAGGCCTTCCGGTGCGCGGAGATCCGCCAACAGGGCCCCGGCGGCGGCGAGGAGCCGCCCGCGGCCGACTGCGCCATCGCGCACGCCATGGGCCGGGCCGAGCTGGCCTGGCGCCGCGCGCTGGCCGGCCAGACCCTCGACGAGATCCGCCGGCAGGCCGAACAGCAGGCCCCCGGGGCCCCCGAGCGCCTCCGGGCCTGGCTCGACGCCGAGCGTGGGCCCCGTACGGACCCCCCTCGCACGGATCCCCCTCGCACGGACCCCCCTCGGACATCGGACAACTGACCCAGGAGCTTGGAATGACGCGCAGCATCACCAACCCGGCAGAACTCCACGACCCCACCGGCTACGGCTACAGCCACGTCGTCTCCGCGCCCGGCGAGCAGGTCTTCATAGCCGGCCAGTACGGCTCCGACCCGGCCGGCCACGTGGTCTCCGACTCCTTCGACGCCCAGGTCGGGCAGGCCTTCGCCAACCTCCGCACCGCCCTGGAGGCCGTGGGCCTGGGGCTCGGCGACGTCGCCCGGATCGGGACCTACGTCGTCGGGCACGACCAGGAGAAGCTGGAGGTGCTGCTCAAGCACCTGCATGCCGCCTGGGGCACCGCACTGCCCGCCCAGACGCTGATCGGCGTGGCCGCGCTCGCCCTGCCGGACATGCTCTTCGAGATCGACGCGGTGGCGGTCCGGGCGGCCCCCGCCGTGTAGCCGGGGACTCCTCCGGTTGCCGGTCCCGGGTTGCGGGTGTGCCCTGGTTGATGGGAGAGAGGAGCCCGTCATGGCACATGCGGCACCCACCGCCCCCCGGGGGCACCGGCAGCCGGCGTCCGGTACGGCGGCCCACATGAGCAGGTCGGCCCTCCTGCGGCCGCTGCTCGCGGGACTGGTCTACGGCGTCTACGCCGCCTTCATGCAACGTCAGACGGGGCCCGTCGACGCGGGCAACGTCTTCTACGGGATCCTGTGCGGCGCGATCTTCGCCGCCTGCCTGATGGCCCTCGCCCGGATCGGCCCGCGGCTGGCGCAGGAGCCGCACGCGGCGGCGTACGGGGCCTTCGCCGGCATCGCCTTCGGCTACCTCTACAGCCTGGGGGGCGAGTCGATCCTGAAGAGCTCGGGCCTGGGCCTGCTCGTCGGCGCGGGCGTCGGCGTGGCGGCCTTCTACCGCTACCACACGCGCCACGGCTCCCAGGGTGCCGTCCGCGCGAGCCGGATCCGTACGCCGTAGGCCGCGGCCGGGACCCGACGCCGGAGCCCCGGCCACCCGCCGTGTGCGGGGGCCGGGGCCCGGTACTTTCGGCGGCGGACTCCGGACGAAAGGCCGAGGCGGGCCGACGGGCGGGTGACGGAGACTGACTGAGGCGCCGGTTCCCGCGCTCCGTGGTCGAACCTCACGTGACCACTCTCCGTTGCCGAGGGCGCGGGAGCCGGTGCCTCCCCATGCCGTGACACCCCTGCGCGGTGTCCCCGCGCGGTGTCCCCGCACGGTGTCCCCGCACGGTGTCCTACGCGGCCGTGTCCTCCCCGGCCTGCGCTTCCGCGGCGGGCTGCGCGGTCTTGGCGGGCTCGGGCTCCGGGGTGCGCACGGACGCGGCCGGCGGGGCCGGCGGGGAGAAGCGCGCGGCCTCGGCGCGGAGCATGGCGTTCAGGGCGAGGTACGGGTCGAAGGGCATGGCGGAACCTCACGGTGTTTCGGGGGTGTGGGGGGACGCGCGCCAAGGGCGTTGCTGCGCCCGGCGCGCGGTGCTGCTGCTCGGCCTGCCGGCCGGATCAGCAGCGCAGGACCACACTCCGTACCGCCCGCAGGGAGGCCGCCGGTGCGGCGGCCTCCGCCCCGTGCGGGGCCGGCTCCGCGGGGCCGGACCGGGGAGGTTTCACGTGGAACACCGGCCGCTGCAGTCCCCGTACGCCGGGGACGCCTCGGGCCGGCACCCTTACGGCCACCCGTACTTCGGGATCGCCGGCCGGATCGGAGGGTGCCTCCGTGGGCTCGGCCGGGGCGGTCGGGGCGGAGCGGGAGCTTTCGGCCGTCGCTGTGGACGGGGCGGCTCCGCCGACGCCGAACAGGCACAGCAGCACGGCGCAGAGCACCGTCAGGGCCGTCATCAGGGCCCTGTCCGGCGCCGTCCGTCGCGCTGGCCGCGTACCGCTCATGCCGAGGGTGTGCCCCGGCACGCGGGCGGATCATCCCCCGGAACCGCAGCGTCCCCCGACCGGGGGACGAAGACACCCCCCACGGCTGTCAGGTGGCCGCAGGGGGTGTCCGTCCATCGGCGGCCGCCGCCGGTCAGCGCGGGGTCCGGCGGTGGCCGGTGAGGCGGGCCAGCACGGCCGTTTCGCCGCTGATGAGCCGGAGTTGGGCCCGCCCGGACGGCCCGCCGCGTCCGGCGAGGCCGGGGGAGACCCGGGTCACGGTGAACACGGCGGTACGCCGGTCCGCGCGCGCCACCTCGATCGTCTGCCCGCGCCGCAGTTCGCCGAGCCGGGGCAGGTCTCCGGAGACCACGGCGGTACCGGCCGAGCCCGGGGGCGGGCCCGCGGAGTCCCATACGGCGGGGTCCGGGACGGGCGGCTTGGCGTCGGCGGCGCCGGCCTGCAGCTCCGGCGCGTACGGACCGCCGTACGGTGCACCGCCCCTCAGCGGTACGTCCGTTCCGAGGGCCGGGATGACCAGGCGCAGCGGCGGCGAGGCCGGCAGGGCCGTGATACCCGACCGTCCGGGCCGCCGGGCACCCTTGCCGGTGGTGTGTCCGCCGGAGTGCTCCAGCTGCCGGGCCAGCCGGCGCGGGCCGGACAGCCCCAGGACCCGTGAGGGCAGGGCGTCGCCCGCGGTCGGGGCGGCCGGCCTGCCGCCTTCGGAGGTGCGCAACACCCCTAGGCCGGTGCACAGCACGGCCACCGTCAGTACGCCGACCACCCACTTGGCGCGGGGCATGGGAATCCCTCCTGGTCCGGCTCGGGCGGCCGGTCCCGAGAGCAGTGGACCCTTCCCTGCCCCCCGGCGGGGCGTGTAACACGGCGAACTGACGGCAAGTCATCGCTCCGTCACCCGTCCTCCGGTGCGTCTTCGCAGATGGAGGCCGGTGGGTGGGCGCCGGAGCGGGTGTGGGGGGCGTGCGCCCGAACGGGTGAGAACGCCGAGGGCGGACCGTGGGCGTGTCGGATCCGCGGCACGTTCTGCCACATGCGAAAACCTGTCGAGCGGAACGATATGACGAGCCGTCGGCCGGAGTTGCGGGGCGGGGGCGGGCGGCTTGTCCTTGGATCATGAATGATCCATACGCATATGCCCTGGCCATGGGGACCCCTGACGTCCCGAACCCGCCCGCCCGGTCCGCCCCGCACGGCAGTGGTGCCGCCCGTGCCGGTGCCCCGGCCGTGGCCCTGTCCGGGGCACCGGCCGGGGCACCGGCTGTGCTCACACCCGCTCCGGTGTCCGGGCCGGCCGCCGGACCGGAGGCAGGACGGGCGCCGCAGCCCGGGTGAGGTACCCGGCGCCGAGCGGCGGGCCGTCCAGCTCGGTCGTGGCGGCCGTGGGCTGGAGTTCCGACAGCCGCCGCAGCAGGCCGGGGGCCAGCTCCGGGCCGACCGCCCGGGTCAGGGCCGCCGCCCCGGTGGGGTGCGCGTGCACCCAGCCGATGCGGCGCAGCCCCGACCAGCCGGGCTCCTCGGCGGCCTCCGCCAGGGCGCGGGCCGCCGGGGCGAGGGGCAGCAGCCCGACCTCGGCCGGCGCCCCCTGCTCCGGCGCCCCCGGCCCCGGCCCCGGCGACGGCCTGTACGGCCGCACCGACTCGGCGACCGCGAGCCGGGTGAAGGCCGGCCGGGGCAGCTCCGCGTGGTCGGCCAGGTCGCTGACGGTCGGGGCCAGGCAGTGCACCCCGGCCGGGAACCCGTCCCGCACGGCGGCGGCCGCGACCGCCCGCCCGGCCGGACCCGCGTCCCCGACGGTGACCAGGTGGAACGCCGTACGCCTCCCCCCTCCGGAGGCGAGGGGCAGCAGCGCGGCCGCCGTGGCGGCGGGCTGCTCCACGCACCAGACGGCGCCGAAGCCGCCGACGGGTGCGGCGCCGGCCAGGACCTCGGCGCCCCGGCGCACGTCGAGCCGGGCCGCGAGGAGGTCCACGTACTCGGGATACAGCCCGGTCAGCGCGAGCTGACGGGCCAGCAGGAGCCCGCTCCGCCGTACGTCGCCGGCGGTGAGCAGGGTCAGGTGGTGGCCGCGGCCGAGCAGCTCGGCGGCGAGCCGGATGCCGGTGGGGCTGGCGGCCCCGGCGAGGGCGATGTGCACGGCGGACTCGTTTCGAAGGAGGTGGGCGCGTGCGGCTACGCGATGACGGTGCTCCGGGTGGCTCCGGCGGTCCCGGCGGTCCGGGAGGTCCCGGCCGTCCCGGCCGTCCCGGCGGTCCGGGAGGTCCCGGAGGTCGCGGCGGTCCGGGAGGTCCCGGAGGTACCGGCGGTCCCGGCGGTCCGGGAGGTCCCGGCGGTTCGGGAGGTCCGGGAGGCTCGGTCGGTTTCGGCGGCGGCCGGGACCGGCGGCAGCGGTGTGGTCACGGTGACCTCGCCGGGGATCCCCACCCGCGCGAGGAAGGCCCCGCGTTCGGGCCCGGCGCCGATGACGGAGAAGCAGACGGCGTCGCCCGCGCCGACCAGGCCGTTCACCACGTCGGTGTAGAAGAGCACCGGGGTCGCGGAGGTGACGAGATTGCCGAGCTCGCGGGCGTGCGCGGGGGCCTTGCCCGTGTCCAGGCCGGCGAGTCGGTGGTAGTCCTCGACCAGGGCCGGACCGGCCTGGTGGGTGTAGACGCGCCGCACCTCGTCCACGAAACCGGGGCGGTGGGCGTCCATGGTCTCCTGGTTCATCATCATGCCGCGCGAGTAATAGCGGGCCAGTTCCGGCCCGTTGAGTCCGAAGGCGGAGAGTTCGGCGGAACCGGGAAAGCCAGGCGGGTGGGCCGCGCCGCCTCCGGGGTAATGGATGAGCGGATCGCTGAATCCGGGCCCGCCCCCGAAATCGAGGGAATCGCGCGAATAGAAACCGAGGCCGCCCTCGAAACTCTCGTCCCGCTCGAATACCAGCGCGGTCGCGGCATCGGAGAAAAGGGCCCCGGAACACCACAGGGTGTGCGCGAAGGGATGCTCCCCGTCCGCGCCGCTGTACTGGGAAATGATGCCGTTCTCGTCGATGCCGATCGGGCTCGCGGCGTTGTACGAGATCACCAGCGCGCGGCGGGCCCCCGTCCGGGACAGGTGCGCGGCGACGCGGGAGAGCCCGCCGCAGCCGGCGCCGAGCTGGAAGGGGGGCACGCTGTCGGGGATGCGCAGGCGGCGCAGCAGGTTGAAGGCGTCCTGGTCGAGCATGATCTCGTACGGGGTGCACGTGGCGACGAAGACGGCGTCGATGTCCCCGGGCTCCGCGAGGGCGGAGCGCAGCGCCGAGCGGGCGACGTCGACGACGGTGTCGAGCGAGGCGAAGCGCTCCCGGTCCCAGCTCTTGGAGGTGACCCCGAGGATGCGCTCGATGTCGGCGCCGCTGATTTCCCCGCCGGCCCGCTTGCGGTGCGGAATGTGCGCGAGCCGGGCCCAGTCGTCGACGGATATCACCTCGCCGATCTGGGCGCCGACACCGGAAATCCGGTAGGGGAACGGGTACGCGTACGGGGCGGGGGCGGGGGAAGGGGACGTTTGCGAGGCAGACATGCTTCTCCGGTCCGTCGAATCCGATGGGAACGGCTCCAGCGAACACCAGCGGGCGGGCGGGGAGAAGGCAATGCGGGGCGCGCAGGGGTGAAAGCGTTGAATACCGGATCGCCGGTGCGCCGGGGACGGCCGGTGTGAGCGGGCGACGGGTGGCCAACGCCTGGCTGGGCGATCTGCTGGCCGAGGCCGGGTGGAGCGGGGCGGAGCTGGCGCGGGCCGTCAACGCGCTCGGGACCCTGCACGGGCTGGCCCTGCGCTACGACCGGACCGCCGTCGCGCACTGGCTGTCGGGCACCCGGCCGCGCCGGCCCGTGCCCGAGCTGATAGCGGCGGCGCTGACGGAGCGGTGCGGGCGGCTGGTCACGGTGGCGGAGGCGGGCCTCGGAGCGGGATCGGCGGGGGCGGCGGGCCCGGCGGGGCCGGGGCCGGAGCCGGGGGCGATGGCAGGGGTGGCCGGGGCCGGCGGCGGGGCCGAGGGCCTGCTGCGGCTCGCGCTGCAGGCCAGGGCGGACGCGGATCCGCACGGCAGGGGGCCGCTGCTGCGCAGCCCGTACCAGCCGGTGCCGGTGCCGGTGCCGGCGGCGGCGTGGGACCCGGTTCCGCCGCGGGGCGGCGGCCGCGGCCCGGGTGACGCGGGCCCGGCCGCGGGCCCGCGCGCGCGTACGGCAGCCACCATCACGGAGCTCGCCGCGCGGCGGCATCTCGCGGCGCACGCGGCGCAGTTGAGGGATCTCGCGGGAACCTTCTCGGGTCTCTACCTCACCCATGGCGGCGTCCACACCCGGACGGCCCTGGCGGCCTGGCTGGCCCAGGACGCCGGCGCCTTCGCGGCCCGCCGCGCGGACGGCCGGGGCCCGTCCGGGGAGCCGTGCCCGGTGCCGGACGTCTGGCGGGGGTACGCCCAACTCGCGCACTTGCTAGCGGAGATGACGGCGGACGCCGGGCATCACGGGCTCGCGCAGGAGTACCACGGCATCGCCCTCGCGCTGGCCCGGCAGGCCCGGGACCGGCGGATGTACGCGATCACCCTGCGGGCGATGAGCGCGCACGCCGGCCGGCTCGGTCAGCCCGCGCACGCGGTACGGCTCGCCCGGGCGGCGGTGGAGAGCGCGCCCGCCGACGGGGGGCCCGGCACGCTGGCGTTCCTCCTGGTGCAGCGGGCGGCCGCGCACGCCCATGCCGGGCAACGGTCCTCCGCGGAAGCGGACTTGGCCGCCGCGACCCGCTTGCACGGACGGCACGCGATACGGGCGACGCCGCAGCCGCAACCGCCCGACGGGCCCTTCGACGCGTACGCCCGGGCCGACCTCGACTTCGCCCGGGCCCGCACCCACCTCGCCCTCGGCGAGTTCCCGGCCGCGGCCGAGGCGCTGGAACGGTCCCTCCACGGCCGCGCACCCGGCCGGCACCGGGCCACCGCGCTCACGCACGCCGCGCTCGCCGAGACGCTGCTGCGCCTCGGGCACCTCACCCGGGCGTGCGAGCACTGGCGGGCGTTCCTGACGGCCGCCCCGGCGGTGCGGTCGCGCGCGGTACGCGAGGCGCTCGCCCGGCTGCTGCGCGACCTGACCCCGTACCGGCGCACGAGGGAGGCGGCCTCGGCCGTCGCGATGGCCCGAGCCCTGGCCGAACGGCTGCCGTGAGCACGGCGGGACGGGACGCGGCGGCCCGCTGCCCGCTCAGTGCGGGGTGGCGGCCGCCCGGCGGTAGCGGAGTTCGGGTACCGGGGAGCCGTCCGCGTACTCGACGAGGGCACCGCCGTCGGGGCGGAAGCCCGCGCGCTCGTAGAACCGGATCGCCCGGGCGTTGCCCTCGACCACCCAGAGCCGCACCGCGGGGTAGGCCGCCCGGCGCAGCACCTCGGCCATCAGGGCGCGGCCGACGCCGGTGCCTATGACGTCGGGCCGCGCGTACAGGGCGTACAGCTCGCCCTCGTCCCGCGCGGTGCCCTCGGGATCCGTGGTCGTGGCGGGGCCGAAGGCGGCCCACCCGAGCACCGCCCCGTCGGGGCCCTCGGCCACGAGGTTGGTCACGGCGCCCGCGCCGGCGCCGCCACCGGCCGACGCGGCGAAGGCCGCACGCCGCTGCTCGGCGAACGCGGTGACGCTGAGGCCGTCCAGGTAGGACTGCGGCATCAGCCCGGCGTAGGCGTGGCGCCACGCCCCCTGGCGTACGGCGGCCACGGCGTCGATGTCGGATTCGGTCATCTCGCGTACGGAGTGGCGGGTCCGACCCGCGGCAGTGGCGTCCATGCGGGGAGTGTGCCAGCGCGGTACGGGTCCCGGCACCGGGATTTCAGGGGCGGCCGGCGCCGTCCGGCCAGGGCCTGCGCCCAGGTCCGGCCGGGTGCAGGCCGGTGACGCCCATGACCACGGAGTAGAGGCTGGTCCCGGCGGTGATGAAGAGGCGGTTGCGCTTGGCCCCGCCCCAGGCGATGTTCGACACCGTCTCGGGGAGGCCGAGCCGCCCGAGCAGGGTGCCGTCGGGGTCGTAGCAGTGCACGCCGTCGCTCATGGCGGCCGCCCAGAGCCGGCCGCCGCGGTCGAAGCGGAGGTTGTCGAAGCGGGCCCCCGGGCGCCCGGGTCCCGCCAGGATCGGCCGGAAGACCCTGGTGGGGGGCGGGTCCGCAGGCCACTCTCGGAAGAGACGCAGTTCACCGGCCCCGCACCAGCGAAGGAGCACCATGTCGGTCGCCGCCCCCTCCCTGAAGTCCCTCTTCCGGCACGTCCTGCAGGGCCTGAACCGCCCCGAGGCGGCGGTCCTCCTGGAGTCGGACAACCTCCTGGTGAAGTCCCCGGGGCCCGGCGCGCTCTGGCCGCGCGCCAGCCGGCAGGCCGTCGCCTGGTACGTGGTGGGGCCGGCCGGCGACGTGGTGGACATCGAGCTCGTCACGATGGACGGCTCCCAGGCCCGGACGGTGGCCGTCCTGGCGACCGGCGTGGCGACCCACCGCACGAGCGTCACCGTGACGGTCCCCCGGGTCGCACCGGGCCGCTACCTCGTCCTGGTCACCTCCACCACGGGCATGCTCGACGCCTACAGCCAGCCGGTCACGATCACGGCTTGAGGTCCCGCAGGGCCGTGTTCAGCTCCAGTACGTTGACCCGCGGCTCGCCCATGAAGCCGAGGGTGCGGCCCTCGGTGTGGGCCTTCACCAGCTTGGCCACCTCCGCCACCGGCAGTCCGTTGCGCCGGGCGACGCGGGCCGTCTGGAGTTCCGCGTAGGCCGGGGAGATGTCGGGGTCCAGGCCGGAGCCGGAGGAGGTCACCGCGTCGGCCGGGATCCGGTCGGGCCGCGGGGCGTAGCCCGGGACGGTGTTGTCGAGCAGCACCTTGGCCTTGGCCTCCCGCACCGACTTCAGCAGCTCCGGGCTGTCCGCCGCCTTGTTGGTGGCGCCGGATACCAGCAGCTCGTACCGGGTGTTGACGGTGTTCTCGGCGAGCCCCGCCGCCGGGCGGCCCTGGAACCAGCGCAGGTCGTCCCCGTACGACTGGCCGATCAGGGAGGAGCCGACGACCTTGCCGCCGGCGTCCTTGATCTCGGAGCCGTTGGCCTCGCGGCCGAAGGCGGCCTGGGCGATGCCGGTGACGGCGAGCGGGTAGAGGACCCCGCACAGCACGGTGAGGACGAGGAGGGCACGCAGCCCGGCACCGAGCAGGCGGGCGGTGTTGCCTACGGAGTTGTTCATGGGTTCAGCACGTTCCTAAGAGACGGAGCCCTGATGTTCAGCGCAGGCCGGGGATGAGGGAGACGACCATGTCGATGAGCTTGATGCCGATGAACGGGGCGACGAGGCCGCCGAGTCCGTAGAGGGTGAGGTTGCGCCGGAGCATCTTGTCGGCGCTGGTGGGCCGGTACTGGACGCCCTTGAGGGCGAGCGGGACCAGGGCGATGATGACCAGCGCGTTGAAGATGACCGCGGAGAGGATCGCGGAGTCGGGGGAGTGCAGGCCCATGATGTTGAGCTTGTCCAGGCCCGGGTAGACCGCCGCGAACATGGCCGGGATGATCGCGAAGTACTTGGCGACGTCGTTGGCGATGGAGAAGGTCGTCAGCGCGCCGCGCGTGATCAGCAACTGCTTGCCGATCTCCACGATCTCGATGAGCTTGGTGGGGTTGGAGTCCAGGTCCACCATGTTCCCGGCCTCCTTGGCGGCCGAGGTTCCGGTGTTCATCGCGACGCCGACGTCCGCCTGCGCGAGGGCCGGGGCGTCGTTCGTACCGTCGCCGGTCATGGCGACGAGCTTTCCGCCGGCCTGCTCGCGCTTGATGAGGGCCATCTTGTCCTCGGGGGTGGCCTCGGCGAGGAAGTCGTCGACGCCCGCCTCCTCGGCGATGGCCTTCGCGGTCAGCGGGTTGTCGCCGGTGATCATGACGGTCTTGATGCCCATGCGCCGCAGTTCGTCGAAGCGTTCGCGCATGCCCTCCTTGACCACGTCCTTGAGGTGGATGACACCGAGGACACGGGCCCCGCGCTCGTCCTCCAGCGCGACGAGCAGCGGGGTGCCGCCGGCGCCGGAGATCTCGTCCACCCTGGCCCGGGCGTCCGGGGCGACCGTACCGCCCTGTTCGCCGACCCAGGCGATGATCGAACCGGCCGCGCCCTTGCGGACCTTGCGGCCGTCCACGTCCACGCCGGACATACGGGTCTGTGCGGTGAAGGGGATCCATTCGGCGCCGGCCAGCTCGCCCTGGTGGCGTTCGCGCAGGCCGTACTTCTCCTTCGCGAGGACCACGATCGAGCGGCCCTCGGGGGTTTCGTCGGCCAGCGAGGAGAGCTGGGCGGCGTCGGCCAGTTCGGCGGCGATGGCGCCGGTGACGGGGACGAACTCGGAGGCCTGGCGGTTGCCGAGGGTGATGGTGCCGGTCTTGTCGAGGAGGAGGGTCGAAACGTCGCCCGCCGCCTCCACGGCGCGGCCCGACATGGCCAGGACGTTGCGCTGCACCAGGCGGTCCATGCCGGCGATGCCGATCGCGGAGAGCAGGGCGCCGATGGTGGTCGGGATGAGGCAGACCAGCAGGGCGGTCAGCACGATCATCGACTGCTTGGCGTGCGCGTAGACCGCGAAGGGCTGGAGGGTGACGACGGCCAGCAGGAAGACGATGGTGAGGGACGCGAGCAGGATGTTGAGCGCGATCTCGTTGGGGGTCTTCTGCCGGGCGGCGCCCTCGACCAGGTTGATCATGCGGTCGATGAAGGTTTCGCCGGGCTTCGTCGTGATCTTGATGACGACGCGGTCGGAGAGGACCTTGGTGCCGCCGGTCACGGCGGAGCGGTCGCCGCCCGACTCGCGGATGACCGGGGCCGATTCGCCGGTGATGGCGGACTCGTCGACGGAGGCGACGCCTTCGACGACGTCCCCGTCGCCGGGGATGACATCACCGGCCTCGCAGACCACGAGGTCGCCGATACGGAGCTCCGTGCCGGGGACCTGTTCCTCGACGGAGCCGTTCAGGCGGCGGGCGACGGTGTCGGTCTTGGCCTTGCGCAGGGTGTCGGCCTGGGCCTTGCCGCGGCCCTCCGCGACGGCCTCGGCGAGGTTGGCGAAGACGGTCGTCAGCCACAGCCAGCCGGTGATCGCCCAGCCGAAGAGGTTGCCCGGGTCGGAGATCGCCAGCGCGGTGGTCAGTACGGAACCGATCAGCACCACGAACATGACCGGCGACTTGACCATCACCCGGGGATCGAGCTTGCGCACCGCGTCCGGCAGGGACTTCAGCAGCTGCTTCGGGTCGAAGATGCCGCCGCCGATCCTGGCCTTCTCGGGCTTGTGACCGCTGGGCAGGTCCCCGTGCGGGGCGCGGGTGGGGGTGACGGTGCTCATGAGGCGAGCCCTTCGGCGAGCGGGCCCAGCGCCAGGGCCGGGAAGTAGGTGAGGCCGGTGACGATGAGGATCGTGCCGACGAGCAGGAAGGTGAACAGCGGCTTCTCGGTGCGCAGGGTGCCCGCCGTGGCGGGGACCGGCTGCTGTTCGGCGAGCGAGCCGGCCAGGGCCAGGACGAACACCATCGGCAGGAAGCGGCCGAGCAGCATCGCCAGACCGGTGGTGGTGTTGAACCACTGGGTGTTGGCGTTCAGGCCGGCGAAGGCCGAGCCGTTGTTGTTGCCGGCCGAGGTGTAGGCGTAGAGGATCTCGGAGAAGCCGTGCGCGCCGCCGTTGGACATCGAGGTGACGGGGGTCGGCAGGGCCATCGCCAGCGCCGTGAAGCCGAGCACCAGGGCCGGGGTGATGAGGATGTAGCAGGCGGCGAACTTGATCTGGCGGGTGCCGATCTTCTTGCCGAGGTACTCGGGGGTGCGGCCGACCATCAGGCCGGCGATGAACACCGCGATGATCGCCATGATCAGCATGCCGTAGAGCCCGGAGCCGACGCCGCCGGGCGCGATCTCGCCGAGCTGCATGCCCAGCAGCTGGATGCCGCCGCCGAGGCCGGTGTAGGAGGAGTGGAAGGAGTTGACCGCGCCGGTCGAGGTCAGCGTCGTGGCGACCGAGAAGATCGCGGAGGCGCCGATCCCGAAGCGGGCCTCCTTGCCCTCCATCGCACCGCCCGCGGCCTGGAGCGCGGGGCCGTGGTGGCCGAATTCCGTCCACATCATCAGGGCCGTGAAACCGAGCCAGATGGTGACCATCGTGGCGAGGATCGCGTAGCCCTGGCGGACCGATCCGATCATCTTCCCGAAGGTGCGGGTCAGGGCGAAGGGGACGAGCAGGATCAGGAAGACCTCGAAGAGGTTCGAGAAGGGGGTCGGGTTCTCGAAGGGGTGGGCGGAGTTGGCGTTGAAGTAGCCGCCGCCGTTGGTTCCGAGTTCCTTGATGGCCTCCTGCGAGGCGACGGCGCCGCCGTTCCACTGCTGGCGTCCACCCATGAACTGGCCGACCTCGTGGATGCCGGAGAAGTTCTGGATGACCCCGCAGGCGACCAGCACGATGGCGGCGATCACCGCGAGCGGGAGCAGGATGCGGACGGTGCCGCGCACCAGGTCCGACCAGAAGTTGCCGAGTTCGCCGGTTCGGGAGCGCGCGAAGCCCCGTACGAGGGCCACCGCGACGGCCATGCCCACGGCGGCGGAGAGGAAGTTCTGCACGGCCAGGCCGCCGGTCTGCACGAGCGGGCCCATGGCCTGCTCACCGGCGTACGACTGCCAGTTCGTGTTCGACACGAAGGAGGCGGCCGTGTTGAAGGCCTGGTCCGGCTTGATGGAGACGAAGCCGAGCGAGCCGGGCAGGTGGCCCTGCAGGCGCTGGAGCAGGTAGAGGAAGAAGACGCCCACCGCCGAGAAGGCGAGGACCGAGCGCAGGTAGGCGGGCCAGCGCATCTCGATGTTCGGGTTGGCGCCGACCGCCTTGTAGATCCACTTCTCGGGGGCGTAGTGCTTCTTCGAGGAGTAGACGCGGGCCATGTGGTCGCCCAGGGGGCGATGGGCGAGGGCCAGGGCCGCGAACAGCGCGAGCAGCTGGAGCACCCCGGCGAGGACGGGACTCATCGGAGCTAGAACCTCTCCGGGAAGACGAGGGCGACGACGAGGTAACCCAGAAGGGCGATGGCGACCAGCAGGCCGACGACGTTTTCGGCGTTCACAGCTTGGCCACCCCCTTGGCGACGAGGACCACCAGCGCGAAGACCGCGATCGTGGTGACGACGAAGGCCAGATCGGCCATCGTGAGCTCCCGGAGGGTTCGAGGGCGGGCGTTTTTAGGACACCTCTGAGTGGAACGCCTTTTCGGGTCCTCACAGGCTTCCTTGACGGGGCCCATACGCCCGTTGGCGCGGCCTTGACGGGTCCCTAACGCGGGTGGACGCGGCGTGCGCTCAGGCTAAGCGGATGTGGGGCAATATGCCCGGAATGTTCGTATTCATGACGCATGGCCGGAAGATCCAATTCCGTCTTCTGGAAATTCTTTTCCGCTATGCGGTATCCGCGTTATGCTCCGGCCGTCAGTCCCGCCCGCCCGTCCCGCCCGTCCGTAGGAGGAATGCCATGTCCGAGATCCGTGCCGAGTCCCGTGTCGCCCTGATCACCGGTTCCTCCTCCGGCATCGGCGCCGGCATCGCCCGCAGGCTGGCCGCGGCCGGCATCCGCGTGGTCCTGAACTCGGCGCGCAGCGAGAGCGCGGGAAAGGCGCTCGCCGCCGAGCTGCCCGAGGCCCTCTACGTACGGGGCGACGTCGCGGACGCCGAGGACGCGCGGCGGATCGTCCGGACGGCCATCGACACGTACGGACGGCTCGACATCCTGGTCAACAACGCGGGCGTCACCCGGTTCATCCCGCTGGGCGACCTGGACGCGGCCGACGCCGACGCCTGGCGGGAGATCTTCGAGGTCAACGTGGTCGGGACCTGGCAGATGATCACCGCCGCCACCCCCCACCTGCGCGCGTCGGGCGCGGGCTCGATCATCAACATCTCCTCGGTCTCCGCGACCCGCGCGCTCGGCAGCTCCATCCCCTACGCCGTCAGCAAGGCCGCGGTGAACCACATGACCCGGCTGCTGGCCTCCCAGCTCGGACCCGCCGTCCGGGTGAACGCGATCGCCCCCGGCCTGATCGACACCCCCTGGTACGAAGGCGAGGACCAAGTCTGGGAGAGCTCGCGGGAGTGGATCACCGAGAACACCCCGCTGCGCCGCGTGGGCACCCCCGAGGACGTGGCCGACGCCGCGCTGTACCTGGTCGACGCCGCCTACACGACCGGCGACGTGCTCACCGTCGACGGCGGCCGACACGTCGTCTGACCACGTCGTCCGACGTGGTCTCGGCCATCCCCGCCGGATTCCACATCGTGGACAACTACCCTCGGAATATGAACGCAGAAGCCGACGCACGCGCCGCCGCCGCACAGGCCACCTCCGCCAAGGCCACCGTGAAGGCCGACGACCGCAGTCACGTCTTCCACTCCTGGTCGGCCCAAGAGCTCATCGACCCGCTCGCCGTGGCCGGTGCCGAGGGTTCCTACTTCTGGGACTACGACGGCAACCGCTTCCTCGACTTCTCCAGCGCCCTCGTCTACACGAACATCGGCTACCAGCACCCGAAGGTGGCCGCGGCCATCGCCGAGCAGGCCGGCAAGCTCTGCACCGTGGCGCCGGGCTTCGCCGTCGACGTGCGCTCCGAGGCCGCGCGGCTGATCGCCGAGCGCACCCCGGGCGACCTCGACAAGATCTTCTTCACCAACGCGGGCGCCGAGGCCGTGGAGAACGCCGTGCGCATGGCCCGGGTGCACACCGGCCGCCCCAAGGTGCTCTCCGCGTACCGCTCGTACCACGGCGCCACCTCCACCGCGATCAACCTCACCGGGGACGCGCGCCGCTTCGGCAACGACACGGCCACCGCGGGCGTCGTGCACTTCTGGGGGCCCTTCGCCTACCGCTCGCCCTTCTACGCGGCCACCCCCGCCGAGGAGTGCGAGCGCGCGCTGCGCCACCTGGAGGACACCATCGTCTTCGAGGGCCCGCAGTCCATCGCCGCGATCATCCTGGAGACCGTCGGCGGCGCCCCGGGCGTGCTCGTGCACCCCGAGGGCTACCTGGCGGGGGTGCGCGCGCTCTGCGACCGCTTCGGCATCGTCTTCATCCTCGACGAGATCATGGTCGGCTTCGGCCGCACGGGTAAGTGGTTCGCCTCCGAGCACTGGGACGTCACCCCCGACCTCATCTGCTTCGCCAAGGGCGTCACCAGCGGCTACGTCCCGCTCGGCGGGGTCGCCATCTCGGCCGCCATCGCCGAGACCTTCGCCCGCCGGCCCTACCCGGGCGGGCTGACGTACTCCGGGCACGTGCTGGCCTGCGCCGCCGCCGTCGCGACGATCAACGTCATGGAGGAGGAGGGCACCGTCGAGCAGTCCGCCCGCACGGGCGCGGAGCTGCTCGGGCCGGGCCTGGCCGCCATCGCCGAACGCCACCCGTCGGTCGGGGAGGTCCGGGGCCTCGGCACGTTCTGGGCCCTGGAGCTCGTACGGAACAAGGAGACGCGCGAGCCGCTCGTCCCGTACAACGCCGCGGGCGCCGACAACGCGCCGATGGCCGAGTTCGGGGCGGCCCTGAAGAAGGCCGGGCTGTGGCCGCTGCTCGCCGGGAACCGCATCCACGTCGCGCCGCCCTGCAACGTGTCGGCGCAGGACGTGGAGAAGGGGCTGCGGATCATCGACGAGGCCCTGACGGTGGCCGACGCGCACACGGTGTGACCTGCGCAGGTCATAGGGAAACCCAATCCGTGGGTGCCTGTCTCGGAGGATTCGCTCCCTTACGAACGGCATGTGAACGTGCTGGAATCAACAGGCACCTACGGACCGGGATGCACGTCAGTCCCGGGGCGGTCCATGTCTTTGCGAGATCCGTGATCTCTGAGACGCGTGACCGAACGGCGGGGGGCGGGCTGCGCGTCCGCCGGACGCCGGGCGTACGGGATCCAGACAACCGGACTCCGTGTTCCCGAGTACCCGAAGGAAGACAGCGCATGAGCAAGCACATCCTCGGCCAGAACCAGTACGGCAAGGCCGAGAACCGCATCGTCAAGGTCACCCGCAAGGGCAGCGACGGTTCCTGGCACGAGATCCGCGACCTCAACGTCTCCGTCGCGCTGCGCGGCGAGTTCCGCGACGTCCACCTCACCGGCGACAACGCCAACTGCCTGCCCACGGACACCACCAAGAACACCGTGTACGCCTTCTCCAAGGAGCACGGCGTCGCCTCCCCCGAGGCCTTCGGCATCCTGCTCGCCAAGCACTTCGTCTCCTCCCAGGCCCCGATCCGCGAGGCGCAGATCCGCATCGAGGAGTACGCCTGGGAGCGGATCCCGGTCCCGACGCGCAAGGAGCAGCACTCCTTCTCCCTCAAGGGCACCGAGGTGCGCACCGCGCAGATCACGTACAGCGAGACCACCGGTCTCCAGGTGATCTCGGGTCTGAAGGACCTGACCGTGATGAACTCGACCAACTCCGAGTTCCACGGCTTCATCAAGGACAAGTACACGACGCTGCAGGAGGCGTACGACCGCATCCTGGCGACCAAGGTCACCGCGCGCTGGGCGCACTCGGCGCTCGCCGCCGACGACGCCGGGTACGACTGGGACCAGTCGTACAAGAAGGTCCGCAAGAACATGCTGGAAGCCTTCGCGGAGACCTACTCGTACTCCCTGCAGCAGACCCTGAACCAGATGGCCGAGCGCGTGCTCGACAACTGCCCCAAGGTCAACGAGGTGCGCCTCAACCTCCCCAACAAGCACCACTTCCTCGTCGACCTGGAGCCCTTCGGCCTCAAGAACGACAACGAGGTCTACTTCGCGGCCGACCGCATGTACGGCCTCATCGAGGGCACCGTGCACCGCGACGGCGTGCAGCCGGTGATCGCGACGAGCGACTGGATCACGGCGTAACACCCGTTCCGCATTGAGGTAGTTCGGCCCGGACCGCGTCGCGGGGTCCGGGCCGTTCCGCGTTCCTCCCCCAGGGCGCGGACTCCCACGGCCCATCGGGCTGCTAGGGCTCCTCCGGCCGCCCCACGAGCAGGTTCCAGCGCCCGGCGCGCCCCGTCAGCGCCGTCGCCGACCCCGGCCGTACGTCGAGCCGCCAGAAAGCGGCCGGGGGCAGTTCCAGGGCCCACACCACGGCGGCCCGTACGACGCCCTGCCCGACCACCGCCCGGTGCGTCCCCGGTGCCAGGGCGCCCAGGTGGGCGCCGACCCGCGCGATCAGTGCTTCCACCGACTCCCCGCCGCCGACGGGGGCGTACGCGGTGTCGGTCATCCACCGCCGCAGGCCGTCCGGGTCCTGCGCGGCCACCTCGTCCATGCTCCGGCCGGCCCAGACCCCGTGGTCCTGGCCGCGCAGTCCTTCGTGCCCCGGGCAGGGATCCCCGCAGGGGAAGCGGTGCAGGTGCCCGGCCTCGTCCAGAGGCGGTGTCACGAGGTGGACTCGTACGGTGGTGGGGTGCACCGTCCGATGGTGCCGGGGTTTCGCGGCGCGTTCAACCACCGGCCACCTGTCGGGCGCGGACATGACAAACAACCCGGCGAGCGTCTTTCCCTCAGGGCACAACCCTTGTAAAGGTGGAAGAACAGTGACCGTACGTCTGGCCGCCCGCGCCTCCGCGCTCGTGCTCTGCACCGCACTCGCGGCCGCCGTCGCGCCCCCGGCCGGGGCCTCGGCCGGGGCCCCGGCCCCCTCGATCGGCAGTGTCCGGCCCAAGGCCGAGACCGCGCCGCTGTACGACGACGAGGCCGGCGGCGACGCCAACGCGGACGACCCCGCGATCTGGCGCAACGCCGCCGACCCGGGGCGCAGCCTGGTGATCGCGACCGCCAAGCAGGGGGGCTTGCGGGTCTACGACCTGGACGCCCGGCAGGTGCAGTCGCTGCCGGCCCCGGCCGGACCGGGAGCCGATGACGCACCCGGCCGCTTCAACAACGTCGACCTGGTCAACGGCCTGCGCCTGGGCGGCGGGCGGCGCGCCGACGTCGCGGTGGTCAGCGACCGGGGCAACGACCGGCTGCGGATCTACCGGATCGACCGGAACCGGCCCGGCGGTCCGCTCACCGACGTCACCGACCCGGGAGCGCGCCCCGTCTTCTCCGCCGGCCAGGCAGAGATCAACGAGCAGAAGACCGCGTACGGCCTGGCCACCTGGACGGACCGGAAGTCCGGCCGGTCCTACGCGGTGGTCAGCCGGCGCAACCGCACCCGGATCGCCCTCCTGGAGCTGCTCGCCACCCCCTCCGGCACCGTCGGCTACCGCCAGGTGCGCACGCTCGACCTGCCGTCCTCCTTCCGCCTGCCGAACGGCGCGGCCTGGACGCCCTGCGCCGAGCCGGGCGAACTCCCGCAGGTCGAGGGCATGGTCGTCGATCCCGCGGACGGCACCCTGTACGCGGGGCAGGAGGACGTCGGGATCTGGCGCATCGACGCGGGCCTCACCGGCACGCCGAAGCTGATCGACACGGTGCGCGAGTACGGAGTGCCCGGCACCTACGACGAGGCGACCGAGGAGTGCCCGCCCGGCGCCGATCCCGGCTACGGCGGCAAGCGACTGACGGCCGACGTCGAGGGCCTGACCCTGGTCACCGAGGCCGGCGGCGACGGCCACCTGCTCGCCTCCAGCCAGGGCGACGACACCTTCGTCGCCTACGACCGCGAGCGCGCGGACCGCAACCGGTTCGAGGGCGCCTTCCGCGTCACCGCCGCCTCCGCCACCCTCGACGGCTCCGAGGTCTGCGACGGCGCCGCCGCCCTCAACGCCCCGCTCGGCAAGCGCTACCCCCGCGGTCTGCTCGTCGTCCAGGACGGCCGCGAAACCCCCGGTGACGGCGACCGCGAGGCGACCGGCTTCAAGTTCGCCGACCTCGGCGAGGTGCTCGACGCCATCGGCTGAAGCCGTCGGCCCGCGGGAGGGCGCCGGTGAGACGGAGCCCTCCCGCAGGCACGCTGTAAGGCGGCCATAAAGAGGGGTACGGTGGCGGACGACAAGACGACGGTATGACGGAAGTCCGGTTGAGAATCCGGCACGGTCGCGCCACTGTGAATCCTCCCGGAGGGGGAGGAAAGTCAGACCCGCCACCGTCGTCGAAGGCACCACTGACCGGGACGCGTGTTCCCTCTGGAGGCTCCTGCCATGGCCAACTCCGCCGTGCCCACGACTGCCGCCCCTCTGGCCGTCGCACCCATCTCCCTCTCCGCCCTGGCCCCTTGGGCGCTGTTCGCCGGCGTCCTGATGCTGGTCCTGCTCTACCTCGTCGGCGCCGAGCAGGGCGCCACCGCGATCTTCGAAGGCGACACCATCCACGAGTGGATGCACGACGGTCGCCACCTCCTCGGCTTCCCCTGCCACTGATCCGCCGATCCGCAAGGGACCGACAACTCCATGAACACCATCTCCCCCCGCACGCTCCTCGTCCGGGGCATGCTCGCCGGCCTGCTGGCGGGCATCGCCGCGTTCCTCGTCGCGTACCTCCTGGGCGAGTCCCAGGTGGACGCGGCGATCGCCATCGAGGAAGCCGGATCCCACGATCACGGTGACGCCGAGGCGGCCCCGGTCAGCCGGGCCCTCCAGGCCACGGCCGGGCTCGGCACCGGAACCCTGCTCTACGGCATCGCGCTCGGCGGCATCGCCGCGCTCGTCTACTGCTACGCCCTGGGCCGGATCGGCCGCTTCGGCCCCCGGGCCACGGCGCTGCTCGTGTCCGGCGGTCTGTTCGTCACCGTCTCCCTGGTGCCGTTCTTCAAGTACCCCGCCAATCCGCCGGCCGTCGGAGACCCCGAGACCACGGTCCAGCGGACCACCCTCTACGTCCTGATGCTCGCGCTCGCCCTGCTGCTCGGGGCGGGCGCGCTGATCCTGGGCCGGCGCCTCGCGCCGGGTCTGGGCAACTGGAACGCCTCGGTCGTCGCCTCGCTCGCCTTCGTGGCGGCCGTCGGCATCGCCTACGCGCTGCTGCCGGGCATCAACGAGGTGCCGGAAGGCTTCCCGGCGGCGCTCGTCTGGAAGTTCAGGCTCGCCTCGCTCGCCATTCAGGCCGCGATGTGGAGCACTTTCGGCCTGGCTTTCGGATTTCTTGCCGAACGGGCCCTTGTCCCCGCCGCCGCTCCCAAGGAGGCTGTACAGCCTGTGAGTTGACGTCTTGCGTGCAAGTGACTGAAAGGCTGGTGACGGCGCGGTGACGACGGCGATCCGAGAGCTCGGGGACCACCGAAGACCCAAAGACCGCCGGGAGGGGCCGCGCCGCCCGCACCTGCCCCACGTGCCGAGCCTGCCGGGCCTGCCGGACCGGCGGCAGTGGCGGGAGATGCGGGAATGGCGGGGCTGGACGGGCGCCGCCCCGTTCTGGCTCAACGCGGTGCTCCTGCTGCTGACCCCGTTCACCACCGTCACCCTGCTCGCGCAGGTCGGCATCATCGCGGGCCTGACCGCCCTCGGCGGCCTGGGCCGCCACCTCTGGTCGGGTGACTACGGCCATGCGGCCATCCACTGCGCCGCCGTCGTCATGGGTGCGGCGGCGGTGACGCTCGTGGTGGTCTGACGGGCCGCCGTTCGGGGGGTTAGCCCCCCGAACGACCGTCCCGGCTGCCGGATGTAGCGGTCGCGCTGGCTCAACCACCCTTGATCCATGACCACGTACCGCTCCAAGACCGCACTCGCCGCCCTCTGCGCCACGGCCGTGGTGGCCACGCTGACCGGTACCGTCGGCGCCGGCGCGGCCGCCGCCCGCGGCTCCGCGACGCCCGCCCCGCCCGCCCTGGCCTGGACGGCGTGCACCCACGAAGGTCACCTCGACGGCCAGCAGTGCGCGAAGCTGTCCGTCCCCCTCGACTACGCCGACCCGGCCGGCCCGCAGGTCGACCTCGCCGTGTCCCGGCTGCCCAGCACCCGGCCCGCCGCCCGGCGCGGGACCCTGGCCGTGGTGCCCGGCGGCCCGGGCAGCTCGGGCGTGCAGCGGCTCTCCCAGAAGGGGGCCGCGCTGGCGGGGCGGCTGGACGGCGCCTACGACCTCGTGGCGCTCGACCCGCGCGGGGTCGGCGGCAGCGTCACCGCCTCCTGCGGCCTGGACGAGGCCGACCGGCGCCTGACGACCCTGCGTTCCTGGCCCGGCGCCGACGGGGGGATCGCGGAGAACGCCGGCCGCTCCCGCCGGGTGGCCGAGGCCTGCGCCGCGAACGGCGGCGCGGAGCTGCGCAGTTTCACCACCGCCAACCAGGCGCGGGACATGGACCGCTTCCGGGAGGCCCTCGGCGAGCGCAAGCTCTCCGTCTGGGCCGTCTCGTACGGGACCTACGTGACGGCGGTGTACGCGCAGAAGTTCCCGCAGCGCACCGACCGGCTGGTGCTGGACAGCAGCGGCGACCCCGATCCGCGGCGGGTCGAGCGCGGCTGGCTCGCGAACATGGCGCAGGGCGCCGACGACCGCTTCCCCGACTTCGCCGCCTGGGCGGCCGACCCCGCGCGGGCCACGGAGGGGCTGCGGCTCGCCGAACATCCGGACGCGGTACGGCCGTTGTTCCTGGCGCTGGCCGAGGAGCTGGACCGTGCCCCGAAGCCCTCGAACGTCCCCGGCCTGCCGCTGACCGGCACGATGCTGCGCCAGGCCATGCAGCTCGCCCTGTACGGCGACGCCCAGTTCCCGGCCTTCGCCCGCCTCGTCCGCGCGGCCCAGGACCCCGGGGCGGTCCCGGAGCTGCCCCGGGAGCTCGCCGCGGTGCTGCCCGACACGGACGCGGCGCTGATGGTGGCCGTCATCTGCAACGACGTGGCCTGGCCGAAGAACCTCTCCTCGTACGAGCGGGCGGTGGCCGCGGACCGGGCCGCGCACCCCCTGACGGCCGGGATGCCGGCGAACATCACCCCGTGCGCCTTCTGGAAGGACGCCCCCGCCGAACGCCCCACCCGGATCACCGGCCGGGGCCCCTCCACCATCCTGATGGTCCAGAACCTCCGCGACCCGGCGACCCCGTACGCGGGCTCGCTGAAGATGCGCGAGGCCCTCGGTGCGCGCGCCCGGCTGCTCACCGTCGACCACGGCGGTCACGGGGTCTACCTCGGCAACGGCAACGCCTGCTCCGACCGCACGGTCACCGCGTACCTCACGACGGGGGAGCGTCCGCTGCGGGACGCGGTGTGCCCGTCCTGAAGATCCGGTCCAGGTGGTGGCGCAGCACCGCGACGGCCGACTCGGGCCCCCGCTGGCCGACCAGGATGCTGGTGCCCATGGTTGCCGCCATGGCGAGCAGGCTGATGGCCTCCGTGCGCGCGTCGGCGTCCGGGTCGGCCAGGCCGGATTCCTGGGCCCCGGCGATCAGCCCGGCCACCGCGTTCTCGGCGGCGTCGGGGTTGTCGATGAAGGGCTGGGCGGCCAGCGCCTCGTCGGTCACGGACAGGATCGAGTACGAGCTGTAGAGCAGGTGGAAGGTGCGGCTCTCCGCGTCGGTCGGCAGGGAGGCCAGCAGCAGGGCCTCGATGGTCGCGCGCGGGCCGGGAGCGGGGCCGGCGGCGGCGAGGCGGGCGCCGACCCGGGCGGTGAAGCGGTCGGTGAGGTGCTGGAGCCCGTAGAAGAGCAGTTTCTCCTTGGTCTGGAAGTAGTACTGCACCAGGCGCAGGGAGACCCCGGCCTCGGCCGCCACGTCGCGCATGCCGACCGCGTGCAGCCCGCGGCGTCCGGCGACGCGGATGAGTGCCTCGGCGATCTGGGTGCGCCGTTCCTCGTGGTCCACGCGTTTCGGCATGTTCTGGTGTCTCCGCCCGTCGGCGCTCGTGGGTGTTCGTGGGTGTGGGTCGGTGTGGGTCGGTGTGGGTCGGTGCTCGTGGGCGCTGGGCCCGCGGCTCATTTTCATGGTACCGCCGTATCAACATCATGGTACGGTCGTATCACGAAGAACGGATCCCCGGTCCTCCAGGAGGTGCCCCCGTGCCCGACAACAAGCCCCGTGTACGCCGCGACATCGGCCGCTACGTGAGCGACGAACTGCGCGAGCGCTACTTCGCCGCCTGCGACGCGCTCTACGCGATGGGAGCCCCCGCCCGCTCCGAGACGGACGTGGAGACGAGCTTCGGGACCACGCACGTCTACCGGTACGGGCCCGCGAACCCGGCGGCGGAGTCCCGTACGCCGGTCGTCCTGATCCACGGCTCGGGCGGCTGCTCGGCCCAGTGGTACCCCAACACCGCCGCCCTCAGCGCCGACCGGCCCGTCTACGCGCTGGACACCCCCGGCGACCCGGGCCGCAGCGTCCAGCGCGAGGTGATGTGGCAGCCCGAGCGGGCGGCCCAGTGGATGGACGAGGCCCTCGACGCGCTCGGTCTGGACCGGGTCCACCTGGTCGGCTCCTCCTACGGTGGCTGGCTCGTCATCAACCAGGTCCACCTGCGTCCCGGCCGGCTCGCCTCGGTCACCGCCCTGGACCCGGGCGGCCTGGAGAAGGTGGGGCTGCGCTTCTTCGTGTGGATCTTCGCCAGTCTCTTCGCGACCTTCGCCCCCAAGGCGCTGCGCCCGACCCTGGCCAAGTGGCTGGAGCAGCCGGTGCTGGTCGTCCCCGAACTGCGCAGGATGATCCAGACGGGCGTCCGTGCCTTCCGGATCAAGCGCCCCGCCCCGCTGCCCCTGTCGGACGCGGAACTGGGCACGATCCGCACGCCGTTCTACCTGATCATGGGCAAGCGGAGCCTGCTCGTGCACCCGAAGCGCCAGCTGGAGCGGGTGCCCCGGGTGATTCCCGGAGCCCGCGCCGAGATCGTCTCCGCGACCGGGCACGGGCCGCAGATCGACCACCCCGAGCTGGTCAACGCCCGGATGCTCAGCTTCTTCGAGGACGTCGACTCCCTGGATCCGGTCGCGCGCGAAGCCGCGTAGCGGGGCGGCGGCTCAGCCCGCGAGGGTCCGCAAGCGGAGCCGGTACTCCGTCGGCGTGGTGCCCAGTGTGCGGCGAAACGCCCGTACGAGGGTGTCCGTGGTGCCGAACCCGCAGGTGGAGGCGATGCGTTCGAGCGTGGCATCGGTGTCCTCCAGCCGATTGCGCGCCAGCTCCACGCGGGCCGACTCGATGTAGGCGGCCGGGGTCATGCCCAGCTCGGACTTGAAGATCCGGGCCAACTGCCGCTCGCTGACGTGCGCGTACGCGGCGAGATCGGCCAGGCTGAGCCGGCCGCCGAGGTGCCGCCTGATGAAGTGGCGCAGGTCCTCGCCGCGCCGCGTCGCGGATACGGGCTCCAGCGGGACGCTGAACTGGCTCTGCCCGCCGGGCCGTTTCAGGTACATCACGAGCTGCCGCGCCACGCGCAGGGCGACGGCCTCACCGAAGTCCTCGGACACCAGGGCGAGCGAGAGGTCCAGGCAGGCGCTGATCCCGGCGCCGGTCCACACCTCGCCCTGCCGGATGAAGACCGGGTCGGCGTCCACCTCGACCTCCGGGTGCTCGGCGGCGAGCTGCTCCGCCGTGGACCAGTGGGTCGTGGCCCGCTTGCCGTCGAGCAGCCCGGCGGCGGCCAGCAGGTGCGCCCCCACGCAGACGGAGGCCACCCGGCGCGAGCGCGCGGCGAGGGTCCGCACCCAGTCGACGACCTCCGGGTCGGTCAGCGCGCGGACCCGGCGCTCGGCGTCCAGCTCGACGGCCCCGGGCACCAGGAGCGTGTCGATGCTCCGCGCGGCGGCCTCGTGGAAGGTCAGGTCCGGCAGGATGCGCACCCCGGCCGAGGTGGTGACGGGATCCAGGGTCCGCGAGGCCAGGACGACCCGGTAGCCGGCCTCGTCCTCCGTCGCGCGCGGGACCAGGGAGAACACCTCCGGAGGTCCGGTGACGTCGAGCAGGTCGACGCCCTCGAAGAGCACGATCACGATCAGCCGCGGTGCGAGGTCCATGGTGTGCAACGCTAACAGAGATCGTAAGCAACGATTACTGATGCTGTTAGCGCTGCTACCATCGAGCCATGTCAACGGCCCGAGAACGCATCCTGGACGCCACCGCCGAGCTGCTCGCCACCAAGGACGCACCGGCGATCTCCACCCGGGCCATCTGTGACCGCGCCAAGGTCGGCATGCCCGAGATCTACCGTCAGTTCGGCGACAAGGAAGGGCTGCTCACCGCGGTGGCCGACCTCGGCTTCGAGCGTTTCCTCGCCAACAAGCGGCGCAACCCGCGGACCGCCGACCCGGTGGCCGACCTGCGCACGGCCTGGGACAGCCACGTCGCCTTCGCCCTCGCCAACCCCCACCTCTACCGGCTGATGTTCACCCCGGCCGGAGCGGCCAAGCCGCAGGCGATCGCGGAGGCGCAGGCCCTGCTCCTGGCGGCCGTGGAACGCTGCCTCGCGGCGGGCCGGCTGCGGACGACCCCGGCGCTGGCCGGGCAGTCGATCCTCTCGGCGAACGTGGGCGTCTGCCTGATGGCCCTCTCCTTCCCCGAGCTGTACGACGGCCCGGACATCTCCCGCTCGGTGCGTGACGCGGTGATCGGGAAGGTCACCGGCGACGAGCGGGAGGACACGAGGATCGGCGCCGCGACCGTCCTCGCCCAGGCGCTGGTCGACACCCTCACCGGAGCGGCGGAGGGGTAGACCCCGCGCCCGCCCGCGCCCGCCCCCGCCCGCCCTTGCGGCCCCACCGCTGCTCGGCGATGATCTGGGCCTTCCATCGGTCGGGGGGCGTCGTCGGTGACTGGTTGGCTCTTCCTTCTCGCGCTGGTCGCGCTGGTGGTGTTCTGCGTCGCGCTCGGCATCCACGTCCACGCGAGCCCGCTGCTGAAGCGGGGCGTCCGGCACTCCGCCGTCTGCGTCGACGTGGGCCAGGTCGCGGGGGGTTCGATGATCCTGCTGGAGTACACCCCGGTGGGCTCGCCCGCCCGCCGGTACACCGTGGGCCCGTTCGTCTTCCCGCCGGTCCGGGTCGGGGGCCGGATGGACGTGATCTACGACCCGAAGCGCCCGCAGGACGTGACCCTGCCCGACCGCCTGCCCCGCGGCACCCGCGGGCTGCTCGTCACCGCCGCCGTGTCCGGCACGGTGCTCGCGGCGTGCGTCCTGCGGATCGTGCTGGCCGTACGGGGCTGAGCGCTGCGGCCTAGGCTCGGCCCGCGCGGGTGAACCCGCCGACCAGCTCGACGAACTCGTCCTCCTTCTCGAAGAAGGCGACGTGCCCGGTCTCGATCTCGGCGTACGTGCTGTGCGGGATCCGGGCGTGCAGGTCGCGGCTGTTCTCCACCGGGACGGTGATGTCCAGGGTGGCGCCGATGACGAGCGTCTCGGCCTCGATGAGCGGCAGCAGGTCGCGGATGTCGATGCGGAGGTCGAGGTCGACGTGGCGCAGGGTGCCGGGGGTGGGCGGCATGTTCGGGATCAGCAGCTCGACCTGCTCGCGGCCGACGGCGTTGAGGAAGCCCCGGCTGAAGCCGGTCATGGCCACGGAGCGGCCGAAGGCGGCCGGGTCGGAGACGCCGATCTGCTTCCACAGGGTGAAGAGGTTGCGCAGGTACTCGTCGCCGTCGGTGTGGGCCCAGCCGGCGACCAGGATCAGCCGCCGCACGAGGTCGGGGCGCAGCGCGGCGACGGCGGCGGACACCGGCGCGCCCATGGAGAAGCCGAGCAGGTCCACGGGCCCGGCGTCCGCGTCCTCGATGACGGCGATGACCTGCGCGGCCAGCCCCTCCACGGTCAGCGGCCCGCCGTTGTCGGTGGTGCGGTCGCTGCCGGAGAGGTCGGGGGTGATCACCGTGTGGTCGGCGGTGAACCGGGGGCGGGTCTGCCCCCAGTTGACGGCGGAGCCGCCGGAGCCGGTGCCGTGGACGAGGACGAGCGCGGGGCCCGCGCCGGTGCGCTCGTAGGAGACCTCGGCGTCGGCGACGCGCACGGTGGCGCGCAGGACGGCGGCGGGGTCGGCGATGGCGGTGAGGGTCGTGGACATGGCTGCTCCTCCTGGGGCGGTGGCTGCCGGGGGCTTTTCCCCTCCGGCACGCCCCACAGTGCCGCCGGCCCGGAAGGGGCGGGAGAGCCCCCGCGAACCTGGGACCGCCGATCCCTGGATGGGCGCCGGCCGCGTCGCGTTCACGCGCACCGGGCAGGCAGTGAGCCCTGGTTCGGGTGGGGCCACGCCCACCGGGCAGGTGGCGAGCCCCGGTTCGGGTGGGGCCACGCCCACTGGGCAGGTGGCGAGCCCTGGTTCGGTGGTGGGCCGTCCACGCCGTGAGCGCCCCGCACCCCGCGCGCACCCGTCCGGCAGGATGATCGCATGACGATCGACCGCCGTGAGCTCGCCGATTTCCTCCGCCGTTCGCGTGAGCGGGTGCGCCCGCAGGACGCGGGCCTCGCCGCCGGGCCCCGGCGCCGTACGCCCGGGCTGCGGCGCGAGGAGGTGGCGCAGCTCGCCGGCATGTCGGCCGACTACTACATCCGGCTGGAGCAGGCCCGCGGCCCGCAGCCCTCGCCGCAGATGCTGTCCGCCCTCGCCCGCGCGCTGCGCCTCAGCGACGACGCGCGCGACCACCTCCACCTGCTCGCCGGACACCGCCCGCCCGCCGCGCGGGTCGCCGGCGACCAGGTCGGCGCCGGGCTGCTGCACCTGCTGGACCAGTTGCCCGGGACCCCGGCGCAGGTCCTGAGCGACCTGGGCGACGTACTGGCCCAGAACGAGATGGCCCGCAGCCTCCTCGGCGGTGTGTGCACGGTGTCCGAGCACGGCCGCAACGTCGTCTGGCGCTGGTTCGCCGACCCGGCCGCGCGGGACGCGTACCCGGAGGAGGAGCACGAGCAGTACAGCCGCCTCCACGTGGCGGACCTGCGGGCGGCCGTCGGCAGGCGCTCCTCGGACCCGGCCGCCACCCGTCTGGTGGAACGCCTGCGCGAGGCCAGCGAGGAGTTCACCGCCCTGTGGGAGCTGCACGAGGTCGCCGTCCGCCGCCACAGCCGCATGCGGGTGATCCATCCGGTCGTCGGCCCCGTGGACCTGGACTGCCAGGTGCTCCTCGCCCCGGAGGGCGACCAGCGCCTGCTGCTCCTGACGCCCCCGCCGGGCACGGACACGGCCGACCGGCTGAACCTCCTCCGGGTCGTCGGCACCGAACAGTTCTCGCACCCCGGCTGACGGACCGGCCCGGTAAACCACCTCTCCCCGTAAACCACCTCTCCCCGTAAACCATCCCAAAGTGCACCCCACCGGGTCTGATGTTGAGATGAGGCGATGTTCGGCGTCGACCCCCGCAGAATGGAGCGAGAGATGGCCACCCTCCCCTCGGAGACCCTCCCCTTTGACGACGTGACCGACTTCGAGAACGCCGACCGCGGGTTCATCGGCGCACTCGTGCCCGCCGTGGTCAAGGGCGCCGAAGGCCGCACCGTATGGGACAACGACGCCTACGACTTCCTGAAGGCCGACTGCCCCGGCACCGCGAACCCCAGCCTGTGGCGGCAGGCGCAGCTCGCCTCCAAACAGGGCCTCTACGAGGTCGCCGACGGCATCTACCAGGTGCGCGGCCTCGACCTCTCGAACATGACCCTCGTCGAGGGCGACCGGGGGGTCGTCGTCATCGACCCGCTCATATCCGCCGAGACCGCCGCCGCCGCGCTCGCCCTGTACCGCGAGCACCGGGGGGACCGCCCGGTCACCGGCATGATCTACACGCACTCGCACGGCGACCACTTCGGCGGCGCCCGCGGCGTCCTCCCGCGCGGCACGGAGGAGGGTGTACCGATCCTCGCCCCCGAGGGCTTCCTGGAGCACGCGGTCAGCGAGAACGTCTACGCCGGCAACGCCATGACCCGCCGCGCCGTCTTCATGTACGGGGACCGGCTGCCCAAGGCCCCCGACGGCCAGATCGGCGCCGGCCTGGGCATGACCACCTCCACCGGCACCATCACGCTCGTCCCGCCCACCGTGGACATCACCTCCACCGGGCAGGAGGAGACGGTCGACGGGGTACGGATCGTCTTCCAGCTCACCCCCGGCACCGAGGCGCCGGCCGAGATGAACTTCCTCTTCCCGGAGAGGCGTGCGCTGTGCCTGGCGGAGAACGCCACGCACAACATGCACAACATCCTGACCCTGCGGGGCGCCGTCGTGCGCGACTCCCGCATCTGGTCGCGCTACCTCGACGAGGCCATCGAGTACTTCGGCGACGAATACGACGTGGCCTTCGCCTCCCACCACTGGCCCACCTGGGGCCGGGAGAACGTCGTCGCCTTCCTCGCCGCCCAGCGGGACCTGTACGCGTACATGCACGACCAGACCCTGCGCCTGCTCAACGACGGCCTGACGGGCCCGGAGATCGCCGAGGAGCTGCGGCTGCCGCCCGCGCTGGAGAACTCCTGGCACGCGCGCGGCTATTACGGCTCGCTCTCCCACAACGTCAAGGCGATCTACCAGCGGTACCTCGGCTGGTTCAACGGCAACGTCGCGACCCTCTGGGAGCACCCGCCGGTCGAACTCGCCCGGCGCTACGTGGACTCGATGGGCGGCCCCGAGCAGACCCTGGACAAGGCCCGCGCCTACGCCGACTCCGGTGACCTCCGCTTCGCCGCCACCCTCCTCAACCACCTGGTCTTCGCCGAGCCCGGCCGTACGGACGCCAAGGAGGCCCTCGCGGGCGTCTACGACGCGCTCGGCCAGGGCGCGGAGAACGGCCCGTGGCGCAACTTCTACCTCACCTCCGCGATGGAACTGCGGCACGGCGAGAACGCGGCCCTGCTCGACACCGCCAATCCCGAGATGTCGATGGCGCTGACCACCGAGATGCTGCTGGACTCGATCGCCGTACGGATCGACGGCCCCCGGGCCTGGGACGAGGACCTCACCATCGACCTCGTCCTCACCGACGAGGACCGCCGCCACCGCCTGACCCTCCACAACGGCGCCCTCACCCACCGCACGGTGACCGATCCCCGCACCCCGGCCGGCCTGACCCTCACCCTCACCAAGCCGCAGCTCCTGGCCGTCCTCGCGGGCCGGGCCCCGGACTCCCTCTCCACGGCGGGATCCCCGGCCCTGCTCAGCCGGCTGTTCTCCTACGTGACGAAGCCCGATCCGGCCTTCCCGATCGTCACGCCCTGAGGCCCTGACGGTCCGGAAGACCCCGCCGCGGGGCCATCAGGCGGCGCGGCACAGGCCGGCCGCCGTGGGCGCCGTACGGGCGATGCGCACGGCGGCCACCGCCTGCGAGCGGTGCTGCGCGAAGACCACGAGACGCAGCACCGCGAAGCGCGCGACGCCGGCGAGCGCGGAGGCGGACAGGTAGACGGCCTGTTCGCGCACGGCGCCGGGCGAGGCGTCGAACTGCCGCAGGACGAGCACCGCCGCGCAGGTCACCGCGTACGCGGCCGCCGCGGATCCGGCGGACTGCGCGTGCTGGCGCCAGGTCGCCCGCCGGCCGGCGCCGAAGGTGAAGCGGGCGTGCAGCTCGGTGGCGAGGAGCGTGGAGACCACGGTGATCAGGGCGTTGGCCAGGACCCAGGGGATCCAGGAGGCGAGGCCGGCGACGGCGAAGCTGGAGGCCACTCCCACCCCTCCGCCGCAGACCACGAAGCGAGTGAAGGCGGTGAGGGCCCCGGCCGCCGTCCGCGTCCGGCTCTGCACTGGCTCCATGATCCGATCCCCCCGATGGTGGTGTGCCGTAGTGGTGCCATATTGGCACATGCATGGCACCGGGTCTAGGTATTAATGGCGCCACTCCTCTCCGGGGTGGCGCCATCGGGGCGGTGGGCCGGGCCCGGATTCAGGCGAGGGTCGCGACGGTCAGGGCCAGCGCGGAGCCGGCGAAGACCGTGGTGTGGCGGACGTTCTGCAGGACCCGGGTCCAGGAGGGGAACGCCCCTTCGGCGGCCTGGAGGAAGGCGGGGACGTCCACGCGCGCCAGTTCGGGGTCGCCCTTGCGGCGGAACGCGGCCCGTACGGACTTCACGGCGCCGAGCTGGCTCTGCAGGATCAGGATGTTCGCGAGCAGCGCGAGCGTGGAGAAGATCCAGGTCAGGGTGGTGCCGAGCGGGCTGCCGGCCAGGTTGAGCGCGGCGGCCGCGAGGCTCGCGGCGGCGAGGGAGCCCGGGGCCCACCACTCGTGACCGCTCGCGTCGAAGCGGAGCATGTTCTCCTCCAGGACCTCCGGGCGGATGCCCTGGCGCCGCAGCTCGGTGACCGCGGCGGCCTTGGCGGCGGCGCCGAAGCGGTGGCGCAGGAGCGGGATCGAGGCGAAGGCGGCGGCGACGAGGATCTGGGCGACGGCGGCGAGCGTATCGGCGTTCATGGGCTTGCTTCTCCCTCTCGACGGCGGACTTTTACTTTGTTCAAGTCCCGGCACCGAGAACTGTAGGGATGGACTTGAACACTGTGCAAGTCCCTTCTTGAACTTTGTGCAAGAGGGGTGATGGTGACCTATCGTGAAGCCATGCCACGCGACACGCTCACCCGTGAACAGATCGTCCGCACCGCAGTGGAGCTGCTCGACACCGAAGGCCTCGAAGGCCTCAACATGCGCGCCCTGGGCAAGCGGCTGGGCTCGGCGGCGACCGCCGTCTACTGGCACGTCAAGAACAAGGACGACCTGCTCACCCTCGCCGGCGACCAGGTGTGGGACGAGATCCGGCTGCCCGACCTCGACGCCGTCGACTGGCGCGCGGCCGCCACCGCCATGGCCGGCGACCTGTACGGGATGTTCACCCGGCACCCCTGGCTGGTGCAGGCGTTCGCCACCCACCTCTTCCACGGCACGGGCAAGGCCCGCCACGACGACCACACCCTCGCCGTCTACGAGAAGGCGGGCTTCACCGGCCCCCAGGCGGGCCGGGCCGCCGCCGCCGTCTTCACGTACGTCCTCGGCAACGCGGCGCCGTCCGCCGCCACCACCTCGCTCACCCGCCGGATCGCACGCGAGGGCGGGGACGCCGAGTCGGTCTTCGGAGCCGTCATGCGGCAGGCGGCGGAAGCCGCATCGGGGTTCCCCCGGCTGCGGGCCCGGGTCGAGGGGGCAACCGGCGCCGGATCCCCGGGCGCCGCCGGATCCCCCGAGTACGCCGGCTGCGCCGACTACGCGGAAGCCCCGGACGACACCTTCGACTTCGGCCTCCAGGCGCTGCTCGACGGCCTGACGGCCCGGCTCCCCGACGCCACCGCCGCCATGTGACCCACGTCACCCGCGACTCCTGTCAGGAATCGGGCCGCTGCCCCGCTCAGGTCATCGAGAGCCCAGCGAACCGACAGGAGCGTCACATGAAGCACCGCATCGTCGTCCTCGGTGCCGGCTACGCCGGGGCCTACGCCGCGGGGACCCTGGCCCGCAGGCTGTCCCCGGCGGACACCGAGATCACCGTGGTCAACGCCGAGCCGGACTTCGTCGAGCGGCTGCGGCTGCACCAGCTCGCGGCGGGCCAGGAGATCGGGACCCGCCGGCTCTCCGACGTCTTCGCGGGGACGGGGGTACGGCTGCGCCTGGCCCGCGTCACCGCGGTCGACCCCGAACGCCGGATCGTCACGGTGACGGCCACCGACGGCGCGCCGGGGACCGGCGGCGCACCGGGGACCGGCGGCGGCGCACCGGACACCGACCGCGCGCTGCGGACTGGCGACGACGGCGCACCGGACACCGACCGCGCGCTGCGGACTGGCGACGACGGCGCACCGGGGACCGACGGCGCACCGGCCACCGGCGCCGCTCCGCGGACCGCCGCCGGCGGAGCGCCCGGCGAGCTCGGGCCGGGCGAGCTCGGCCCCGGCGAGCTCGGCTACGACACCCTCCTCTACGCCCTCGGCAGCCACGGCGACGACCGCGGTGTCCCCGGCGTCGCCGAGCACGCCTTCGACGTCGCCGCCCGGCCCTCGGCCCTGCGCCTGCGCGGGCGCCTGAACTCCCTGCGGGAAGGCGGCGCCGGCGGTGCTGCTGGCGGTGCTACTGGCGGCGCCGGCAACGTACTTGTCATCGGCGACGGCCTGACCGGCATCGAGACCGCCACCGAGATCGCCGAATCCCGGCCCGACCTGTCGGTGACCCTGGTCGCCCGCGGCGAACTGGGCGCCCGGCTCTCCGCCGGAGCCCGCGCCCACCTGCGCCGCGCCTGCGACCGGCTGGGCATCACCGTCGTCGAGCACACCCGCGTCGAAGCCGTCGAAGCGACCCGGGTCCTGTGCGCCGGCGGCGCCGCCCTGCCGTCCGACGCGACCGTGTGGACCGCCGGGTTCGCGGTCGCGCCCCTCGCCGCCGCCGCCGGGCTGGCGGTCACCGAGGACGGCCGGATCCTCGTCGACCCCACCATGCGCTCGCTCTCGCACCCCGATGTCTACGCCGCCGGCGACAGCGTCCACACCCTCGGCGAGAACGGCCTGCCGCTGCCCATGTCCTGCGCGTCGGCCGGCTTCACCGCCATGCAGGCGACGAAGGCCATCGTGGGACGCCTGACCGGCACCGGCACCGGACACGTCAAGCTGGCCTACCCGGGCAACCACATCAGCCTCGGCCGGTACGACGCGATCCTGCAGTTCGTCGACGGCGCGGCGCGGGCGAAGCCGGCCTACACGGGCGGGCGGAAGGCCGCGCGGATCAAGGCGGGCATCCTCGCGATGTCGCTGTGGACCACCTCGCACCCGACCTTCGGCCTCCCCGCGCGCCGGCGCCGCCTGACCGCCGTGCCGGACGCATCCCCCCGGGAGGGCGGGCGCGCAGCCCTCGTAGGGTGACCCGCATGGACCACGTCGCCGGCGACCCTTTCGACACCGGCCGGTTCGAGGCCTCCCGGGACCGGCTGGCCGCGCTGGCCTACCGCCTGCTGGGCTCCGCGGCCGACGCCCAGGACGCCGTGCAGGACGCGTATCTGCACTGGCAGGCCGCCGACCGGCGGCTGATCAGGGTGCCGGAAGCGTGGCTGACCAAGGTCGTCACCCACCTGTGCCTCGACCGGCTCCGCTCGGCGCAGGCCCGCCGCGAACGCACCACCGGCGCCTGGTTCCCCGAACCGCTCCTCGACGGAGACCCGATGCTCGGCCCGGCCGAGACCTACGAGCAGCGCGAATCGGTCTCCCTGGCCGTGCTGACCGTCATGGAACGCCTCGCACCCGTCGAACGGGCCGTCTACATCCTGCGCGAGGCGTTCTCCTACGGCCACGCCGAGATCGCCCGGATCCTCGACATCACCGAATCCGCGAGCCAGCAGCACCTCCACCGGGCCCGGACCCGCGTCACCGCCACCCGGCGGGGCGGCGGCCACGAGGTCGACGCCGCCTCGGCGCGCAGGATCGTGGAGGAGTTCCTGACCGCCGCCACCTCGGGCCGCACCGAACGGCTGGTGGCGCTGCTCACCGACGACGTGGTCGCCCTCTCCGACGGAGCCGGCCTGGCCAGGAAGCTGCTGCGGTACGACACCCCGCGGCGCGTCGCCTCGGTCCTGCGGGGCGGCTTCACGTCCACGCCGGCGAAACAGCGGCTCGCGGGCGGCGCGTGCGCCCTGCACTACGCGGTGGTCAACGGCGGACCCGCCCTGCTCTTCGTCCTCGGTGACCAGGTCCTGGGCACCGTGACGTTCGAGGTCACCGAGGACGGGATCGCGGCCGTACGCGGCATCGCCGCCCCCGCCCGCCTCGCCCGCCTCGGCGAAACCTGGCGGCAGCGCGAAGCGGAGCCGGCGCTCATCGACGCCTGGTGACGAACGCGTCCGGCCGGCCCGGCCAGGCCCCGCCCGCCCCGCCGAGCCGGAGGCGGGCCCGCCGGGCCGCGGTTTCCCTCACCTCAGGACGAGCCAGCCGGTCTGCGCCGCGAAGACCGTGTGGCCGAGGGCGCAGGTTACCCACCCCCAGGCATTGCGCATTCCGTGGCGCCGCACCGCCCTCCAGCCCACCGCGAGGAGCACCGCGGCCAGTACGCAGCAGACCCATGACAAGGCGATCCAGAGCGGGGAATGGCCCGTGAACCGGCGGACGAGGGAAACCGGGATGAGCACGAGCACGGGCAGCATCCACTCGGCTTCGCCGGCGCGGGTGTCGGCCTCGGCTGCGGACGTGGGGTCGGTCATCCCGGCTGCTCCGGCTTCGTCGTCGGGTCGTCGATGGGTGCTGCGGTTCCTGTGTATCCGTCAGGGGGTCGCGCCGTCCAGGGACTTCCAGAACGTGTACCGGTGCTCCCCGGCGAAGTCCACGGGGTTGATCCCGCCGGGGCCGGATGCCAGGGACTGGGCGTTCGGGGCCGTGGGGGTGGTGGCCTTCCAGGCGGCCTCTCCGGTGCGGGCGAAGTCCGCCCAGATGGCGATCATCCGCGCGGAGAGCCGCTGCTGCTCCGGGGTGAGGGCCCCGTAGGCGTCGATCTCGAAGAGGTAGGGCAGTTCGAAGGTGTGGCCCGCGCCCGACTCGAAGCCGGGTTTCGGGAACTGCGGGTCGGAGTACCAGGGTGTGGTGCGCTCGGCGAACTCGTAGGTGTACGTCGGCACGTGGCGGGACAGCGCCCGCCCGGTCTCGACGGAGTGCCGGGCCCAGTTCCCGTCGGTCAGGGCCGCCGCGAGGGCCAGGCCGGGGGAGCCGCCGTGGGCGGCGGGCGGGTACTGCGCCGCGACGGCGGCGGCACGCTCCGCGCCGAACTCCTCTCGGAGCGCCTTCTGGCGGTCGGCCTCGTCGAGCCGGGCGTCCGGGTCCTTGGTGCTCTGCTTCTTGGCCAGTTCGAGGCCGTAGACCCGTGCCCGTTCCTCGTCCCGGTTGATGCCCTGCAGCACCGGGACCCGGTTGAACCGCCCCGAGGCGAACGCCTCGCCGGGGGTGCGGGGGAGCAACCTGCCCCCGTAGACCGGTGTGTACTCGGGACCCGCGCCGAAGGGGTTGACGAGCCGCTCCGGCGCGGCGGTGCGCCAGTCGCTCCCCCCGGTCCCGGTTCCGGCGTCGTCGCCGATCGCCGCGGCGGTGGTGACACCGTCCTTCAGGGCCTGCGTACGGTCACGGCGGCCGTCGGGACCCGTGCAGGGCGAGCTCTGCAGGATGACCCGGTCGAAGAGGCCCGCGGAGGACGGGGCGGCGAGGTGGGCGCAGGTGCTGTAGCCGCCGGCGGACTGGCCGAAGAGGGTGACCCGGTCCGGGTCGCCGCCGAACGCGCGAGCGTTGCTCCGCACCCAGCGCAGGGCGGCCTGCTGGTCGAGGAACCCGTAGTTCCCGGACTCGCCGCGCGGCCCCTCCAGATCGGGGTGGGCCAGATAACCGAGGGCGCCGAGGCGGTAGTTGACGGTGACGACGACCACGTCGCCCAGCGAGGCGAGCCGCTCGGCCCCGTACATGGACCCGGCGCCGTCCGTGTGGTCGCCCCCGTGCAGGTACACCATCACGGGCCGGGGCCGGCCCGAGGACGCCCGCGGGGTGGTCACGTCGAGGAAGAGGCAGTCCTCCTGATCGGACGCGGGGCCGACGGGGGAGAGGAACCCGGTCTGGGGGCAGGCGGACCCCGGCTCGGTGGCGTCCCTGACCCCCTCCCACGGCACGGCGGGAGCCGGGGCCGCCCAGCGGCGGTCCCCGGTGGGCGGCGCCGCGTAGGGGATGCCCCGGAAGGTCCGCACGGTGCCGGAGACCGCGCCGCGCACGGCTCCCGTACCGGTCCGTACGACCGCCCCGCCCCGGGGGCCGTGCTCACGGCCGGACCCGGAATCGGGCAGCGCGTACGCGGTCGCCGTGAGGGCCACGGCGCTCAGGGCGGTGGCGCCGATGATGACGGCCTGTGCTCTTCGCTTCAACATGTATACGAGCGTATGGATCCGGGTCACCACCCCACAGCCCGGTCACCCCCCGGCCCCGGGGTGGGGCTACCCCCCCGGCCCGGCGATGGTGGAGAGCGTGGGGATCGGGCGCGGCCGGGGCGGTCAGAAGGCGGTGAAGGAGACGATGCCCCCCAGGAGCAGCGTCGCCGTACCGGCGAAGGCCGCTCCGGCGCAGAGGACCGACTGGGCGGTGCTGGCCGGCGTCGAACGGCTGACCATGGCGGCCGCCAGGGCTACGCTCGTCGATACGGCCAACACCAGTGCGGCCAGGAGCAGTTTGACGGTGAACATGTCCACCCCTCCCACGGACGCGGAGCCGAGCGTGCTCATGTGTACCTCCCCGGTCATCTTGTTGTCGACGTCAGCGTGCGGGCGGCCGGCGCGGTACGGGGCCACGCCGATGACAGGCTTCTGACATGGCGACAAGCCCGCGGGATCCGGCGTTCCCCGGGCCCGCCGCCGACGGCGAGGAGCCGGTCTCCCCGGCCCTGCTGGCGGAGGAGCTGCGGCAGCTCAAGCGCCGCTCCTTCGGAGAGCTGGGCGAAGGGGACCTCGCCCGTAAGGCCCCCGCCCTGGCGGCAATCGCCCGGGCGCTGTACCCGACGGCGGGCTCCGCCGCCCCGCCGCTGCGCAAGCTGCTGCGCGCGGCCGTCGCGGAGCTGCCGAGCCGGGAACTCGGCGCCTCGGCCGCCGCGCTGTTCGGGCTGGAGCCCGGCCTGTACGGCAAGAACCTGACCGCGCGGCAGGAAGCGGCGGCGGCCTGTTTCACCCCCAGGCCCGCCATCAGCACCTTCCGGCAGCGCCCCCAGTACGCCCGCCGCATCATCGAGGAAGTGGCCGGGGCACTCGGGAGGCTCTCCCGAGTGCCCCGTCACCGTGCGGGAGGCGCAGGACCGGCACGCCGCGGAGACGATCCCCCGGGCCGCCCGGCTGGCCGAAGCCCAAACGCTGCTGCGGGGCCCCGGGAAGGTGCTGTGGATCTGGGGCGAGCCCGGCACCGGGAAGACCGTGCTCGCACAGCAGGTCGCCCAGCGCATCCGTACGCATCTTCCGCAGGTCACCATCCGGCTGGAGAACTCCCGCGTGGCCGAGGCCGACGTCCTGTCGGCGGTCGGCCACGACGACGTGGACGCCCGCTCCTGGAGCCGGGCCGCATGCCGGCTGTACCTCAGGAAGATGCTCGCGGAAGGCCGGAGCATCGGTGCCGTGGTGTTCGACGGGGTGACGGCCGAGGCGGCGCTGTGGGAGCTGGTTCCCGACGCGCTGCGCGTGCCGTTGATCGTGACCAGCCGCAGGCGTTCGGACCACGCGGCCGCGGCCGCTCTGCACGTGGGCGCGTACTCCCCCGAGGAGGCCCTGGCCGTGGTCGGCGGGCTCCTGCCGGCCCTGCCCGCGCCGGACGCGGAGCGGCTCGCGGCCGCCGTCGGTCACCACCCCCTGGTCATCGACCGCATCTGCCGCCATGTGCTGGGCGTTTCGGGCCCGTCGGTGGAGGACGTCTCCGGGGCTCTCGTGGCGGACCTCCTCGCCACCCTCGACAGCGTGGACTCGATGAGCGGGACCGGGGAGCACCTGTCCCGCGTCTACCGGCGCACGCTGGCGACGTTGCGGGCCGACACCGAGTTCACGGTCGAGGTCCTGACGGCGCTCCTGTGGATCTCGTCGAAGGGCACGGTCCCCAAGGACCTCGCGGACGACTACCTGCGCCACCGCTTCCCCGGCGCCGTCGGCACCCTGCGCGTCTCCGCGGCCCTGCGCGTGCTGGCCCGCTGGGCGATCCTCTCGGAGGAGGGCGAGGCCTTCGTCATGCATCCGCTGACCGCCGTGATCCTCCAGGGCCTGCTGGCGGACAGTTTCGACGACATGGTCGCCGGCTTCTTCTCGTACCTCCGGGAACTCGATCCCGGCCACACGTCCCGCCTCACCGCCGAAATCCACCGCGAGCTGCTGGTCATGGACCACGTCCTGCGGACCTTCTGGGAGGGCGACCAGTCCTTGCTGTGCCTCAGCGAGAGCGTGTGGCTGTGGCTCGACCACACCGGGCGGCGCCGGCCCGTCCGCTACGAGGTGACGTCGGAAGCCGTCTTCGCCACGCAGGGCACATCGCGGCGCACCGTGCTGGACGAGCCCCTGGCCGTGCTGTCGGAGCAGATCAAGGACGTGTGCGAGGCCGTCGTCGTCCTGCACCGCCTCGGCGCACCGGCGCCGCCCGAGGACCACGTCTCCCGGCCCGACGGCTGGGCGCACTACGTGCGGTGGAGCGTGCAACGGGAGGACGGGCTGCTCCGAGCGGTGTGCGGGAAGACATGGGTGCGCGCGCCGCACGGCGTCGACGGTCTTCCGGTCTGTCCCCGCTGCGCGGCGCGGATGGAGGCGCCGATGGACCGGATGCTCGGCCGGCCGGCCCCGAGCCTCGAGTTCCTGCTCCGCAAACTGCTGAGGGTCACCGACGGGGGGACGGCGGAGTACGACGCCGGGAAGGCAGTCGAGTTCCTGGAGCTCCTCCGGGATCCGTCCGCCCCGTTCGCGCTCCCCGAACTCCCCGGGAAGGAGCAGCTGTTCGACATGGCCCTCGCGGCGCTGAGGGTCCACAACATCGCCACGTCCGCACCGGCCGAGCAGAAGTCCAGGTGGCTCGACGACAGCGAGGCCTGGTCGCGGCGTTTCCTGGACCTCGAACTGGACGACGACTACTTCCGCGCCGAGGCCCTTCAACTGCTGGGCCGCTCGCTGCTGTACCGCACGTACCTCATGAGCGACCGGCCACGGGAAGAGCGGCGGCCGTACTACGACCGCGCGGCCCGGGCCTACCGCGACGCCCTGGCCCTACGCCCCGACGACCCGGGCACCCTGGAGTCCCTGCAAGAAGTCCTCACCCGGCACGCGTTCCTCCTGGTGCCGACGGAGCCCACGCAGGCCGAGCGCCTGATCCGCGAGATCGAGCCCGCCTATCAGGGGCATCTGCGATCCGCGCCGGACGACGCGGAGGCGCTGGGCATCGTGGGGATCTCGCTGGCCAACCGGGGCAAGTGGCTCCGGGCCTCGGACCCGACCGCGGCGGAGGCGCTGTACGCCAGGGCCGTGGAGCACTTCCGACGCTCACTGGACACGCGCCCCGGCAGCCTGATCACCCTGCGCCGGCTCGGCGACGCACTGCTGGGGCACGCGGCCCTGGCAGCCGACGCCTCACGGACCGCGGCCCGGCGCTACGGCGCGGCGGCCCGGGTCTTCGCCGAGGCGGCCGCCCTGGCCCCCGAGGACGCCGGGCTCCGGCAGGCGGCCGCGTTCTGCGAGGAGCGGCTGCGGACCTGAGCCGTGAGGCGCCGGGCCGTGAGCCACTGGCCCGTGAGCCGCCGGGCCGTGAGCCACTGGCCCGTGAGCCGCCGGGCCGTGAGCCGCCGGGCCGTGAGCCACTGGCCCGTGAGCCACCGGCCCGTGAGGTATCGCCTCAGGCCGAGTCCGACTGCGTGGTCGCCTCTGCGGCACGGCGGTATTCGGCATTGATCCGTTGGGCCTCTTCGAGCTGGTCCTCGAGGATGATGATGCGGCAGGCCGACTCGATGGGTGTGCCCTGGTCGACGAGTTCGCGGGCGCGGGCGGCGATGCGCAGCTGGTAGCGGGAGTAGCGGCGGTGTCCGCCGGCCGAGCGCAGCGGGGTGATGAGACGGGCTTCGCCGAGTGCCCGGAGGAAACCCTGCGTGGTACCGAGCATCTCGGCGGCCCGGCCCATGGTGTAGGCGGGGTAGTCGTCGTCGTCAAGACGGCCGAACGAGTCGTCTGCTGTCATTGCACCTCTCTCGTGGAACGCGTTGAGGGGCCCTGGCGCCTATGGCACCAGGGCCCCGAAGGAACTACTACACCATCTGCCGGCCCGGATACTGCGCCGACCCTGTGATTCCGCCGACCCGGCCGGGATGCTGCCGGGAGTGCGGGGACCGCGGTTGCTTGACCGGAGACCACCTCACCATCAATGTCCTGCGGTACCCGGGACCGGACCTCTCCCCGGGCGATCCTGACGCTGCTCGACCGGCTGGCGGTCCGCCCCTGTCGGGCCGACTTGTCTCCCTGAGCTACGAGAGAAACCATAACGGCACGGCAATCCAATGTCTACGTCAGCCGCGATAGATTTCCCTTCACTCGCCGGCGAGATATCCGGCGCCAGTGGCCCCCCTCCGTACGCCCTGCCCGCACCACCGCGCCCGGCCGGCTGTTTAGGAAGGACCCCGCCGGTCATACGGGGCTCTGTAAGACCTTTCCATCGAAGAGGGAGTGATCAGCTGTGTCTGGTGAGCAGAAGGCCGAAGCAAAGGGCGAGCAGGCCAAGGGCAAGCTCAAGGAGACCGCTGGGCGCCTGACGGGCAACGAGCGGCTGACCGCCGAAGGCCGCGCGGAGCAGGCCAAGGGCGACGCCCGCGACGCCAAGGAAAAGATCAAGGACATGTTCAAGCGCTGACCCTCGCGCGCACGGGGCCGGGACCGCATTCAGCGGTCCCGGCCCCGCCGCATGCCGCCGTGCGGGGCATCAGATCAGGCGCGTCAGCCAGACCGCATGAGCCTGACCCGCAACGGCCAGCAGGCGCCCGTCGGCGCTGAACGCCAGACCCTTGATCTGGCCCACGTCGCCCGGGACCGTCACTCCAAGACGTCCCTGATCGACATCCCACATCTCCACCGTTCCGGCCCGGCCCCCGCTGAGGACCACGGCGCGGTCGGGTACGAACGTCACCGCGTTCACACAGCCGCTGGGGCACGTCAGGACTCTGGCGAGAGCCGGGGGGTGCGTCGTCCACAGCCGGACCGTGCCGTCCCAGGCGCCACTGGCGAGAAGGCCCGTCCCGGGGTGGAAGGACAGAGCGGAATCGGCGCGGGCGTGCCCGGGCAGTACCGCCTTGCTCTGCAGAGACCTCGGGTCCCAGAGCCGCACGGTCCGATCCCAGCCGGTGCTGGCCAGCAGCGAGCCGTCCGGGGAGAACGCCAGCGCGTACACCGCACCGGTGTGACCGGCCAGGGCCGCGGCGTGGGCAGGGCCCGCCGGCCGCCACAGGTGGATGGCGGTGCTCCAGCCGGCCGTGGCAAGCGTGGCACCGTCCGGGGCGAAGGCCACTGCGTGCACCGCCCCCTGCGGATCGGTCAGGACGGCCGTCTCCCGGCCAGTGGCGACGTCCCAGACGCGGGTGGTGCCGTCCTCCCCCGCGGCGGCGAGGGCGCGGCCATCGGGACTGAAGCCGAGGGCGTAGACCGGCCCGGAGTGACCGTCCAGCACGCGCGTGGGTGTCCGTACCCCGCTGTTCACCCCGCTGTTCACCCCGCTGTTCACATCCCAGAGCCGGACGCGTGCGTCCTGTCCGCCCGCTGCCAGGAGGCGGCTGTCGGGGCTGAAGGCCACGGCGCGGACGGTGTCCGTCGGCCCCTTCAGGAAGCGGTGCCAGGTCTTTGGTTCGCCTTCGGCCGGCCGGTTCTCGGTCCTGGGCCGACCGGCGGCGGCGGCCGGCAGCTCGTCCACCCTCCCTCGGAGGGGTTCCGACCCACCCCGGCATGCGGCGGCCAGCAACGCGGCCACCCGCTGAGCCGACGGCCGACGCTCCGGGACCTTGTCCAGCAGTGAGGCGAGCACGGGCGCGAGGGGTCCGGCACGCTGCGGTGGCGGCGGGTTCTCGCTCAGAACGGCGGCAAGGAAGAGGAACGGCTGCCGGCCCTCCACCGCCGCGTACAACGTGGCGCCCAGGGACCAGACGTCCGCCGCCGGGCCCACACGCCCGCCCTCCCACTGCTCAGGCGCCGTGAACATCGGCGTCCCGAGGGCCTGCCCGGTGGCGGTCAGACGCAGCGCGGCGTCCGCGAGGGAGGCGATCCCGAAATCGGTGAGCACCGCGTGGTCCGTGGTCAGCACGATGTTGTCGGGGCTTGACATCGCGGTGGACGACTCCGAGTCGATGGGCGTGGGCCAGCGCGTCGGCCACCTCAGCTCCGATCGTGGCCGCCTTCTGCCACGGCAGCCGGCCCATCTGCCCGAGCTCGGACTGAAGCGACCGGCCCTCGAGGAACTGCATGACGATCCATGGCATCCCTCTCCACTCGAGTACGTCGTAGACGGTGACGATGCCTCGGTGATGCAGCCCCGCCGCAGCCTGTGCCTCGCGGACCGCCCGGGCGATCAGGACGCTGCGCTGGGCCTCCGCCAGGCCCTGCGGCACCAGCACTTCTTTGATGGAGACGACCCGATGGAGGACTCGGTCGAAGCCGCGCCACACCCGACCGCATCCGCCCTGGCCCACGAGATCGTCCAAGCGATACCGGCCGCTCACAAGGTCGCTGACGGCACCTGGCATACCTCTCACGATATCCGCGCGCCTCCGAAGCAGCCCGTGGATCACCGCCCGAGCTCCGGGGCGGCCGGCGGGCGTAGATGGGAGAGGGGAAGCCGAGGAGGTGACCTGAGATGGGCCACGACCGAGAGGGTTTCATCCAGCGGGCACGCTCCCGCTCGCGCGCGAAGCAGGATGAAGCGGATGAACGTGATCTGGCCATCCGCAGAGCGCGCCGGGAGACCGGGGACCATCTGTCCAGGGTCGGCCGCAGTTTCGGGGACATGCTGTTCGGCCGTCGGCGCACCAGCGACGGGGACCGCGACTGACCGACGCACGAGCGGGGCCGCAGCCGCCACGGGCATCCGGGTGCGCCGGGTCCTTCATTCCGTGTACGGCAGCCAGGCGTTGTCGTTCGCGTTGTACCAGTAGCCGCGGCCGGAGTTCAGGGCGACCGTGCGGAACGGGCGGCCGTGGTCGTCGATGCGGGTGATGCCCTTGCGGTCGCCGCTGCTCCAGGCCAGTTCCAGGTACCAGCTGACGTCCTGACCGAGCGTGGCGGCGTCGACGTTCAGTACCTGGGGGTCGGTGGCGGACACCTTGTACGGGAAGTCGCTCGAGGCCGTCGACCGCTCACCCTCCTTGCCGGGTACGGGCCTGGCCCTCGGGGAGGCGTCGTCCAGGTTCACGGCGAAGGACGCCGGCACCAGCGCGCCGCCGCAACCGGATCCCATGGTGTACGCGTTCCAGCCCGGAGCCTTGCGGCCGCTCACGACATGGACGTACAGCGCGTGCAGGACCGCGGCCTTGCCCTCGGTGCCCTGGACGGTCAGCTGCATGCGCAGGTGCCCCGCCGGGACGGCGTTCAGGACCCGGGCCCACCCTTCGGTCGCCTGCCCGGCGGGGGGCGGGGGGACCGTGCCGGGTGCCTTGTCCAGGGCGAACCACTGGTCGCAGGGGCTGTCCCAGTTGTCGGGCAGGACGTTGACCGTGAACGGGGCGGCGGGGGAGGGCCCCTCCTTGGCGGGGGCCGGCGAGGTGGAGGCGGACGTTGCCGAGGCGGAAGCGGACGCGGCCGCTGCCGAGGAGGACGACGGTCCGGGGCTGGACGGAGGCGCGGAACCGCCCGTGGCCGTGGGTGAGGACGACCCGCCACCGGACGGCAGATCCGGCCCCGCCGCCGCCCGCTCGCGCGAGGACGACTGGACGGCGCCGTGGCGCGTGTCCCCCTGACCCCCCTCTCCCATGGCGGAGACGGCGGCAGCGGTCCCCGCCACCGCGGCGGTCGCCACGGCGGCCGCAACGGCGAGCAGCAGCCGAGAACGCCGTGCCGCCGGTACGGAGGCCAGGGCGCGGCCCGGCTCGGCAAGGCCGGCGGGGTCGTGGGCACGTACCGCCGGCGCGGGAGCGCGATCAGGCGCCGGGGCGGACTCGGCTGCGGCTGCGTCCCCGGCCCCGGCTGCGGACTCCAGGACCGGCACCGGCTCGATCCCCGCCTGCGGCCGAACCTCCGGAGCCGCGTCGGCCTCGCCGGTCTCGCCGGTCTCCCCGGCCTCGCCGGTCTCGCCGGTCTCGCCGGTCTCCCCGGCCTCGCCAGCCGCGTCGGCCTCCCCGGCCTCCCGAGCCACCACCGCCCCCGATGCGGGCGCCACCTCCGGCGCGGCGTCACCGCCCGGCGGCGCCACGGAGCCCGCCCCCTTGCCCCCCGACTCCGAGGCCTGCCCCTCCGTCACCCCACGCCGTCGCTCCACCAGCGCCAGCAGCCACTGCTGGTGCAGCGCGAGCAGTTCCTCGGCCGACGCGCCGCAGACGCGGGCGAAGCGCTCCACCGGGGCGTAGTCCGTGGGCACCGCCGCGCCGCTGCAATAGCGGTGCAGCGTCGAGTTGCTGGAGTGCAGCCGCTTCGCGAGCGTGCCGTAGCTGCGTCCCGAGCGCTCTTTGAATCCGCGCATCAGCTCCGCGAACCGCTCCGTCTCCGTGGCCATTCCACCCTCCCCCTCATCCCGGAAGCGCGTTCCAGGCTCACCCGATCGCCCAGGTGAGAGGGGTCGGGGGCGTTCCAGGGTTTCTACTATCCCGGTCCAGCCACCACTGGAACGAATCCGCCCCCAGAGTTGCGCCATCAGCCGGTCGATCCGCTGATCCACCGGTCCGCCCGTCAGACGGCCGACCGGACCGGCATCCCCACCCCACGTCTCGTCAGGCGATCACCACAAGCCCCCGCCTGACGACCGCACCCACAAGGAGAGTTCCCCATGCGTACCCACCGACTCCGCACCACCGCCCTGGCCACCGCCACCGCCGCCCTCGCTCTGGCCCTGACCGCCTGCGGCGGCTCGGACAGCGCCGGCGGGCCGGCCACGAACTCCGGCGCGGCCAAGAGCGCGGACAAGCCGGTCTCGACCGGAACGGTGACGCCGTCCGGTGACGGGGAGGGCGCCTCCGCCACGCCCACCGGCGGCAAGCCCACCGGAACCGGAACCGGAACCGGAACCGGGAACGGGACCGGATCCGGCACGGCCACCACCACCGCCACCGCGGCGAAGGCCGGTTCGGCGGCCAAGAGCACGGGGGGCACCACAGGTGACTCCTACGCCTACACCCACCCCTGCTCGGCGCGGAACCTGACCATCAAGGTCACCTCCCCGACGGGCACTCCGGCCACGGTCCGCATCATCGCCGTGACCAACAACGGTTCCACCTCCTGCGGTCTGGACTACTTCCCCACCGTCGGCTTCAGCGCCAAGGGCGAGGCGCTCGGCCTCCAGGCCACGGCCCCCGGTGGGCTGGGAGGCGCCCCGGCGTACCCGGTGCACCCCGGAGCCACCGCGTACGCGGCCGTGAACCTCAACCCGTCGGGCGCCGGCGGCCCCGTGGCCGACGAGATCAACATCCTGGCCGACAAGGAGCACATGCCGAACGCCGACGGCGTCAGCCTCCGGCTGGCCAAGCCGGGCAGTGTCGCTCACCCGAAGGTCGGCCTGTACCGCACCACCACCCGCGACGCCCTGAGCGCCTTCTGAACGGTGTCCCGCCGGGTCATTCCTCCCTGGCGCGGCCGAGAGCCGACGAGTGGCCCGGGGCGGCGAAGGCGGCGGCGTTGTCGGTGGCCCACTCGGTGAACGTGAGGCCGGGGCGGCCCAGGAGGCGCTCCACGGTGTCCGTGGACGGGCCCGGCGTGTTCGCGTAATCGGCGAGGGAGCCGAGGAGCCGGTCGGGGACGTCCTCGGGCAGGCCCTGGGCGAGCAGGGCCTCGCGGACCTGCTCGGGGGTGAGCTCCAGGAAGGGCACGTCCCGGCCTATGGCGTCGCCGATGATGCGGGCTTTGGCCCGCTGGTCGAGCGATTGCGGGCCGGTGAGCAGGTAGGCGTGCCCCGTGTGTCCGGCGTCCACCAGGGCCCGTACGGCCACCTCGGCGATGTCCCGGTGGTGGATCGGCGAGGTCGCCGCGTCGCCGTAGGCGCCGCGCACGACGCCGGTGGCGCGGATCTGGGGAGCCCAGGCAAGGGCGTTGGCGGCGAAGTCGGCGCACCGCAGGAACGTCCACTCCAGGCCGGAGTCCCTGGCGGTGTCCTCCACCCACCTGAAGTGGTCGGCGAACCGCCGGTACCCAGCGGGGTGTTCCACGGTGGAGGACGACAGCACCACGACCCGCCGCGCACCCCGGCGCGCGGCCAGGGACAGCAGCTCGGCGGCGCCGCCGCCGACGGCGCGCGGGCTGAGCAGAACCGCCTCGATTCCGTCCGGCAGGCCCGCGAGGCTGTCCGACTTGGACGGATCCCCGATCACCATCAGTGCACCTACCGGCAGGGTGGCGGCTGGATCGCGGGTGACCGCCGCCACCTTCTCGCCGGCCTCCGACAACAGACCCACCACTTCGCGTCCGACGCTTCCGGTCGCCCCGATCACCAGGAACATGGCTGTGCCCCTTCGCCGGGCACCCGCTTCGTTCGGGTGCCGTAATATACGAGAACCGTAGCATCATAATTCGAGAGGCGTATATTATGGAATCCGTATCATCTGGGGGTGCGGACCGCCGACGAAGGGCCACCGTCGAGGTCAAGCAGGGGCTGCGCGAGCTGAGCGCACAGCTGACCCTGCTCAACCGGCAGGTCGGAGCCCGTCTCGCACTCAAAGAGGTAGACCTGGACTGCCTCGACCTCATCAACTCCCATGGCCCGCTGAGCCCGACGGCCCTGGCGCGACGGGCCGGGCTGCACGCCGCCACGACGACCGGAGTTCTCGACCGGCTCGAACGCGCCGGCTGGGTCTCCCGCGACCGCGACCCGGCGGACCGCCGTTCCGTCCTGGTACGAGCCCTGCGCGACCGCAACGCCGAACTGCTGGGGCTCTTCGCCGGGATGAACTCCTCGGTGGATCGCATCTGCGCCGACTACGAGGACGCCGACCTCGAACGGCTCGCCGACTTCCTCCACCGCACGGCCGCCGCCGGCCGAACCGCGGCCGAAGACCTGTCCGGCGCATAGCGAACGCAGCCACCCCACCACGGACCGGCGAGAGCCAGCCCTGCGAGGGCTGGCCGTACAGGTTCCCCGCTGTGTTGATGCAGGACTTCCCTGGGGTCCTGATACAGGGAGACACCCTCAGCAGTCTCCAGGCGGACGTCGCCGAGATCATCGAGTTGTGCACCCGCGGCGATCTGGAGGAGGCTCGTTCTGAAGCAGCACTCTCCTCCACGCAGAGCTCGGCGAGAAGCTCCAGCGCTACACGGATGCGCTCGAAGTCCACGGGATCCCCCGCCCCTTCTGAGCCTCGGCTTTCCCCGGATCACTCGGTGGCAGCACGCATCCGCACCGAGTTCGCCGACGCCCTGGACACACCCGCCGGCTTGCCCTCGCCGAAATGCTCCAGACCGTCGGCCGTGGTTGGTAAACGGACCCGGCTCCACTGGTGCGCCGGCGCGCGGAGAAAGTGACGGGCATCCTTCCTCGCTGAGCGTCAACAACCAAGGAGACAGACCGACATGATCGAAAGAGTCCGAGCCGTCCTCGTCACCGCGGACGACACGATGCTGGTCATCCGCCGCACCAAGCCAGGAACCCCCGTGTACTGGGTGCTGCCCGGCGGCGGGGTCGAGGAGGGCGACGCGTCCCGGGAGGCCGCCCTCCACCGGGAGATCCACGAGGAGATCGCGGGGAAGGCCGACATCCTCCGCCTCCTGCACACGATGGAGTCAGACACCGAGCGTCAGCTCTTCTACCTGGCCCGCATCGCGACATGGTCCTTCGAGGACCGCACCGGCCCCGAGTTCAGCGCCGAGGGACGCGGCGAATACGCGCTGGAAGAGATCCCGCTGACAGCGGAGGGGCTGGACAGCATCGCCCTCAAGCCCGAGGAGATCGCCCACATCCTCCGGGGCGCCATCGGCGCCGGCACGCTTGCGGCCGGGGTCGAGGCATAGCTCAGCAGATGTACGCGGTGAAGGAGGCCTGAAAGGTCTAGACAACAAAGAAGGCCCAGGTCGCTGACCTAGGCCTTCTTGCAAGAGCGGATGACGGGAATCGAATCCGCGCTATAAGCTTGGGAATTTATGCCGCACGGGGTGCCCATGCTTCCCTGACCTGCAGTTTCCTGTCCTGACGGCCTTCGTTGGTGATGTCTGCGCGCACCGGTTCTGACTGCTGCACACTGTCCGTCAGGGCACGGGTGGGGCACGCCCCCTCTTGCTGTCGTCCTACAGGGGGCTGAGCTGCTGGGTCGTTGAGAGTTGCCGGCGCTGCTTTGGTTCAGTCGACAGGCCTGAGCGACCGCTCGGACCTCAGAGCCGCCCAGGCAGCCACGGCGGCCAGGACTGCCGCCGCGGCGAGGGCAAGCCCACCGGCCACGGGTGATGGGTCCGGCGGGGCCTGGTTCCAGAAATACAGCTGGTACTGGGCCTCGGAAGGAAGCTTCAGAAGATCGGCGATCCATCGGTGCGGAAGGAACGGCGCTGCGGGCAGCAGTACCAGTGGCGCCGTGACCAGCATTGGGCCGACTCCCAGGGCCAGGGTTCCGATCACGCTGCGGAGCAGGGCTGCCGCGAGCCCGGACAGCGCGACGAACAGGAACTGGACGAGGACGGCCGCGGCGACCGCGGCCAGCGCCTCACCCCAGCTCGCGGTTTCGACGGGCGGCGTGGGCACCACCATCGCCGCCGTGGCATCGGCGAATCCGGGGGGCCGCACCCGTGGCCGTACCGGACTCAGATGTGACAACGCTGAGGTCGTCAGCCACAGGAGCACGCCGGTGGCGATCAGGCTGGCCAGCGACAGAGCCAGGACGGAGCCCGCCTTTCGGGCCCAGAGAACCCGGACACGGCTCTCGAAGAGGCGCAGGGCACTCCAAGTGCCGCCCTCCAGGGTCTGACCGAGCCCGGTCGCGATGACCAAGGCCGTCAGCAGCAGCCCCACCAGTGTCGAGAACTGCCAGGCCGCGGCGCGCAGCGCGGAAGGCAGGGAGGTCAGTGCCGCTACCGAGGGATCGATCACCCCGTACGAGGAGCCCACCAGCCACAGGCGCCAAACGGGCACGAGTACCAGCAGCATTGCGACCGCCACCGCTCCCCACACGGGAACGGTCCACAGGGCGCGGAGCTCGCCCGCCCACGCGGTTGCCGGACCACGCGTCCGGCGCCGACTGCCCGCCATCAAGCGCGGTCCCGCGTGCGATCGAGACGGTGCAGGCCCGCCCAGAGCAGGGCGATGAGAGCCAGCGTCGGCAGCAGGCGGACCAGAACCGGCACGGAGGACGGCGCGGTGGAGATCCAGAAGTGGTCCCAGATGCCGTCCACCGCGCCGAAACCGACGAGGTCGGCCAGCGCGCCTCCGGGAAGCCATGCGCCCCACTCCGCCACGGCGGAGGTACGGACGACCAGGACGAGTAGCAGCATCCCGGCCAGCACGGTCCGCAGGGGCTGACGCAGCAGCGCGGCCACGGCCACCGCGACAGCCGCGGCTCCGGCCAGAACGGCTGCGCCCGCCAGGCCGCCGCGCCCGGTTTCCGCCAGCGCCGATCCCAGGGAACCGAACGAGGGCAAGGGGTAGGCGTCGCGGCCGTAGAACCCGCCGAAGGCGCCCGTCACCACGGCGGACACGGCCAGGAGCGCCATGCTCCAGATCCACAGGGCCGCCGCCTTCGCGGCCAACAGCCGCTTGAGCCGCGACTCGTAGAGCAGCAGCGGGACGATGCTGCCCCGGCTCCACTCACCCGCAACGGAGAACGCCGCGAGCAGCACGAGGAGCGCGAGCCCCGGCACGGACGTCAGCAGCCGTACGTTCCACAGCACGGATCCGACCGGATGCTGGGCGGCTGCCGCCCGTACTCCTTCGGCGGCGAAGCGGTCTTGGATCCGCTCAAGTCCCGCTGTCTGACTGGGTAGTTCGGCGAGGCACTGAGCACGCTGTGCGGGGGAGTTCTTCGGCGAATCGCAGGTCCGGGACACGAAGTCGAGGTTGGCCTGCACCTGCGTGATGTTGTACGAGGCCATGCTCTGGCTCACCCACGCGCAGTAGAGGGAGCCGAAGACGAAGAGCGCGGCGAGGGTGAGGGCGAGCGGGTGCCGCAGCAGCCGCCGGGTCTCGGCCCGGACAAGCTTCTTCACGCGCGACCGCCGTTCCCGACCAGTCCGAAGAACCAGTCCTCGAAGGCGGCCGGACCGCTGTCCGGGTCGTAGCCGAGCTCGTCGAGCGTACCGGCGGCGGCGACCCGCCCCCGGGCGATCATGATCACGCGCTGGCACACGCGCTGGACCTCGTCGAGCTGATGGCTGGAGACGAGAACCGCGGCACCGCGCTCGGCCTCTTCGGCCACGATCCGCCGCACCATGCGCAGGCCTTCGGGGTCCAGCCCGTTGGTCGGCTCGTCGAGAATCAGCAGGTCGGGCCGTTTGAGCAGGGCGGCGGCGATGGCCAGGCGCTGACGCATGCCCTGGGAGTACGTCCCGAGCCGCCGGTCGGCGGCACCGGTCAACCCGACCCGGTTGAGGGTACGGGCGATCTGCCCGCGGTCGTCCAGTCCGGCGGTGTCGAGGAGCGTACGCAGCATCGCCCGCCCGGTGGACCAGCGGTGAAAGGCCGGCGCGTCAAGAGCCGCGCCCAGCCGGTCCAGTTGCCGCGGCTTCATGGGCAGCGCCTCTCCGAAGAGCTGCACCTCGCCGGAGTCGGGGGTGGACAGCCCGGTGATCACGCGCATGAGCGTGGTCTTCCCCGCCCCGTTGAGGCCCAGGAGGCCGACGATCTCGCCGGCCTCCAGAGTCAGACTGACCCCTTCCAGCACGGAGTGCTGCCCGAATCGCTTGGTCACTGCGTGACAGAAAAGGGTACTCATTTGCTGAGGCTACCTGTAGTCGTAGACGACTCGGCCCGACGAGTGGACGAACGCCGGTGCGTTGGCGATCGACATGTAGTACTTGCCGCCCGGGGCGTCAAACGACTTCCAGTACACGCCGTTGTCGCAGGACCAGTCACGCCACGCCACCCACTTGTCGGGCGCCCAGGAGACGTCGATCTTGAAGTCGTAGCCGACCCGACCCTGTGCGCCGTTGCTCGTGGCGCATGCGTCCTGTGATGCCGCCTGGGTATTGCCGGGGGCGGTCCAGCGGCCGGTCTCCGCGCCGACGCCCTCGTCGGTGAAGACGAAGTCCTTGCGCTGTGTGTACGCCCCAGCAGAGGCGCTCGGTGCCACTGCTGCAACGAGGCCAACTGCCAACATGCCAGTCAAAACAGTGGATTTCAGGCGCTTGTTCATTGTTTTCCCCTCCCATTACCCCACCTTTTTCGGCGGGGCCCGTGCGCCGCGAACCTACCTAAAGGATCAACGGATACGTGATCTTCATTTGATCTACGTTGGTTGTCAAGCGAGTAGTCGCATGTGAACCACTGCCAGGGTTGGGGGGGGTTGGAAGCCATGCCCCAAACATGTGTGATCACTAGGTTCTTGCTGGTCAGGTACGATTGTTGTCGAAGCGAGGAGGGGGTATCAGCCGCTCGGTCCGTCGCCGAGGGATGGTGCGAGAAGCCTCTGATGTACCGTCAGGCGACCTCCGCGTGAGCGATGTTGTCGGCTCCGCCGCGGGCGCCCGAAATGGAGAGGCCGACCAGGATGGCCCGTACGTGAGGGCGCGGGTGGGGCGCGTCCCGAGCGGTAGCACCTCAAGATCCCCGACTTCGGTTCGGGGCCTTCCGGGTGCAGATCGCCGCACCGCATATAGGCCTGGCAGGCCCGAACCAGCGCCTACGCGACGTCGATCAGCTTGCTGGTCCTGAACATCGCGATGGCCGCCGTTCCCGACGGGGCCCCGGACCCCGTCCGCTTCGTACCGGGACCGGGAAGCGCGGCCCGCATTCTGCTCCCGGACCGGGACGAGCGGTACGCGCTCAACAGGCTCACCGAACCCGACACCGAACCGGGTTCATTCCTGCGGCTCCTGCTCCCGGGTGCCGTCGTGCACGAGGACACCGAGTGGACCGTTCGGCATGGCGGGATCGTGTCCTCACGCTCCTGAAGCTGGACAAGGCCAAGCTCAACCGGATCGTGGACAAGTACACCGGCATTGTCGACGGCCTCACCACGCGCATGGACGCCCTCCAAGCGCCCCTGGAGGATGCACACATGAGCGCCCCGAAGTTCGAGTCCGCCCGCGCCCGCGCCCACGGCTTTGGCGCCCGGTCGCTCAACGACTTCAAGCGCAAGCAGCAGTGGACCGTCAAGGGCTCGAACGGCAACATGGCCTTCGACCTCGCGGCCAACGAGACCTCGGCGGCGGCTACACCCTGGACAAGCACGTGGGCAAGACCGACGAGCAGCTCGCCCAGGGCCTGCGCGACCAGTCTGACCCGTCCAATACCTGGCCCGAGGACGCCAGCCCGGCATCGGCGGTTCGTCGAGCTTCAAGATGATGGCGGACGCGCAGCGACTCACCACGAACCCGCCGGAGGGCACGAACATGGCCTTCGAGAGTCCGACGGCCAACGGCGAGGTCAGCGGCAGCCGTCTCCAAGCAGCCCACGCCCAACCAGGACCGCCGTACGTCATCTACACGTCGGTGCCCTCGCCCCGACCGGAGGACCTTCAGGGACCCTGATGAAAGCCCTCGACAGCACGACTTGGGAAGCTGCACTGGTACGGCTCGTGGACGACGTCTACACCTTCGCCAGGAGCGGCCTCCGGCTGGACGAGGACGGGGCCGAGGACGTCCTCGCCGTCATGGAGCGGTCGGTCGCCGACCCGCGGGGCTGTTCCGCCCTGGAATGGCAGTGTGGACAGGGAGGGGCGGGAGACCGTCCGTCCCTCCTACCCGTTCCGTGCGATGACCGCGGAGGACTTCCGCGCCGGGGTCCGCCCGATCACGGGGGTGCCGCCGTCGAGCTGCTCGCCTCGCTGACGCAGGAGTGGTTCTTCGAGGGCTCGCCGGTCCGGTCGCGGGAGGACCGCGACACGGTGCCGGCGGACGCCCGGACCGTGCTGGGCCGGTTCGGCCCCGACGCGGTGTCCGCCGACGAGGTCGGTGTCTTCTGGTCGTTCAACGCGAATTGAGACGATGATCCGATGCTGACCAGGTCATCCACCGCTGGCTCGCCCAGGGCGCACGGGCCCGCCTCACCATCGAGGCGGCCTGGTCTTCCCGTGAGGAGCCCGTCGGCCGGGTGCAGCTGGAGGCGATGATGCTCGCCGGACAGGAACCCGTCGACGTCCGCGCCGCCCGCGTCGTACTGCGCCGTGAGCCCGCGAGCCCGTACGGATTCGTCGTCGAGGCCACCGGCCCTTTCTACCTGTAGAGGCAACCGACCGTGTCCATGAAGCCCCTCGAACACGACCGGCGCTACGGCGAGCTCGATCCTGGCAGATCAGTGATCAATCTGACGCCTCGTGAGGGGACTTATGGCGCGCGACTGGCACGCTGGCTCTGAGAGGTCTAGACAACGAAGAAGGCCCAGGTCGCTGACCTGGGCCTTCTTGCAAGAGCGGATGACGGGAATCGAACCCGCGCTATAAGCTTGGGAAGCTCATGTTCTACCATTAAACTACATCCGCGTAGGCGTCCAGTTGTCTGGAGCGCTATCGTTTCTCACCCTACCTCATGATCGACCCCTGGTGAATTCGCCCCGGGAGTGGTGTCGCGTGCGGGATGCACGGAGGGGCGTGGGGGCGGGAGTTGGGGCGTACCGTGTGTGTGCGGAGCGGCGGCTGGAGTGGGTCTTGTTCATCCCCTAATGTGGCGATTCATCGCAGTACGGCTGGTTGGGGAAAGGGACTCGATGGAGCACACCGTCGTCCGTTGTGCCGAAGGGCACGTGTTCAGCACCGCTTCGTTCCCGCTGCAGCACCTCGGTGCCGGCCGGATCGGGCCGGGGCGGCTGCTGCGGTGTCCGCGCTGTGCGCGGCTGCGGCATGCCGTGCCCGTGGGGGCGGCGCCGAAGCGGTAGGCGCGGCACGGAGAGGCTGAGACACGGAGACACCGGCGCGCGGGAATCCACCTCGATTGGGGCGGCCCGCGCGCTCTGCGTATCCTCGGGACGTGCTTCTCTCCGATAAAGACATCCGGGCCGAGATCGACAGCGGACGGGTTCGCATCGACCCGTTCGACGAGTCGATGGTGCAGCCCTCCAGCATCGATGTACGTCTCGACCGGTTCTTCCGGGTCTTCGAGAATCACCGGTACGCGCACATCGACCCCGCCACCGAGCAGAGCGATCTGACCCGGATGGTCGAGCCCGAGGGCGATGAGGCGTTCATCCTCCACCCGGGTGAGTTCGTCCTCGCGTCGACCTACGAGGTCATCTCGCTGCCCGACGACATCGCCTCCAGACTGGAGGGGAAGTCCAGCCTCGGCCGGCTGGGGCTGGTGACCCATTCGACCGCCGGGTTCATCGACCCGGGGTTCTCCGGGCACGTGACGCTGGAGCTGTCGAACCTCGCCACGCTGCCGATCAAGCTCTGGCCGGGTATGAAGATCGGGCAGCTGTGTCTGTTCCGGCTCAGCTCGCCCGCGGAGTTCCCGTACGGGAGCGAGCGGTACGGATCGCGATACCAGGGCCAGCGCGGCCCGACGGCCTCGCGGTCCTTCCAGAACTTCCACCGGACCCAGGTGAGGCACGAGGTATGAGTGACGGAGTGCGGGAGACCCTTGATTACGAGGGGTTCGGGCGGGCCGTGCGCGAGCTGGCGCAGACCATCGCCGACGACGGCTACGAGCCCGACATCATCCTGAGCATCGCCCGGGGTGGAGTGTTCGTCGCCGGCGGTCTGGCGTACGCGCTCGACTGCAAGAACATCCACCTCGTGAATGTCGAGTTCTACACAGGAGTGGGCACCACTCTTGAAATGCCCGTTATGTTGGCTCCTGTGCCCGAAGCGATCGATTTCACCGCCAAGAAGGTGCTGATCGCCGACGACGTCGCCGACACGGGCAAGACGCTCAAGCTGGTGCACGACTTCTGCCTCGGGCACGTCGCCGAGGTCCGGTCCGCCGTGATCTACGAGAAGTCCCACTCGCTGGTGAAGTGCGAGTACGTGTGGAAGAAGACCGACGAGTGGATCGAGTTCCCCTGGTCGACGCAGCCGCCCGTCGTGAGGCGTGAGGGGCAGGTTCTCGACGCCTGAGATGGCGTGAGATGGCGTGAGATGGACTGAGGTGAAGTGGACGGGTGGGGCCCGCCGTGCGGTGTTCGCGCGGCGGGCCCCTCTGTGTGTCCGTGTGTGCGTGCGTGTGTGCGTGCGCTAGATGGTGCCCAGCTTGATGATCGACAGCAGGGCGATCAGCTGGATCGCCGACGCGCCCAGGGCCTTCGGCCACGGCAGGTCGTGCGATTTGCTGATCAGGGAGGCGAAGAGCGCGCCGGCCGCCACCCAGGTGACCCAGCCCAGGATCTGGACCAGCATGTTGTCGCCGCTCAGGAACATGGCGAACACCAGGCGCGGTACGTCCGTCAGGCTCATGACCAGCATCGACAGGCCCACCGTCGGCTGCCACGCCCCGTCGCCGCCCATCTGGCGGGCCAGCGTGTGGGTGACGGCTCCGAGGATCAGGCCGCAGATCACGAAGGCCACGCCCGCCGAGAGGACGATCGGGACGGCCTGCGAGAAGGGGCTGTCGATGACGTCCTTGCGGGCGTCGTCGAGGCCGAAGACCGCGAGCGTTCCGTAGAGGAAGGTCACGATCAGCGCCGGCCCCCAGACGGCGTAGTCGCGCATCTGCAGGAAGGTCTGGCCCGGGCGGGTCACGATGCCGCGGAGCAGTTCCTTCCACGGCAGCCGCGGACCGGTCGGGCCGGCGGCCTGGGCCGCGCCCGCCTGGTAGGTCGCGCTCTGGTTGTACGAGAACGGGTCCTCGCCGATCGCGAAGGCCTGGGTGTACCCGGGTGAGTCGCCCGGGCCGCCGGCGCCCTGGGCGGGGGGCCGGCCGTAGTCGGAGCCGGAGCCGTAGTCGGAGCCGTAGTCGTATCCCTGACCCTGGCCGGCGTGCCCGCCGTGCGGGTCGAAGTATTCGGGCTCGCCGTGGCCCCCGGCGGCGCCCTGCTGGGGCCACTGCTGGGGTGCGTAGGGCTGCTGGCCGTACGGCGGCGGCGCCTGGGGCGCCTGCTGCTGACCGTACGGCTGCTGCCGCGGGGGTTGTTGCGGGGTGCGGTTGTTGTCCCGGCCGCGTCCGATCCTGAATCCAGCCACGTGATCGAAAGTACCCGCTCCGGAGCGGGTGGATGGCCGGGGTGGCGGAAGAAGTCCCCTTTGCGGCTGAGCTGTGACATCCCCTAGGGGGTGGCCGGAGGGCCTTCTCGGGGTGGGTTACGTGGCTGCGCGGCAGTCTGCCGATGCCTGTTACATCTCCTACGGAATACGGACATACCGGCTCCGTAGTTTCGTTGTCGTAGCCACCGCCACGAAGCACGAACGAGCACGAGAAGAGCCCCGTCATGCGTAGCCCGCACCGTCGTACCACCCTCCGTACCGCCGCCGTCGTGGCCGGTGCGGCCGCCGTCCTCGCCCTTCCGGTGGGGTCCGCCTTCGCGGATTCCCCCGCGGTGCCCGACCAGCAGGTCCTGCCCGGCGTCGAGCAGCCGTCCGTGGACCCGCAGCAGCCGCAGGTGGACCCGAGCGTCCCCCCGACCACCCCGCCCACCACGCCCCCGACCACCCCGCCCACGACGCCGCCGACGACCCCGCCGGTGAAGCCGTCCCCCCGGGCCTACGTCACGACCGTGAAGCTGGCCGACGGCTCGGTCGCCCGGGTCTACAAGGTCGGTGAGGGCCACTTCGAGGCCGAGATCTTCGCCGGCGGCATCAAGCTGGACACCCTGGTCAGCAAGGACGGCAAGCCGGCCGCCGGCCAGAACAACGGGTTGCACGTGGTCCTCCAGCCGAACGGCACCGTCACCTCGTGGGTCGAGGGTGCGACCAAGCCGGCCGAGAAGCCGAAGCCCAAGCCGAAGCCGACGCCGGAGGAGAAGAAGGAGAATTCCGTCCAGGTCGCCATGCCCGACGGGCGCAACGCGCGGCTGATCGACGGCCCGAACGGCAAGCGCGTCGAGCTCTCGATGCCGAACGGGAACCTCCTCGGAACGATCGACCTGAAGCACCCGACCGCGATGAACGACGGCTGGACGTACAAGCTCGTCCAGGACGGGAAGCGCGTGAAGTTCGTCGTCATCGACGGCAGGAACGGCGGGAACAGCTGGGTCTACGACTTCAGCAGCGGCAAGCTGATCGAGACGTACAAGGTCGACAACAGCGGTAAGGGCGGTACGAGCGGTAAGGGCGGTAAGGGCGGTACGAAGGACGCCAAGCCCGTCGCCAAGCCGGTCGAGAAGAAGGCCGTGGAGCGGATCGTGCCGAAGGGGGCCGTGAAGGCCGGTGCGGAGGGTGTCGCGCCGGTGTCCGCCGACGCCGACGGCACGCTGCTGATCGCCGCCGGCGGGGGCATGGCCGCGGTGGGCGCGGCGGGCCTCGGCTTCGCGATGGTGCGACGCAGCCGGTCGTCCCACCAGTCCTGACCCCGTGGCGAGCGGCCGGCCGGCCGGCCAGCCGGTCGCCTGGCCGACGGACCGCGAACGCCGGAGCGGCCCGCCCCTACTGGAACTGGCCCTCCACCGCCGCGTACAACGTGGCGCCCAGGGACCAGACGTCCGCCGCCGGGCCCACACGCCCGCCCTCCCACTGCTCAGGCGCCGTGAAC
>NZ_JBSFDF010000008.1:0-216905 GCF_053593795.1 Streptomyces sp. NPDC002104 | reverse complement strand
CCCTTGAGGTCGTCGAGGGTTTTGATCTTCGCCGGGTTCACGACGAGCTTGACGCCGCCGGAGGCTGAGCCGGAGATGATGCGCAGGTTGGAGCCCTTGGACTTGACGTAGGCGTTGATCGAGGGGGAGGGGCCGATGAAGCCGATGTCGAGAGAGCCGCCGTTGAGGGCTTCGATCTCGGAGGGTCCGGCGTTGAAGGACTGCGGCTTGATGGCGGTGGCGCCGAGTTCCTTGGCGATGAGGCCTTCCTGGAGACCGACCAGCGCGGTGGCGTGGGTCAGGTTCGGGAAGTAGCCGATGCGGACCTCGGAAGCCGACAGCTTCTTGGCGGAGGTGTCCGCGACGTTCGCCTTCGGGGCGTCGTCCTTCTTCGCCTCGGAACCGTAGCCGCAGGCGGTGAGCAGCAGGGGGAGCGCAGCGGTCAGGGCGATGGCGCGCAGGGCGTTCAGCGGTCTAGCGGCAGACACGGAGGTGTCCTTTCACGGGTGGTGGTCGGGGAGGTGCGCAGAGGAGCGGAGACGAGAACCGCGGGACGAGAAGTGCGGGACGAGAAGTGCGGCGACGGAAGGACCGGGACGGCGGTGCGGGACCGTCGGCGCGCACGGCAGCCGTTCCCGGCCGGGTGGGGCGGGAGCGTTGGGCATGCGGGCGGTGATGCGGGCCGGGCGAGCCGGGGGCCGGGCCGGCCGACGGCGAGGGGATGATCAGTGCCCCTCGGCCGACCTGCGCGGGGTGCCGCGCCCTGTGACCGGTGTCAGGAAGGCTGACAGATGGCGCTGGACGTACGCACCAAGTCGATGTGCCGGCGGGAGGTCAGGGGCAGGATCCGGCCGGCGCTCTGCAGTGTCTGCACGGCCACCTCACCCCCTGATTCCTGTGATTCCTACTTTTCCCACCTGGTTGGTAGGCATATTGGCAGACAGGAAGGCTCGCCCCAAGAGATTGACCGCATGTTGGACGGTCGGATCTCGGGATGTGAGAAACCGCAGGTGGGGCGATGGTTACGGATTGGTCCAGGCGTCGGGGGTGCTGGACAGCGCGGAGACGCTGGGGGGCAGATCGGACGACGCGACATCCGCGAGCGTCACTCCGTCGAGGATCTCGCGCACGTTGGCGCGCAGGGCGATCCACAGGGGGAGGAGTGACTGGGCGGGGCCGGTGTACGTCAGGTCCGGGGGGCGGACCCCGCGCACCGAGACGAGCGGTCCGTCCACGACGCGGATGACGTCCGCGATGCTGATGGACTGAGCGGGCTTGGCCAGCCGGTAGCCGCCGTTGCCGCCGCGCTGGCTCAGGACGAGACCACCCCGGCGCATGTCGTTCAGGATGCCCTCGAGGAACTTGTGCGGGATGTCCTGCGCGTCGGCGATGGCCTCGGCCTTCAGGGGCCCGTCATCCTGTGACGCGGCAAGCTGCAGTGCGGCACGTACCGCGTAGTCCGCCCTGGCTGAAATCCGCATGTGGTCATTATCCCGTACGCCCGCGCCCGGCGGCCGCCACGGGTGCGGGCGCCGGCCGCGGGGCGGGCGAGGGGCGGGCAGGGGGCGGGCAGGGGTCGGGTGCGGGCGCCCGCCCCGCGGCCGGGAACGGCACCCGGCACCCGGCTCGGTGCCCCGTGTCAGTGGAAGGCCGCCGCCACCGCGCGGTGGGAGCCGTTGAGGTAGTGCTCGCCGATGGAGCGCAGCCGGTGCGCGGCGGGGTGGTGGGCCGTCAGGACGCGGGCGTTGCGCCAGAAGCGGTCCAGGCCGGGAGCGTCGGCGAGTTCCAGCACCCGCGCCGTGACGTGCAGGGCGGCCTTCGACGTCACCGTCTCGGCCGTGGCGACCAGGGCGGCGATGCCCGCGGGTTCCTCGGCATCGAGCTGGGCACCGGGGTCGAGGGCCCGCGTCATCACCTCGGTCGCCCGCTCGACCACGGCGGTGGCCGTCTGGGCGGCGGAGGCCAGTTCCCCGTAGGTGAGGAAGAGGTCCGGGTCCGTACCGGGCAGCCGGTACGCGTGCCCGCCCCTGCTGAGGTCGCGTGCCTCGGAGAGGGCGCCCTCGACGATGCCGAGGCCGACGTGGCACAGGGCGAGCCGGAGCGCCGGATCGGCGAGGCCCGTGTAGGGGGCCGCCGGTTCCTCGTCGTACGGGCGGCGGCCCAGTACCTGTCCGGGCGTGATGGTGACCCGGTCGAAGACGGCCTCGCCCGCGCCGGCCACGCGCTGCCCGAAGCGGTCGTGGGCGGGTTCGATGGTCATGCGGGGCGTGCCGGGTGGGATCCGTACGACCAGGGCGTCACCGGTGACCGTGCAGACGGCGTCGACCACGATCTGGTCGGCGATGGCCGCCACCGTGTCCAGGAAGCGGCGCCCGCTCAGCACGTAGCCGGTGGTGCGGGGTTGCAGCGCGAGGTCCGGCCCGCCGGTTTCGTCCTCGTCGGACGCCGGAGGGTGGATGGCGCCGCTCCACAGCCATTGCTCGCGCACCGACTCCTCCTCGAGGGCGGTCGCGGCGCCGTGACCCGCGTAGAAGCGCCCGCTCCAGGCGTACGTGTAGTGGCGGGCGAGTACGTCACCGACGGAACTGTCCGCGGTGGAGAGCTTGCGGACGACGGTGCACCCGGTGCGCCAGTCCGCTCCCCGGCCCGGCCCGGGCGGGGTGAGGCCGCCGAGCAGGCCGGCCTCGCGCAGCCGGGCCACCTCGTCGGTCGGCGGCCTGCCCGCCCGGTCACGGGAGATGACGTCCGCGGCGAGATCGTCCGCCACGTCGTGGGCGGTGCGCAGGAGCGCCGCCCGGCGCTGCTCGTCGGTGGGCAGGAGGCCGGCGGTGCTCGGTGGCGTCGGCATGGGACTCACTGACACTCCGCCCGGGCGTCGCCGCGTGGCGCTGGGGCTGGGCGGACAGCGGGGCCCTGGGGGGTGGCGGTGGTCATGTCGGCTACTCCGGAACGTCGTTGGGGTGTCGGCCGGTTGTTCGCTGGGTGGCGCGGGAGGCGCTCGGGCCGGCGCCTCGCCGAATCCCACCTTTCCCATCGGATTGATAGGGATACTTGCCCCATCCGGCGCCGCCTGCAAGTACGCGACCGAATGGCGGACAGTCCGGTCTTGAGATGCGAGATGACGCAGGCTCAAGAGCCTTTTGTGTCACCTTGTCCCGCCTCCCCTGCCACCTCCGGGTCAGCTCGGGCCGCGCCCGGCGGCGGGCCGGGACCGGGCGCTGCTGTGGCCGGACGGACGGCACGCTTCCCTATGGATTCAGTAGGAAAGTATTGACGCGGGCCCGTCCGGCACACCACGATGTGCCCATGTCCCCGTCGCAGCCGTTGCTCGTACGCCGCAGGCACGTTGACTTCCGTCGCGTCGCCAGCGCCGTCTGCCGACCCGTCTAGGCATTCTCCGACAGGGCATTTCCACGTCGCGCGCAGGCATGTCCGGCCGCCGCTTCTTCCCTCTCCGCACGCCTTCCGCTCCTCCTGGCAGCGGTTCTGCGGCACGGGCCCCTCCCAGCCTTCCCTCTGAGCCTCCCCTCCGAGTGGCCGGGGTCCGCCGCGTGTGCGGCGGCGTGCCCGCTCCTGCGGCCGAAGCCGGATCCGTCACGGATCCGTGACGGATCCGCCGCGCCCTGTCGTGGCCGGACACCCGGCATCCGTAGTCCACTCCGCGCAGCCGAAGGGGCCCACCGTGACCACCGCACTTCCCGCACCCGCCGTCCACCGTTCCCCGGCCCCCCGACTCCAGTTGGTCGGTGACCACCCGTCCGTGGTCCCCGCGCACGGCGCTGACGGCGGCCGCATCGGGTACCTCGTGTTCCTGCCCGCGAACGTCGACCCCGTGGCGCTGATGAACGCGCACGGTGTCCGCCCGGAGGTGCACCCCATCGAACCGGGATCCCTGAAGACCCTCACTCCGGAGCGGGCCCCGCGCCCCGCAGGAGTCCACTCCGACGATGCCATCCGGATCGATCACGACCGCCGGCTGGTGGAGGTCGACGGGGCCGAACTCGATCTCACCTACCTGGAGTTCGACCTCCTGTCACACTTCGTCGCCCACCCGTACACGGCGCACACCCGGGACGCGCTCATCTCGGACATCTGGGGGTACGGCCACATCGGCGACGGCCGCACCGTGGACGTCCATGTGGCCCGCCTGCGCCGCAAGCTCGGCCCCGCCCACCGGGGCCGCATCTCCACGGTGCGCCGCGTGGGCTACAAGTACGTGCCCGACCACCAGTAGACGCCACCACAACTCCACTCCACGGATGGCGTGTTCGTTGCCGCCGAGCCCGGCGCCCGGCCCGGCGTCCGGCCCGGTGTCCGGCCCGGCACCCGCGCCCCGATCCGAGCGGTGCTCGTACGGAGCGACCGTCCCCGCGCGGACGGCTGGTGCGACTGCCATGTTGCCGCCATGCTGCGGCAACAACCGGAGGCGAGAATCGGCCGGGGGCCGGGGGCCCGCACCCCCCTCACCCCGCCCCTTCCACCCTGGAGCATTCCGTGACGCTGCTGACGACCTGGCCGGAGAGCGGCCCCGAGACCGTCGTACGCCGTACCTCCGACCCCGCGGAGATCGCCGCCGCCCTGGCGCCGCTCGGGGTCCGCTACGAACAGTGGCCGGTACGCGAGGACATCCCGGCGGACGCCGGCAGTGACGCCGTCTTCGCGGCCTACCGGGCCGAGATCGACAGGCTGACCGTGGAGGAGGGATTCGCCACCGTCGACGTGGTCGCCCTGCACCCCGATGACGAGGACCCCGGTTTCGCGGAGAAGGCGAAGGCCGCGCGCGGGAAGTTCCTGGAGGAACACACCCACGACGACGACGACGAGGTGCGCTTCTTCGTCGCGGGTTCCGGCATCTTCTACCTGCATCTCGCGGGCGAGGTCCACGCGGTGCTGTGCGAGCGCGGTGACCTCCTCGGCGTGCCGAAGGGAACCACGCACTGGTTCGACATGGGCACCCGGCCCGCCTTCACCGCGATCCGCTTCTTCCACGAGGAGGACGGCTGGATCGGCACCTTCACCGGCAGCGGGATCGCCGGCCGCTTCCCCGACTTCGACACGATCACGGCGGGGGCCGCGGCGTGAGTCGGGGCGTGAGCCACGGCGTTCACGGTGTGGACGGTGGTGACAGTGTGCACGGTGTCGTGCTCGACATCGAAGGGACGACCAGCGCCGCCGACCACGTCGTCGACGTGCTCTACCCGTACGCCCGCGAGCGGTTCGCGGCCCTGATCGCCGAGCGGTCCGGGGACCCGGAGGTGGCCCGCGCGCTCGACCGGATACGGGCCGAGCTCGGCGAGCCGGAAGCGGACCCGGCACGGATCGTGCGGGCGCTGAACGCGTGGCTGGACGAGGACCGGAAGGTGACCCCGCTGAAGACCCTTCAGGGCCTGCTGTGGGCCGAGGGGTTCGCGCGCGGTGAGCTCGTCTCGCACTTCTACGCCGACGTGGTGCCCGCGCTGCGGCGCTGGCACGCGGAGGGTACGGCGCTGTACGTGTACTCCTCCGGCTCGGTCACCGCGCAGCGGGCGTGGTTCGGGCACAGCGCGGAGGGGGATCTGCGCGGCCTCGTCAGCGGCTGGTACGACACGGAGAACGCGGGCCCCAAGCAGGAGGCCGCGTCCTTCCGGACGATCGCCGCGGACGCCGGTATCTCCCCGGACCGGCTGCTCTTCCTCTCCGACCACGCGGGCGAACTGGACGCGGCCCGGCAGGCGGGCTGGCGCGTGGTCGGCGTACGGCGGCCCGGGGAGCCGTACTACGAACAGGGCCTGAACGGCCATACGGAGGCAAGGACCTTCGAGGACATCGGTGCAGTGGGGAGCGGAACATGACGACGGCGACGGACCTGGAGCAGGCGGGGGCGGTACTGGCGGCGGAGGCGGCCCGCTTCGCCTCCTTCGGCTGGATGCGCGGCACCTCCGGCAACCTCTCGGCGCTGCTCTCCCGCGACCCGTTCCGGCTGGCCGTCACGGCGAGCGGCCACGACAAGGGTGAACTTGCCTCCGCGGATGTGGTGTTGGTCGACGAACACGGTGCGGCCCTGAGCGGGGGCAGGCCGTCCGCGGAAGCGGAGCTGCATGCCCGCGTGGCCCGCCTGACGGGCGCGAACGCCGTCGTGCACGTGCACACGGTCGCTTCCGTGCTCATGGGGCGCAGGCAGCCGGGCGGCATCGTCCTGAAGGACCTGGAGATGCTGAAGGGTCTCGGCCATCCAGCGGAAGGGGAGGAGGTCACCCTCCCCGTGATCGCCAACAGCCAGGACATGCGGGTGCTCGGAGACCGTCTGGAGGCCGCCCGCGACCCGCGGATGCCCGCGGTGGTCGTGGCCGGGCACGGGCTGTACGCGTGGGGCGACTCGCCCCGCCAGGCGCGCCACCACACCGAGATCGTCGAATGGCTCCTGGAACTGGAGCTCGCCACGCGCTGATACGCGGCGTCGTCCGCCAAGCGCCACAGGGCGCTCCCCGCACGGGGAGCGCCCTATACGTCGTGCCGCGTCAGGCCAGGTGATCGGAGGGGTGCTCGCCCGCCGACACCTCCAGTACGCCGCGTTCGGTGACCAGCGCCGTCACCAGGCTGCCCGGGGTCACGTCGAAGGCCGGGTTGTGGCCGCGGGATCCGGCCGGTGCGGTGCGGACGCCCGCCCACTCCAACACCTCCTCCTCGCCGCGCAGTTCGATGGTGATGTCCGCGCCGCTCGCGGTCGCCAGGTCCACCGTCGTAGTGGGCGCGGCCACGATGAACGGGATCCCCGCGTGCGCGCACGCCAGGGCGATGCCGACCGTGCCCACCTTGTTCGCGGTGTCGCCGTTCGCGGCGATCCGGTCGGCGCCCACCACCGCGGCGTCCACCTCTCCCCGCAGGATGGTCCCGGCTGCCGCACCGTCGGCCTGGACGTAGTGCGCGATGCCCTCCTCGGCCAGCTCCCAGGCGGTCAGCCGGGATCCCTGCAGGAGCGGCCGCGTCTCGTCGGCGTACACCGTCTCCAGGCTTCCCCGGGCGTGCAGTTCGCGGATCACACCGAGCGCCGTGCCCCAGCCCGCCGTGGCGAGCGCGCCGGTGTTGCAGTGCGTCAGGATGCGCAGCGGGCGGTCCACGTCCAGCCGCTTCAGCAGCCAGTCCGCGCCGTGTGCGCCCAGCGCGTGATTGGCCTCCACGTCCTCGCGCTGCACGGCGGCGGCCTCGGCCAGGACCGCCGTCACGCCCTCGTCCAGTCTCACCAGCACCCGGTCCACGGACACGGCCAGGTTGACGGCGGTGGGCCGGGCCGCCCGGATCCGGGCGACCTCGGCGCGTACCCGCGTACGGTCCCAGCCCTCGCGCTCGCCCTGCAGCAGCGCTAGGGCCACGCCGTAGGCTCCGGCCGCGCCGATCGCCGGGGCCCCGCGCACGACGAGCCGTCGTATCGCGTCCACCAGGCCCTCCACGTCGTGGACGCGCAGCACCTCCTTGCGGTGCGGCAGGGCCGTCTGGTCGATCAGCGCGAGGGCGTCTCCGGCCCACTCGACGGCACGCAGTTCCCTGGTCATGGCAGTGCACTCCAAAGGCTTGGGGGAGGAAGGGGGGAGGGGTGCGGGTCACCGTACAGGAGCCGTGGGAACCAGAGTTCGAGACGCCGGACCGGTCCCGCGGGAAGCGGTGTTAGTCTCCTGGCTTCAACGACCTGTTGCACGGTGGTAGTCCGAGAGGGGAGCGCACATGCTGTTGACGCTGCGCCGCTACCTCGACTACGGCCGCTGCGCCAGCGACGCCTGTCGCGGCTGAGCGCTCCTCTCCGCCCGGCGTCCCGCGCCTGCCGAGCCGTTTTCCGACCCGGCTGAATTCACATCGATTTCATCGATGTCGCGCGCCGTTCACACCTGAGCGGCCGCGGCCCGTCTCACATCCCTCGTGCCGGCGCGCGCGGATCCCCGTACCCGGCCGTATCCCGCCGTACCTCCGTATCCCGCCGTACCTCCGTATCCCTGAACCCCCGTACCCCCGTACTCCTGTACCGCCGTACCCCGTACGTCCGTACGCCCGTACCGTCCTGGAAGGTCACCTCCATGTCCCGGAGATCCCGTACCCGCGCCCTTCGACTCGCCGCCACCGTGGCGGGAGGGGCCTTGCTCGCCACCGGCTGCAACGCCGCCGCGGCGAAGAAGGAGGAGGCCGGCACGAGTGCCGGCGGACCGGCGTTCACGCTCGTCACCCCGGACGCGGTGGGCCAGAACGAGTTCCTCAAGCTCTCCGTGGACGGCCTGAAGGCCGCGGCCAAGGCGAACGCGGGCAGCTCCAAGGTCTACGAGTCCACCGACGTGGCCTCCCGGCAGCAGAACGTCCAGGCCGCGGTGGACGCCGAGCCGAAGGTCATCGTGCTGGTCGGCTTCGAGTTCGCCGACCTCGTCGCGCAGCAGGCCGAAGCGCATCCGCAGCAGCGGTTCCTGGTGGTCGACGCCTGCACCCAGAAGACGTATCCGAACGTCGACTGCGCCGTCTTCAGGGAACACGAGGGCGTCTACCTCGCCGGAGCCGAAGCCGGACTGCTCAGCAAGAGCGGCAAGGTCGGAGCGGTGGACGTGCTCGACACGCCCCAGTTCCGGCGCTACAGCGACCCCTTCGCCGCCGGGGCGAAGAAGACCGCCCCCGCCGCCCTGGCCACCACCCGCTTCGTCGGCGGCCAGTCCCCCTTCAACGACTCGGCCCGCGCGAAGGAACAGGCGAGTTCACTGATCGCGGCCGGGACCGACCAGCTGATGGCGGCCGCCGCCGCGGGGAACTACGGCGTCTTCGAGGCGGCCAAGGCCAAGGGCGCCCTCGCGTACGGAGTGGACGTCAACCAGTGCGTCACGGCGCCCGGCACCGTCGTCGACAACGTGATCAAGAAGACCGACGTCGCCGTGCGGAAGGGCATCGAGCAGGTGCTGGCCGGCAAGGACGGCCGGATCGTCTCGTACGGACTGAAGGAGGGCGGCATCAGCCTGACCGGCCTGGAGCCGGGCGTCGACCGCTCCCAGTGCGTCATAGCCGAGCACGCCCCGGTCCTGGACCAGGTGAAGCGACTGCGCGACCAGATCGTCTCCGGGGAGCTGAAGGTCGATGACCCCGCTGCCAAGTAGCCCTGCCGATACGGTCGTCGAACTCACCGGAATCACCAAGCGGTTCCCCGGCACGCTCGCGAACGACGCGGTCGACCTCCGGGTGCGGCGCGGCGAGATCCACGCCCTGATGGGGGAGAACGGCGCCGGGAAGTCCACCCTGATGTCGGTCCTCTACGGGATGCAGCGACCGGACGCGGGCACGATCCGCATCCACGGGCGCGAGATGGACTTCTCGGACCCGGCCGACGCCATCGCCGCCGGACTGGGCATGGTCCACCAGAGCTTCCGGCTCTTCGACTCCCTGACCGTCGCCGAGAACGTCGTCTTCCGGGCCGAGCCCCGCCGGTTCGGCCTCCTCGACCGTGCGGCGGCCCGCCGGCGGGTCCGCGAACTCGCCGAGGAACACGGGCTGCCGGTCGACCCGGACGCCCGGGTCGCCACGCTGCCCGTGGGAGTGCGCCAGCGGGTGGAGATCCTCAAACTGCTGCACCGCGGGGCCCGCGTACTGATCCTCGACGAGCCCACGGCCGTCCTCACGCCCGACGAGGCGGACCGGCTCTTCGTCGTCCTCAAGTCCCTTGCGGAGCAAGGGCATTCGGTGATCATCGTCACGCACAAGCTGCACGAGGTCCTGGAGGGCAGCGACAACGTCACCGTGCTGCGCGACGGACGCGTCACCGCCCGGCTGCGTACCGCCGACACCACCGCGGCCGAGATCGCCGAGGCGATGACCGGCCGCCGGGTGGAGCTGGACCGCGTCCGTCCGGCAGGCACTCCCGGCGAGGTCGTGCTGTCGGTCTCGGGGGTGCGCGGAGTGGATCTGACCGTACGGGCCGGCGAGATCGTCGGCATCGCCGGCGTCGCGGGCAACGGACAGAGCGAGCTGATCGAGTCGCTCGCCGGGCTGCGCCCCGTCGGCGCCGGCCGCGTCGAGCTCGCCGGTCACGACATCACGCACGCCTCCCCGGCCGCACGCCGTGCGGCGGGCCTCGCCTACGTACCGGAGGACCGCGCGGCGGTGGGCACGGCGCCGGCCGCGTCCATCGCGGAGAACCTGGCGATGGGTCACCACCGGCGCTCGCTCGCCACCCGGTGGGGCCTGCTGCATCCCGAGGCCCTGCGCACGCATGCCCGCACGCTCATCGAACGCTACGGAATCAAGGCCCCCTCGCCGGCGACGCCGGCGGGCGCACTGTCCGGCGGCAACCTCCAGAAGCTGCTGGTGGGCAGGGAACTCGCGCACGACGCCCCCGTGCTGCTCGTCGAACAGCCCACGCGCGGCGTGGACATCGGCGCGATCCAGCAGATCCACGACCAGCTCATCGCCTACCGGGACGCGGGTCACGCGGTGCTCCTGGTCTCCGCGGAACTCAGCGAGGTCCGCGGCCTGTCGGACCGGATCCTGGTGATGTACGAGGGCCGCATCGCGGCCTCCTACGCCCGGGACGAGGCCGACGAACGCACCCTGGGCCTGGCCCTGGCCGGAGCGGTGGCCTGACATGAGCACCTTGCGCTCCACCCTCACCTCCGCACTGCGCTCACCCGTCTTGATCTCCGTGGCCGTCACGCTCCTCACCGGGGTGCTGCTCCTGGCGGCCACCGGAGCGGATCCGTTCACCGCGTACGGGGCCGTCCTGAGCGGCTCCCTCGGACCCGACGGGATCGGCTCCACGCTGACCACCGCCACCAGCGTCCTGGGCATGGCCCTCGCCCTGTCCGTGCCGCTGCGCGCCGGACTGATCAACCTGGGCGGCGACGGACAACTGGTGCTCGGCGGCCTGGCCGCCGCGGTCACCGGCCTCTACGCACCACTGCCCGCCGGCCTCACCGTCGTCGCCGCCCTGCTCGCCGGGATGGCGGCCGGAGCCGCGTACGCCGTGCTCGCCGCCGTGTGCGAGACCAGGCTCGGGGTACCGCTGCTGGTGAGCAGCCTGCTGCTGGCCTACCCCGCGGTCTCCTTCGCCTCCTACCTCGCGCGGTATCCGCTGAAGGAACCCGGCTCCAGCCTGCCGCAGACGCGGAGGCTGCCCGAGGGGGTCGCGCTGCCCGCGCTCGGATCGACCACGGTGACCGCCGGCCTCCTCCTCGTGGTCGCCGCGGCCGCCGTCCACTTCTTCGCCGATACGCGCACCAGCGCCGGGTACGAGGTCCGGATGACCGGGCTGGGTCCGCGCTTCGCGGCCTACGCGGGCGTGGACCGGGCCCGGCTGACACTGCGTCTGATGGCCACGTCCGGGGCCGTTGCGGGCCTGGTGGGAGCGATCGGGGTGCTGAGCTTCCCGTACCGCTTCCTCGACGGTGCGCTCACCGCCCCCGGCTACACGTGGACCGGGCTCACGGCGGCGCTGCTCGCCAACGCCGCCCCGCTCGGCACCGTCCTCGCGGCGCTGTTCTTCACGGTCCTGCAGGTCGGCGGCCTGAACATGGAGCGGGTCACCGAGGTACCGCGCGAGCTGACCCAGGTGCTGCAGGCCCTGGTCATCGTCCTGCTCGCCGCCCGGCCACGGATGCTCCGGCGGACCGCCCGGCACGCGGAATCCGCAGAAGAAGCGGAGACAGCGGAAGAAGGGGACGGCAAGCCCGAGGACGGCAAGTCCGAGGACAACCAGCCCGAGGACAACCAGCCCGAGGACAACAAGAACGTGAAGGTCGCCTGATGTCCCTGGAAACCGACCTCCTCCTCTCGATCCTGCGCGCGCTCACCCCGATCCTGCTCGCCGCCCTCGGCGGGGCGATCTGCGAGCGGGCCGGTGTCTTCAACATCGGCCTCGAAGGCATGATGCTGATCGGCTGCTTCAGCGCGGTCACCACGAGCTGGTTCACCGGCAGCCCGTGGCTCGGCGTGCTCGTGGCAGCGCTCGCCGGAGCCGCGTACTCCCTGATCCTGGCCGTGGGCGCGGTGACGCTGCGCGGCGACGCGGTGGTGCTGGGCGTGGCCATGAACCTGCTCGCCCTCGGACTCACCGGCTTCCTGCTGCGTACGGTCTTCGGGGTGCGGGGCACCTTCGACGACCCCGCGCTGACGGGACTCCCCCTGATCGGCGGGCAGTCACCGCTCGCCTACCTCTCCTGGGCCGCCGTCGCGCTCACCGCCTTCACGCTCTCCCGCCACGTACTGGGCCTGCGCCTGCGCGGCGTCGGCGAAGCGCCCGAAGCGGCGGCGGCGCTGGGAGTGAATCCCGCGAAGTACCGCTACGCCGCGGTCCTGGCCGCCGGCACGCTCTGCGGTCTGGCCGGGGCGCAGCTCGCGCTCGGCAACGTCACCCTGTTCTCCGAGAACATGACGGCCGGGCGCGGCTGGATCGCCGTGGTCGCTGTCATGCTCGGCCGTGGCGCCCCCCTCGGCGTCCTGCTCGCGGCCCTGCTGTTCGCCGTCGCCGAAGCGGTCGGCTTCCGCCTGCAAGGCCTCGGCCTTCCGCAGCAGGCCACGGACGCGGCGCCGTACGCCGTCACCCTCGCCGCCCTCTTCCTGACCACGGCGGGACGCCGCCGCCGTGCCGCCCGTACCCCTGGAGTTGTCGTATGACGCAGGACCTGCTGCCCCTCACCCGCATCCCGCGCACCGGCCTGCCGGCGTCCGCGCTCGTCGTCGGCGACCCGGCGCGAGCCGAGGCCGTCGCGGGGCTGCTCGAAGACGCCGCCGAGGTGTCGCACCACCGCGAGTACCGCGCCTTCACCGGGCTGTGGCGCGGACTGCCGGTGACGGTCGCCTCGCACGGGGTCGGCGCTCCCGGGGCCGTCCTGCTCTTCCAGGAGCTGGCCGACGCGGGGGTGCGCACCCTCATCCGGTTCGGTACGGCCGGGGCGATCCGGCCCGGAATCGCCGACGGCGACCTGGTGATCGCCGAGGCCGCGGTGCGCGACGACGGGGTGACCCGGCAGCTGCTGCCGCCGGAGTACCCCGCGGTGTCCGCACCCGAGGCGGTACTGGCCCTGGAGCGGGCGGCCCGGGAAGCGGGCGTGCCCCATCACCGGGGCATCGTCTGGACGCGCGCCGCCTTCCAGCCGGGCCTCGTCCCCTTCCCGGCGTACGAGAAGGCCGGTGTCGCCGCGATCGAGATGGAGCTCTCCGCGCTGCTGGTCACGGCCTCGCTGCGCGGGCTGACCGCGGGCGGCGTGCTGGTGGTGGACGGGGCGAACGCCGACGACCTCGTGGACGCGGAGGCCACCGGCGGTTACGACCCGCACCGGCAGGTGGTCGCGGACGGAGTCGCCAGGGGCAGCGCCGTGGCGCTGGAGGCGCTGCGCCTGCTGGCCGCGGCCGAGCACTGAGTCCGCACGATCGGGTTCTCGCCGCCCAGCCCCCCGCGGCCCGTGGATCAGCGCAGGCCGGCGAAGAGGTCGTCCTCGCGCGCGCCGTTGCCGGTGGAGTCCTTGACGCGTACGAAGGTCTCCATGCCCATCAGCTCGCCGAACCTCTCCTTGCCCATCTTGAGGAAGAAGATGTTCTCGCCCTGGCTGGCGTGCGCGGCCAGGGCGTCGTACTTCTGGCCGCTGAAGGCGAGGGTGTCCACCCAGGTGCTGATCTCCTCGTCGGGGAGGCCGATCTCGGCCAGCGCGGCGGCCTCGGCGGGGTCCGGCTCCGGCATGTCCTCCTGGAACTCGCGCATGGTCTCCCCGAAGCGCTTCATCGCCGAGTGCGGCATCGTCGTCCAGTAGACCTTCGGCGTCAGCTCGACCGTCTCCAGCGCCGCCATCGTGATGCGGTGGGCCTGGATGTGGTCGGGGTGGCCGTAGAAGCCGTTCTCGTCGTAGGTGACGACGACGTCGGGCCGGTAGTGCCGCATGAGCTCCGCGAGCCGGGCGGCGCCCTCCTCCACGGGGGTCTGCCAGAAGGACCCGGGGGCGTCGTTGCTGGGCCAGCCCATCATCCCGGAGTCGGCGTAGTCCAGTACCTCCAGATCGCTGACCTTCAGCACGTCGCAGCTCGCCCGGAGCTCCTCCAGGCGCATCGTGGCCACGGCCGCCGGGTCGTGCCCGGGGGTGCCCGGCTTGGCACCCCCGGGTCCGTCACCGCAGCGGCCGTCGGTACACGTCACCAGAACCGTGCGGATGCCCTCCGCCGCGTACCGCGCGAGGACCCCTCCGGTGCCGGTGGCCTCGTCGTCGGGGTGGGCGTGTACTGCCATGAGCGTCAAGGGCCGGTCAGTCATGAAAAGCAGTCCTCCTGCAGAACGCACATCCAGGTCGGCGTGCGCGGTGTGATCGGTGGGGCGGATCGGTCCCCCGTTCGTCTCAACCGTGTCGGCCGGACCCGTTGTTCCCGGCAGGGCCTGTTGTTCGCGGCCGTACCTGCTGTTTCCCGGCGGTACCTGCTGTTCCCGGGCGGTACCTGCTGTTCCCGGCAGGGCCGCCGGGCTTGCCCGTGAGGACCGCGGACCGGCACTCCGTCCGCGGCTAACTGGCCTTCAGGGTGCCGCCGTCGATGACGTAGTCGGCGCCGTGGATGTTGGCGGCCCGTTCGGACAGCAGGAAGGCGACCAGGTCGGCCACCTCCTCGGGCCGGGTGATGCGGCCCGATGCGACGCCGAACTGCCCGGGGATGTTCGCGAGCAGGTCGTCGTGGCTGACGCCGTAGGCCTCGGCCACCTTGCCGCCGTAGCCGTTCGGGTCGGTCCACAGCGGGCTCGCGACGAAACCGGGGGAGACCGTGTTGACGCGCACGCCGCGCGGTGCCAGTTCCTCGCTGAGCCGCTTGCTCAGCTGGTTCAGCGCCGCCTTGGCCTCGGCGTACCCCACCGGGGAACCCGAGGGGACACGGGCGTTGATCGACGAGATGTTGACGATCGCCCCCCGGCGCTCCAGGATGCCCGGCAGCGCCGCCCGGGTCGTCCGGACCGCGCTGAACAGATTGAGGTCGAAGAGGGCCTGCCACTGCTCGTCGTCCACGTCGAGGAAGCTGCCCAGGGACAGGCCGTCCGGATCGCCCGCGCCGACGTTGTTGACGAGGAAGTCGATCCCGCCGACCGCGGCGACCGCCTCCTCGACCACCCTCGTCGCCCCGTCGCGGGTGCTCAGGTCGATCGACACGGTGGCGGCGGCGGCCTTCTCCAGCTCGGGCGTGATGGTGCGCGCCGCACCCACGACCCGGACGCCTTCCGCTGCCAGCGCCTGGGTGATGGCGAGGCCGATGCCGCGGCCGGCGCCGGTGACGAGGGCGGTCTTTCCGTTGATTCCGAGGTCCATGACGTCGCTTTCTCTTGGTGTGAGGGCAGATTTCTTGACCTGTGGGTCAAAAATTAGGGCATAAAAAATGGCCCCGGCAGGGCGTTGCAGGTCAGAGGCCTGCCACGGCGGTGTCGATGACCCGGTGCAGGGTCGGCCCGTCGAAGGTCTTGGCCATGACGCGCAGCCCCACGATGGTGTTGAAGAGGAAGTGGGCCTGGGTCTGGGCGTCTACCTCCGGGGCGACGTCGCCGTCGCGGCGGCCCTGCTCGATGCGGTCGGCGAGGAGCTGGATGGTGCGCTGCCCCATGCGGTGGACGGCTTGGGTCGCCTCCTCGTCGCGTCCGCCGAGTTCCAGTGCGGTGTTGGCGGCCAGGCAGCCGCGCCTGACCGGTCCGGTGACCGGCCCGGTGACCGGCCCGGTGACCGGCCCGGTGACCGGTCCGGTGGTCGGTCCGGTGGTCGGTCCGTTGGCCGGCCCGGTGGTCGGCCTGGAGGCACGTCCGGCGGCCGGTCCGTTGAGCGAGCCGTTCAGGTCCGTGTCCACGAGGAAGGTCAGGTAGTCGCGGATGCACTCCCGGGTCGTACTCGGCCGGGCGAGCAGCGCCTCGGTCATCTCCGAGCCGGCGCGGGCGTAGAGCTCCAGGGCCTTGCCGAACAGCTCGCGCTTGGATCCGAAGGCGTGGTAGAGACTGCCCTTGGCCACCCCGGTGGCCTCCACGAGATCGGCGGGGGAGGTGCCGGCGTAGCCGTTGGTCCAGAACGCCTCCATCGCCTGTGCGATGACCGCGTCCGGTTCGAAGTTCTTCGGCCTGCCCATGACGCCACGCTATCGATTCTTGACCCTCAGGTCAAGAACATGCGCCGGCAGCGGCTTCATCGCCGCCTTCGTGCCGCGGGCATAGAATGCCGGGCCAGCCGCCGGACCGAAGGAGCCGCCGCCCGTGATCGTGATAGCCCACCTCAGCGACGTCCACCTCGACGGAGGGGACCGGGCCGCCGAGCGGACCCGCGCCGTCATGGAGTACCTGGAGGGGCTTCCGTACGAGCTCGACGCGGTGCTGGTGAGCGGCGACATCGCCGATCACGCGCGCCCGGAGGAGTACGAGGAGGCGCGCAAGGCCCTCGGCTCGCGCCATCCGCTGCTCGTCTGCCCCGGCAACCACGACGACCGCGCGGCCTTCCGGCGCGGCCTGCTGGGGGAGGAACGCCCGACCTCGGCCCCGGTCGACCAGGTGCTGCGCGGCAAGGGGTTCGTCCTCGCGGTGTGCGATTCGTCCGTCCCCGGTGAACACCGGGGACGCCTGGAGGACTCCACGATCGACTGGCTGGACGGGGTGCTCGCCGGCACGTCGCGCGAGGTGCCCGTCCTGGTCGCCTTCCATCACCCGCCCGTCCCGCTGCACATCCCCTACGTGGACGGCATCCGGCAGTTCGGTGAGGAACGGCTGGCGGAGCTGGCCGGGCGGCACCCGCATCTGACGGCGTTCCTGTGCGGGCACGCCCACACGGGCGCGGCGACCACCTTCGCCGGGCGGCCGCTGCTCGTGGCTCCGGGCGTGGTGTCCACGACGAGGCTCCCGTGGGAGGCGGCGTCCGGGGAGAACGAGTACATCCACGCGGACGAGCCGCCGGCCGTGGCCTTCCATGTCATCAGTGAGGACGGCCGGCTGACGACCCACTACAGGGTGGTCGTCGCCCGCCGGTAGCCGGAGCCGTCGCGGGTGCGGGTGAGGTGCCCGGCGATGACCAGGTAGCGCCGCAGCGCCGCGCAGTCCTCGTGGACGGTGAGCAGCAGCCCGTTCACCTCGGACTCCGTGTACGTGCGGTCCGCCGCGAAGAGGGTCTCGGTGAGGTGTACGAGCAACTGCTCGCGGCGGGCCGCCTTGCGCGGGATGGCCGCGAGGCGGCCGCCGGCGGTGAACAGGTCGGTGACGCCGCGCCGGGTGCGCGGGGCGGTCCCCGCCTCTGCGGTACCGGACTCTTTGGTGCTGAACTCTGCGGTACTGGACTCTGCGGTGCTGGATTCTGCGGTGCTTTGGGACATGTCACGGAGCTTCACCCGGCCGGAGGCCCCGGGGCAACCGGGTTTTCCGTGCGGGCAAAAAGTGACGGTCGTTCATCTTACTGAGTGGTAGCACCTGCCAGTACCCTCCCCGTGACCGGTTCCTGCCCCCCACGGAGGAGCACGTATGCGACGCCCCACCACGCGCACGAGAGCCCGTACGAAGACTCGGACGAAAGCTCGCACGAAAGCAGCCGTCGCCACCGCACTCATCGCCCTCGGAGTCGCCCTGCTGACCCCGGCCGCGGCCGCATCGGGCGCCGGCGCCCCGGTGCCGCCGCCGATCGCCGACCATGCCGACTACGCCGACTACTGCGGTCAGCAGTGCGCGGACATCCTGCCGCCCGGCCAGAGCGGCAACGCCACCCTCGCCCAGATCCTCGCCCACAAGGCCTTCGGCACGCTGCCCGCCCACACCTCCGACCAACTGGCGCGCTACGACTCGCTGGTGGCGGGCTATCCCGGCCTCACCGACGCCAAGGTCAACGATTTCTTCAACGACGCCTCCTTCGGCGTCCCCGCCGGACAGGTCGAATCCACCACGAGCCCGCGCTCCGACGTCACCATCACCCGGGACAAGAAGAGCGGCGTCCCGCACATCAAGGGCACCACCCGCTACGGGACTTCCTTCGGCGCCGGCTACGCGGCCGCCCAGGACCGGCTCTGGCAGATGGACCTCTTCCGGCACGTCGGCCGGGGCGACCTGACCCCCTTCGCGGGCGGCGCCCTCGCCAACCAGGGCCTGGAGCAGCAGTTCTGGCCGCAGGCCCCGTACACCGAGGCGGACCTCCAGGCCCAGGTCGACCGGATCCGGACCGCGGAGGGCGAGCGCGGACGGCTCGCGATGGAGGATGCCCAGGCGTACATCGACGGCATCAACGCCTACCGCGTGAAGTCCAAGAACGGACGCTACTTCCCCGGCGAGTACGTCCTCACCGGGCACATCAACTCGATCACCAACGCCGGGGAGATCCAGCCCTTCGAACTCACCGACCTGATCGCCCTCGCCTCCGTCGTGGGCGGCCTGTTCGGCGGCGGCGGAGGCGGCGAAGTGCAGTCAGCGCTCTCCCTGTTGTCCGCGCAGCAGACGTACGGCCTGGAGGAGGGAACCCGCGTCTGGGAGTCCTTCCGCCAGCGCGAGGACCCGGAAGCCGTGCTCACCGTCCACGACGGCACGAGCTTCCCCTACGCGCAGAAGCCGGCCGACCCCCGGGGCGCGGCCCTGCCCGACGCGGGCTCGGTCACCGCCGAGCAGCTCGTGTACGACCGTACGGGCGCGGCCGCGACGGCCGCCGCGGCCAACCCGCCCAAGCCGATGAAGCAGAGCATGTCCAACGCCCTGCTCGTCTCCGGCGCGAAGACCGCGAGCGGCCATCCCGTCGCCGTCTTCGGCCCGCAGACCGGCTACCTCGCGCCCCAACTCCTCATGCTCCAGGAGCTCCAGGGCCCCGGCATCAGCGCCCGCGGCGCCTCCTTCGCGGGCGTCAGCATGTACGTACAGCTCGGCCGCGGCCAGGACTACGCCTGGAGCGCCACCTCGGCCGGCCAGGACATCACCGACACCTTCGCCGTCGAGCTGTGCGAGCCCGGCGGCGGCGCCCCCACGAAGGCGAGCACCTCGTACGTCTACCGCGGCGCCTGTACGCCCATGGAGAAGCTGGAACACACCAACACCTGGAAGTCCTCGGTCGCCGACCCCACTCCGGGCGGCTCCTACCGGATGCAGGTGTGGCGCACGAACTACGGCATCGTCACGCACCGCGCGACCATCGCGGGCAAGCCCGTGGCCTACACCGCGCTGCGCTCCACGTACCGCCACGAGGCCGACTCGATCATCGGCTTCCAGATGTTCAACGACCCCTCCTACGTGAAGGACGCCCGCACCTTCCAGGAGGCCGCCCAGCACATCGGGTACGCCTTCAACTGGTTCTACGCCGACTCGCGCGAAGCCGCGTACTACAACAGCGGGTCGAACCCGGTGCGCGCGGCCGGAGTCGACGCGGCACTGCCCGTCCAGGGCAAGCAGAGCTACGAATGGCAGGGCTTCGACCCGGCCGCCAACACGGCCGACTACACCCCGCCCGCCGAGCACCCGCAGTCCATCGGGCAGGACTACTACGTCAGTTGGAACAACAAGCAGGCCAAGGGCTACACCGCGGCCGGCTTCGGGATGGGCTCCGTCCACCGCGGCGACCTGCTCGACCAGCGCGTCGGACCGCTCGTCGCGGCGGGCGGTGTGACCAGGGCCAAGCTCACCCAGGCCATGGCCGACGCGGCCGTCACCGACCTGCGCGCCGAGAACCTGCTGCCCGAGCTGCTGGCCGTGCTGCGCAGCGCACCCGTCTCCGATCCGGCCGCCCTGGCCGCGATCGACAAGCTCGCCGCATGGCAGGCCGCCGGCACCGAACGCAAGGAGACGGCGCCCGGTTCGAAGACCTACGCGCACGCGGACGCCGTCCGGATCATGGACGCCTGGTGGCCGCTGCTCGTCGAGGCCGAGTTCAAGCCCGGCCTCGGGGCGCCGCTCTACGACGCCCTGCGCGCCTCGCTCACCATCGACGAAGCACCCAACGCGGGTCACGGGCCCACCGGTTCGCACGCCGGCTCGGCCTTCCAGTACGGCTGGTGGAGCTACGTCGACAAGGACCTGCGCACGCTCCTCGGCCGCCCGGTGGCCGGACCGCTGGCCCGGCCGTACTGCGGGGGCGGCTCGCTCGCCGGCTGCCGGGACACGATGACGGCCACGCTCAAGCAGGCCGCCGCCGCCACCCCCGCCGCCGTGTATCCGGCGGACGGGACCTGCGCCGCGGGCAACCAGTGGTGCGCGGACTCCATCGTGCAGCGCCCGGTGGGCGGTCTGGCCCACCCGCAGATCAACTGGCAGAACCGGCCCACCTATCAGCAGGTGGTGGAGTTCCCCGCCCACCGCTGAGGCCCGGATGCGCGAAGGCCCGCCGGTCCCGGAACGTTCCGGGACCGGCGGGCCGTACGCTCAGGTCACGCGCCGCGGGGCTGCTCGCGCCGCTTGACCGCCCGCAGGACCACGAACTTCGGCTCGCTCGCAGCGACTTCGCTGTTGCCGAACAGGCGCCTCAGGTGCGTGTGGTACCCCATGTGCCGGTTGGCCACCACCCACAGCTCGCCGCCCGGGCGCAGCGCCTTGCGCGACTGCGCGAACATCCGCAGCGCCGTCGCGTCGGTCGTGGCCTGATGGGAGTGGAAGGGAGGGTTGCAGAGGATCAGGTCCACGGAACCGGGATCCAGCATCGCCACCCCGTCGCCGACGAGGAAGTCCGCCCGCTCCCGTTCGTGCGTGACGTTGGCACGGAACGTCGCCTTGGCCGAGGCGATCGCCTGGTACGACTCGTCGGTGAAGATGACCTCCGCACGCGGGTCGGCCACCGCGACCGCCGTGCCGACGACCCCGTTGCCGCAGCCCAGGTCGACGACCCGGGCCCCGTCCGTGTTGGTCGGGATGCTCTGGAGGAAGAAGCGGGTGCCGACGTCGAGGCGGTCCGCGCAGAAGATGCCCGCGTGGTTGACGACGGTCAGCCCGGCGCCCGAGCCGCCGTCCTGGTCCACGACGTACGTCAGCGGCCAGGGTCCGGGGGTCGCCGGACGGGTCGCACCCGGGTTGCCCGGCGTGCAGAAGATCAGGCGGGCCTTCTTCTCGGCCAGGGAGGTCTTCGTCGGGCCCAGGATCTTCTCGAAGAGCCGCAGCGTCGAGGTGTGGATCTCCTTCACCATGCCGGTGCCGACGACGACGGTGCCGGCATGCACGTGCGGGGCCACCCGGTACAGCTGGTCCTCCAGCAGCGCCAGGCTCTTGGGTACCCGGACCAGGAGCACGTCGATCCGCTCCGGCGGCGCGTCCTGGCTGGTCAGCAGGGTCACGGTGCCCTTGGCGGTACCGATCCCGTTGCGGTCCAGGTTCGCCATGGTGGCGGAGCGGGTCAGGCTGGAGTCGGTGATCTGGGTGGGGTGGTGCGCGGCCAGTGCCGTCGTCAGCGCCCCCCAGCGGTCCCCGATCACGGTGATCTGCCCGGCGCCGGCCAGATCCACCGGGCCGCGTTCACCCGTACCGGATTCGAGGTGGCGGAGCAGGTACTCGTCGGCGGCGTCCCATGCGAAGAGCCGGTCGCGCGGGTCCTCGGGGAAGCGGGCGAGCTCGTAGGAGCCGAAGGGCGTGGTCAGACGGTTCATATTGCCCCCAGGCTAACCGAGGGACCGGCCCGGTCCCGCACGGGCGGGGCCGGGAGAGTGGGCGGGGCCGTACGGGGCCCCGCCGCAGCACCGCGCCCCGGGCCGGCGGCGCTACCCCTGCTCCGGGAAGTCCCCGGCCATCGCGGCGGCGATCCGCAGGTACGGAGCCGCCTCGGCGGCCCGGCCCTGGCGCTCCAGGGTCCGCCCGAGCATCAGCTGCGCGTAGTCCTCCACGGGCCAGCGCTCCAGGATGCCGCGGAGCTCGCGCTCGGCCCGGGAGAGCTGGGCGGAGTGGTAGTAGGCACGGGCCAGCAGCAGCCGCGGAGCCAGCAGCTCGGGGGCCTCGGCCGCCACGCCGTGCAGGACCTGGGCGGCCTTCGCGTACTCCTTCGCGTCGAAGAAGAGCCGGCCGCGCTCCCACCGCTCGGCGGCGGTCCCGTGCTCCAGGTAGGCCTGCTGCCCGCCGATCGCGCCCATGACGTCCACCGCATCCCTCCGTAGCTGCGTCGCTCTGTCGCTCTGTCCGGCTGCACAACACGCGGATCCGTACGCACATTCCCATGACCGCGGCGGCTGCGCCGGGACTAAGTTGTGCCGTATGAGCAATCTCGATCGCCAGCCCGCTCTCTCCACCTGCGGCGGCCGCGGGTTCGTCGTGGCCGAGCCCGTGCGCGAGCTCCTGAGTCCGCGCACCGTCAAACTGGGCGAGTCCACCGAGGTCCGCCGCCTCCTGCCGAACCTGGGGCGCCGCATGGTCGGCGCCTGGTGCTTCGTCGACCACTACGGCCCCGACGACATCGCCGACGAGCCGGGCATGGCGGTGGCCCCGCACCCCCACACGGGCCTCCAGACGGTCAGCTGGCTCCACGAGGGCGAGGTGCTGCACCGCGACAGCGTCGGCAGCCTGGCGACGATCCGCCCCCGCGAACTCGGCCTGATGACCTCCGGCCGCGGCATCAGCCACTCCGAGGAGAGCCCGCGCCCGCACGCCCGCTTCCTGCACGGAGCGCAGCTGTGGGTGGCCCTCCCGGACGCGCACCGGGACGTGGACCCGCACTTCCAGCACCACGCGGACCTCCCGCAGGTCACCGCCCCGGGCCTGACGGCGACGGTCATCCTGGGCACCCTGGACTCGGCGACCTCGCCCGGAACCGCGTACAGCCCGATCGTCGGCGCGGACCTGTCCCTGGCGGCGGGCACGGAAACCCGCCTCCCGCTGGACCCGGACTTCGAGTACGCGGTCCTGTCGATGTCGGGCGAAGCCCACGTCGACGGCGTACCGCTCCTCCCCGGCGCCATGCTCTACCTCGGCTGCGGCCGCACGGACCTCCCCCTGCGCGCGGTCTCGGACACGGGCCTGATGCTGCTGGGCGGGGAGCCGTTCGAGGAGGAGATCGTCATGTTCTGGAACTGGATCGGAAGGTCCCAAGAGGATATCGCAGGCTTCCGCGAGGACTGGATGAACGGCACCCGCTATGGCGAGGTGAAGGGCTACGACGGCCCTCCGATTCCTGCCCCAGGCCTTCCCCCAACTCGCTTGAAGCCTAGGGGGAGGATGCGCTGAACAGCGCTGATGCCACCGAGGGTGAGTCGGGCGGAGCGGCTTTCATTTCGTTCCGCTTCCAGTCGCCGGGCTGGAGCCGAAGTGCTCGCCGGAAAGATTCTTGATCTCCACGTCGAGTCCCATGTGGAGCAGGCTGTGGTCAGGTCTGGTCGAACGAATGCTGACCCTTTGCTGACTCTACTGACGAGTAGTTAGATTTTCGGTGGAGAGATCCTGGCGGACCTCTCAGGGCGCAGACGTCATACCGAGGGTTCGCAAGTGGCCGCTTTCGGTGCGGAGGACGGCTCCATGCGGGCTCGACTTCGACTGCCCAGACCACCGTCGATCGGTCACGGCGACCGGCGTGCCTTGTTGTGGACAGCCAACAAGGGCGTGTCGGGCCCAGAGCTCGGAATGGCGGCGCACCGCCATGCGCCCCCAGGTCATCAAAACGCTCCTCGGGCTACGTCGGAGTGTCGCCGCTGGCGCGGGGCACGTTCACCCCGTCACACCCGGAAGCAGAGCCTCCAGCGATGAGCACCTGTCACGCAGACGGCCGGTGCCTGGGGTCGAGTCAGGGGCGATCGCCGGTGCCGCCTTCCGAGGGGGCCGCGGTGTGTTGATGTCCGCCGGGCCGGGGGGTCCGGGTGGTGTCGTGGATGCTGTCGCGGGCGGCTGCGGCGACCGCCTGGGGGGTGATGCCGAACTCGGTGTAGAGGCGTTGGTAGTCGGCGGATGCGCCGTAGTGTTCCAGGCTGACGATGCGTCCGGCGTCGCCGACGATGTCGCGCCAGCCCTGGCCGATGGCGGCCTCGACGCTGACGCGGGCGCGTACGGCCGGTGGCAGGACCTCGTCCTGGTAGTCCTGGGGCTGGGCGGCGAACCATTCACGGCACGGCATCGACACCACCCGTACCGCCAAGCCCTCGGCGGTCAGCACGTCGCGGGCGTCCAGGGCGATGTGGACTTCGGAGCCGGTGGCAACCAGGATCACCTCGGGCACCGTGCCGTCGACGGTGTCCGCGAGGGTGTAGCCACCGCGGGCCGCTTCCAGGGCCGGCGCGTACCGGCTGCTGCTTCGGTTCAGGACGGGCAGGTTCTGACGGGAAAGGATCAGGCCGGCGGGGCGGTCGGTGTGTTCCAGGATGGTCTGCCAGCACGCGGTGGTCTCGTTCGCGTCGGCAGGCCGCACGACGTCCAGGCCGGGGATCGCGCGCAGCGCGGCGAGGTGTTCGACGGGCTGGTGGGTGGGGCCGTCCTCGCCGAGGCCGATGGAGTCGTGGGTCCAGATGTAGGTGGCGGGCAGCTGCATCAGGGCTGCGAGGCGTACGGCAGGGCGCATGTAGTCGGAGAAGGTGAGGAAGGTGCCCCCGTAGGGACGGGTGAGGCTCTGCAGGGCGATGCCGTTGAGGATGGCTCCCATGGCGTGTTCGCGGATGCCGAAGTGCAGGGTGCGCCCGTAGGGGCCGCCCTTCCAGTCTTTGGTCTGCCGGTCGGCCGGGACGAAGGACGGCTCGCCGTCCATGGTGGTGTTGTTGCTCCCGGCGAGGTCGGCCGAGCCGCCCCACAGCTCGGGCAGCACCGGGGCCAGCGCCGTGAGGACCTCACCTGACGCGGCGCGCGTCGCCATCCCCTTGGCGTCGGCGGGGAAGGTGGGCAGGACGTCGCTCCAGCCGTCCGGCAGCCGCTTGGACTGGAGCCGGTCCAGCAGCGCGGCCCGATCGGGATGCGCGGTGCGCCAGGCCGTGAACGCCTCGTCCCATTCGGCATGCGCCGCGCGGCCGCGTTCCGCCGCCTGACGGGTACGGGCCAGGACCTGGTCCTCAACGGCGAAGTGCTGCTCCGGGTCGAAGCCGAGCAACTGCTTCGTGGCGGCGATCTCGGCTTCGCCGAGCGCGGAGCCGTGGGCCTTGCCGGTGTTCTGCTTGGTGGGGGCCGGCCAGCCGATGAGGGTGCGCAGCACGATCAGTGAGGGGCGGCCGTTCTCGTCGCGGGCGGCGCGGGTGGCGGCCAGGAGCGCGTCCACGTTCTCGACGTACTCGCCGGTGATGGTCCAGTCGACGCTCTGTACGTGCCAGCCGTAGGCGGCGAAGCGTGCGGGCACGTCCTCGCTGAAGGAGACGTCGGTGTCGTCCTCGATCGAGATGTGGTTCGAGTCGTAGAAGACGGTCAGGTCGCCCAGTTCCTGGTGGCCGGCCAGTGAGGCGGCCTCCGCGGCGACGCCTTCCATCAGGTCGCCGTCGGAGGCGATGACGTAGACGTGGTGGTCGAAGGGGCTGGTGCCCGGCTCCGCATCCGGGTCTAGGAGGCCGCGTTCGCGGCGCGCCGCCATCGCCATGCCGACTGCGCTGGCCAGACCCTGTCCCAGCGGCCCGGTGGTGATCTCCACGCCGCGGGTGTGGTGGTGCTCGGGGTGTCCGGGGGTGGCCGACCCCCACGTCCGGTACGCCTCCAGGTCAGACAGCTCCAGGCCGTAGCCGGCCAGGTAGAGCTGGATGTAGAGGGTGAGGCTGGAGTGTCCGCAGGACAGGACGAACCGGTCGCGGCCCAGCCACTGGTCGTCGGCCGGGTCGTGTTTCATGACGTTCTGGAACAGCAGGTAGGCCAGCGGGGCCAGACTCATCGCCGTCCCGGGGTGGCCGTTGCCGACCTTCTGGACCGCGTCGGCGGCCAGCAGTCGCGCAGTGTCGACCGCGCGGGTGTCGACATCGTCCCACCCGGCACACCCGGCATTCTCTGCTACCGGACTCGCCACGGGCCTGTCGCCCCGCACTGCCCCGGGCTCCTCGCTCATCATGCTGTCCCTTCGTATGGACGGACCGGCCCCGCAGGCCGCCTGCCGGTGGATGCGCCGTCGCGGCCGTGCTGGTCGGCATCCGCGGATGCCCTCGTTGCCGTCACCGCACGGCCTGCGTCGGGGATCCCAGCGTCCGGGACGCCGCGGCGGAGCGAACCTCCTCCAGCGTGGTGCTCTGCCGCGCGGCACGTTCGAGCAGTACGTCGAGGTCGTCGGTGTCAAGCCGGTTGTCGGTCTGGGCCAGGGCGCGCAGGGTGCGCCAGCAGGCTGCCTTGCCTTGGACGCCCGTCAGCATCGCCTCTGCCTCCAGGACGTCGCTGAGCGGGGAGCGGGAGAACAGGTGGCCGTTGGTCTTCAGGCGGCCTGCCTTCTCCGCCAGCCAGCCCGCAGCTGTCTTGGACTGGCTGGTCGACACGTCCAGGTCCGTCATGAGCCTGGCCAGCGCGTCACGGTCCTCGTCGACTTGCTCGGCGAGATCGGCGAGGATGTGGCCGTCCTGCTCGTCCTTGCGGGCGTTCGCGGCGCGACGGAACAGCTCCAGGCCACCGGTGGCGGCTGCGTAGTGGTCGCCCAGGTAGATCGCCAGGAGTTCGGCGCTCTCGGATTCGCCTTCCGCTGTGGCCGGCCCTGCGCGCATTTCGCGGGCAACCGACTGGCCGAGCTCGCTCCAGCTGTCCTCGAACTTGGTCAGTCCCTCGCGCTCCAGGGTGTCGGTGACGTCGGTGAAGTCGATGCCGACCCGTTCCAGCGCGACGAAGTGCGCCTTGGCGGCCGCGAAGTCGTCCACGGTGGGCGTGTGCGGGGGAAGGGTGCCGTGGTCGGCGAACGCGGCCAGCGTGCCGCCGGGCATGGTGTTGACCGTGCCTGCGATCACGAGCTCACTGACGTACATGGTGTCGGGAAGGCTCGGGTCCTTGACGCCGGTGGAGGCCCACAGCGGGCGCTGCGCGCGGGCACCCGCTGCGGCGAGGCGCTGCCACCGCGGATCGACGAGCAGTTGTTCGTAGGCCTGGAAGGCCAGGCGCGCGTTGGAGACCGCCGTCTTGCCCTTGAGCGTCAGCGCCTCCGCGGTGCCGATGGCATCGAGGCGGCGGTCGACCTCAACGTCGACGCGGGAGACGAAGAACGAGGCCACCGAGTGGATGTCCGCCAGCTCGCGGCCATTGGCCTGGGCCTGCTCCAGGCCCCGTAGGTAGGCGTGCATCACGTCGCGGTAGCGGTCCAGGGAGAAGATCAGGGTGACGTTGACGCTGATGCCTTCCGCGGTGACCGCGGTGATCGCTTCCAGGCCTGCCCGGGTGGCCGGGATCTTGATGAACAGGTTCGGCTGGTTGACCGTCTCCCAGAGCTTGCGGGCCACGGACACGGTGGCGCCGACGTCCTGCGCCAGCCGCGGGTCGACTTCGATGGACACCCGTCCGTCGATTCCTGCGGTCCGCTCGTACACGGGGCCCAGGACGTCACAGGCATGGCGTACATCATCGGTGGTCAGGGCGAAGACCGCGTCGTCGACGCTGCCTCCGGCCTCGCCCAGGCTCCGCAGCTGCTCGTTGTAGCGGTCCCCCTTGGACAGAGCCGAGGCGAAGATCGTGGGATTCGTGGTGACTCCCACGACGTGTTTGTCCGCGATCAGCTTCTTGAGCTCTCCGCCCGCGAGGAGTTCCCTGGACAGATCGTCGAGCCAGACCGATACGCCGGCGGCAGACAAGGCGGCGAGCGGGCTGGATTCAGCGGAGACTGACATGCGGGACCTCCAGAGCGGTACGGCGCCGCGCACGCTGAGGCTGCTGTCACCCGAAGGGCGAACTGCTGGCGGCGGCACTCGCACGGTGGTTCTCTCCGCGCCTGCCCGGATCGCCCCGCAGCAACCGCAATACCCGAAACGACCGACTTGAAGGTTGAAGGCTGAGGGCTGCAGGCAAGGACTCCGACTGAGCTGCGCACGGGCAAGAACCTCGTGAGTCCCGACGCAAGTATGGTGCGCCGCAGGAGACTGGAGCCCTGCCCCTGCGCCCTGCTCTCCGTACGGGCGAGACCGCCGAACATCCGCTGCTCGGTTGATGGCGGGCTGTTCACCGAGCCGCTCCCGGATCCGCTTGGCGAACCCTTCGTCGTACGTCATGCATCCACTGTCCTGCGGGTAGATGTGCGCCCGCGCCGGCCGCGGAGTAACTGGAGGCGGCATTGGTCAATGTCTTCGATTTTGAGGGAGGCTGCCCCGGGGTCCGGCTGGGGCCGCCATTCCCCTGGCGGCCATCAGGCAAAGGGGGCAAGGTCTTCCGCTGTGACCGTGGCGTTGGTGCCGGCACCCACCCTGGATGTTGGCACCAACGTCGTCGAGCGGGGCGGCCGAAGGGGGCGCCGGTGCCGAAGTACGTGCCAGCTCCTCCCGGTAATCGGCGTCACCGAGGTGCTTGGCCCAGTGGGACTCGGGGGTGTCCACCTTTACGCCGCTTGGCTCACTCGGCCGCTCGGTCAAGGCGTCACGGGGCAGACCATCCTCCATGGATAGCAATCGTGAGATGGACCCGGAGCATCAGGTCCCGGACGGTGTCGACGAGAAGACGGTGCGCGCTCTGGGTGCGCTGTCGAAAGCTCTGGAGACCACGGAGCGGGCCCGTGGTCACCTGTACGGGTTCCATCAGCTGACCGGGACGGCGGACTTCGAGCTCGGCGACGCGGTCCGGCTGCTGCGTGAGGCGGGCCACGAGGAGCAGGCCGCCCGGGTGGAGCGCGAGATCGTGGGCCGCAACGTCATCCCGGGCCACTGGACGTTCCAGATCGTGGAGGCCTATAACGAGACCTACTACCGCCCCTTCGCCGCGGTGGAACGGGACATCGTCGACGAGCTGGCCGGCGGGCGCGACCACCTCCTGGAGGCCCACCTCAAGACGAAGCGCCGCACCCAGCACCATCCCGACCACACGGCAACACCGCCGTCCTCCTCCTGATACGAGGTTCCCCGAAGCGGGGGGAGGGCGGGGAGCCTACGGAGCCGCCTGACCGACCGGAGCCTCTCAGAGCCAAGGCAGAGCGGCGCCCCGAGGTGTCCCTTACGTTGCGGCGTGCGCTCCGACAGACTGCCGGTAGGCCACGTGCCCGCCCAGTGCACCGCTGACGGCCACGGCAGCCAGTCCGCCCAGGGACCACATCCGGCCCTTCGCGGAGCGGCCCCGGAGCCGCGCTGTCAAGGAGGCGGTGTAACAGGCCACCGCGGCCACGTTGGCGACGGCGTGGGCCAGCCCGACCCGGGCCTGCTCGGGCGGCAGGTCCGCCCAGTCGGCCCAGCCGGCGACTGCTGCCGGGGCGACGCCTGCTAGGCCGACTGCGGTGAGGGTGGTCGCGGCGTGCCGAGCGCCGGGTACGGCGTCCAGTACCGAGGCCGACAGCCAGCATCCGATGGGCACCTGGACGAGCACGGGGTGCACGGGATGGCCCAGGGGCCTGCCGCGCAGCAGATCGCGTACGCCGCCCAGGGGAAGCGAGCGGATGCCCCGCTGGAGGGCCCTGATGGCCGGATCGGCCACCGTTGTGCGTTCGAGCCGGTCCAGGGCTGTGAGCCAGCAGACCGAGGCGGTGTGCAGTACTGCCGCCGGGTCGGCCGTGGGTGAGGTGTCGCCGGTGCGTGAGTTCATACACGACGCCTACCCGTCATCACGCTTCCATCCCGCCCGGACCTCTACTGCACGGGCCGCACCTCACGGCTGGCGGCGTTGACAAGAGCAGTGGGGTGGTCGCGGGAAGGACCGGTCACCTCCGCGCGTGCTGCGCCAGACGGGTGCACTTCTTGGCTCCGCTAGTCGGGGCGGTGCAACCGTCCCGCCCGCCCCTACAACCCGGCCGGGTACGGATGCCGGTCCCTTTCGTCGTAGGCGGGCACCAGCGTCCTGCGGTTTCGGGTCTGCTGGAGCGGGGCAACGGGATGCCCATGGGTGACTACGACACTTCGATCACCGTGGCGGTTCCGGCGGCCACGCTGTTCAGCTACCTCGCCGATGTACAGAACCTTCCCTTCTACATGCCGCGGCTGACCTCCGCGAAGCCGCACGGCGGTGACAAGGTCACCGTCACCGCGCACATCGAACCGCCCGGCGAACCGGAACAGGACGTCAAGAGCGAGGCCTGGATCCACGTCCTCGAAGAAGGCAAGTCCCTGGAGTGGGGCGCGGCGGGCCCGCACGACTACCGCGGCCGGCTGCACGTCGCCGCCGGAGACGACGCCCACCACTCCCGGCTCTCAGTGGAACTGCACACCGAGCGCGTCGAAGGCCAGCAGGTTGACGAGGGCCTCGCGGAAGCACTGGAGGGCATCAAATCCGCCGTTGAGGCGGCCCAAGCTGGTCAGTAGCCAACGCTGGGTACCTCTTTGCACAAAGGGCTCCCCTCATGGTTCGGGGACCGCCGGAGAGGTCCGTCCGGAGGGCGTGCAGGAGACGTGCTCTCCACGGCCCGGCGCAGCCGCAATAGGTCCGGGTCCCATTCCCGTGCGTCGTCCACTCGCGAAGCTCCGTTAATGCGGTTCGTACATCAGGTACAGGGTGAACTGCAGGTCTTTCCCCCCAAGATCGGCCTTCAGCTCGGCGCCGAGGGTGTCACGGGTGCGGGGTGCGGGGTGCGGCTGGGCAGCCCCCGGCTGTGTTCAATTGATCTCTCGGCCCGGTTCTCCGCTGCTATCGGCGGGATCGTCCGTACTGGCATCGGCGGCCACACCGGCTTCGCCGTCGGCGGGGCTGCCAGCGAGGTCGTCCACACCGGCAACGGCTGCGGGCGCCGTTGCTGCCGGCCCCGCTGCGGCATGCGCACGGAGGTATCCGATCACGGTGTTGCCGACCGCGACCAGGGGTACCGCCACGACCGCTCCGCCGATTCCCGCGACGATGCCGCCGGTGGCCACGGCGAGGACCACGGCCAGCGGATGCACCCGCACGGCTCGGCCGAGGATGAACGGCTGCAGTACGTGTCCCTCGATCTGCTGGACCACCAGGACGATCACCAGGGCCATGAGCGCGGTGAAGACGCCCTGGGTGACGAGAGCGACGACGACGGCCAGCGCGCCCGAGGCGACGGCGCCGACCAGAGGCACGAAGGAGGCCAGGAAGATCACGACCGCGATGGGGACGGCGAGCGGGACGTCGAGGAAGTAGATGCCCACGCCGATGAAGACGGCGTCGATCAGCGCGACGATCACCGTGCCCCGGACGTACGCGGTGAGCGTCCGCCAGGCGCGCGGGCCGGCGCCCGCCAGGCTCGGCCGGGCCGACGCCGGGACCAGCTTCAGCGTCCACTCCCAGATACGCCTGCCGTCGTAGAGCAGGAAGAGCGTGGAGAACATGGCGAGCAACAGCCCGGTCATGATCTCGACCAGCACCGTCACGCCCTGGAGACCGGTCGAGGTGATCTCGCTCGTGCTCGTCCCGATACTGCTGCTCAGCCGGTCGGCGACGTCGTTGATCTGCCCTTCCGTCACGTGCAGCGGGCTGTCGATGAGCCATTGCTTCAGCTCGCCGATGCCCTCCTGCACCCGCTCGGAGAGATCGCCGATATTGGCGAGCACCTGCCAGATCACGAACCATCCGGCCAGCCCCAGCACGGCGAACCCGCAGATCGCGGTCAGCGCGGTGGCCAGCCCCCGCGGCAGCCCGTGCCGTTGCAGCCGCGCGACGGTCGGCTGCAGGAGGGCGGTGATCAGCAGAGCGACGGCGAACGCCAGCACGACCAGCCGAACTGCGCCGATGACGCGCATCAGTACCCAGAGGGTGGCGGCCAGCACCAGCAACCGTCAGCCCACCTCGGCGGCCATCCGCACACCCCACGGCACCGCCGAGGCCGCGTCCCGGGACGCGACCCGGTCGGAACGCTGCTCCTCGATCTGGATGGCGTCGTCCCACGCCTCGAGGTACGCCGCTTCCTGCTGGGCGTGGAGTTGTGCCCGGCGCTCACTGAGGCCGGTGAGGCCCAGCTTGGTACGGGCGAGCCATCCGCGCGGGTCAGGCATGGGAGGTGGGTTCACCACGGATCCTTTTTCTCGGTGAAGCACTTGCCGCCCCGGGTATGGCATGCGTGCGGGTTTTCCTCGGCGCGCTGCCCACGGCACATGTACGTCGGCCACCCCTCGGCGCCTCGCCGCCACGCAGACCGGATGCCCCCGATCGTCCGCCGTACGCGTAGACCAAGTTTGTAGGTCGCTGCCCGGGGACAGTCGGTTCGCGGCTCGGCCCCCGGCGGGTCCGGGCACCCGGCGTCCGCCATGTTCTCTCTCGCCGTCCGAGGAGACGATCCGATGGCAAGTGCGCAGGAGTTGGCCGAGTCGCTCGGCTCGTGCCCCGCCCCTTTGGCCGCCGCGGGCACCCACACCCGGCGGATCACCGCAGCGCGCTCCGCACGGCCGCGGAACACGGCAGCGGCTCCCCCTCGGATGAGGGGGAGCCGCTGCGGTGCAGACGAGTGACGACACCGGCTTTACTCATTGAGTCGGGTGGAAGGGCCAGGTGTGCAGGAAGCAGTTGCGGCCGTCGTGGCCGTCCGCCTCTTCTTCGTCGAACCAGGGCCCGCCGCTGGCGAGGTAGCGGAATCCGTGGTGCTGGTTCACCGGGAACGCGACTGTGATCGCGCGGTTGCCGTCGGGGCGCTCGGCCAGGGCGTGGGCGCCGGCCGGATCCGTCATGCTACGAGCCGGGATACTCCTGCTCCTTCTGATCGCGTGCATGCTCTTCCGGCGTCTGCCAGGAGTCCGCGCGGCGCTGAGCGACGGGGTTCTGCTCGACCGGCGGTGCCTCCCGGCGTCTGCGTCGGCTCCCGTACCAGAATGCGCCGATCAGAAGGACGACCAGGACCACTCCGGCAAGCATGAGGAAGAGCGAGGCCTGGCCTTCGGCGGCGAGCGTTCCGATTGCAGTCATGCGCAGCCCCTACCCGCTCCCAGCGGACATATCAGTTCTCAACGGGGTTTATCGGTTAACCCGGGCGCGTCAGCTCCACCGTCGGACGGTCTAGCCGCGTCGCCCATCCGGGCCAATCCCTCGCTTGGGACGAGCAGCGTGATCGCGGTCGGGGTACACGGGCGGGGGGTGGCCGTCCGCGCCGCCTCTGTACGAGAGCTCAGGAGGCGCTTGGTGGACGGGATCGTACTGCTCAAGGAAGACCACAAGACGGTCGAGAAGCTGTTCAAGCAGTTCGAGAAGGCCGGCGAAGACGCTCACGCCGAGAAGCGGAAGATCGCGGACAAGGTGATCGACGAGCTGACCACGCACACCTGGATCGAGGAGAAGATCTTCTACCCGGCTGCCCGGGAGGCGGCGCCCGACACCAAGGACCACGTCCTGGAGAGCATCGAGGAGCATCATGTCGTGCTGTGGATGCTCTCTGAGCTGAAGGACCTCGACGCGGCCGATGAGCGGTTCGACGCCAAGATGAGCGTGCTGATGGAGAACGTCCGTCACCACGTTGAGGAGGAGGAGAAGGAGTGGTTCCCGGACGTCCGCAAGGCCATGGGCCGCAACCGCCTCACTGAACTCGGCGAGCAGATGGAGGCGGCGAAGAAGAAGGCTCCCGGCGAGCCCCTGGCCGTCCCGAGCGCCAAGCACTGACTGGGGGCTCCCATGTCGTGGCTCCGCTCCCGATCAAGCGTCGCCCCGCCCGCGGATGTGCGGGCGGGGCGGCGCTTGGCGTCAGAGGTTGGCGGGGAAACGGGCCCATGCGCGGTGTTCGCCCAGCGCTTGTGCTAGCTCTTCCACGATGGCTGTGCTGGTCTCGCCGGTGGCAATGCCGGGATCGCCCGCAGTGATGCCACACGTTTCGAGGAGCTGCCCCGCGCTGTTCCAGCCGCCGATGGCCTTGCCGTGGCGGTACGCCTCGGTGACGAGCAACAGGACCCTCGGGTCGGGGGCTGTGGGGGGCTGTGCCGTACCGGCCTTGGCGTCGCGGGCTCCGTAGGCGTCCGCGCCCGCTTCGGGCGCCCCGGCCAGGAGGAGGGCGTCGAATTCGACGGAGCGGGCGGTGGCGAAGGTGCGCTGGACGGCGATCGGGTCCCCGTCGGGGTCGAGGGTGCCGCCGGTGGGGGCGATGACCAGGGGCACCATGCCGGAGTCCAGGATGGTCCGGCGGGCGGTCCGTACGCCGTTCAGATCGGCCTCCGGGTCGGCGATGATCCCGATCACGCGTCCGTCGGTCGGCCAGGTTCCTCCCATCTGGGAGAGGGCCGGGCTGGGGTCGGCCGCGACGAGCGGCACGGTGGCGACAGGAGCCGGCAGACCGAGACCCGTAGCCACCTCCTCGCACAACTGCGGGTCGATGTTCGCGAGGACCTTCAGGGTGCGTTCCTTGATGGCCTGCTCGTAGCACTTGTTCAGTTCGAAGGTGTAGGCGGCGATGATGTGTTCGCGCTCGGGCGGGGTCATGCTGAGCCAGAACAGCCGGGGTTGGGTGAAGTGGTCCGAGAAGGAGGCGGGCGCCTCGCGGACCTTGCTTGCCGCCGGAACCTTCACGGGCGCCTCGATGAAGGCGCTCATGTCGGCGCCGGCGAGGAACGGGCAGCCGCCGTCTAGGCTGTTGGGGTGGTAGGGGGCGACACCGGTGTGGACGGCACTCTGGTGCATGCCGTCGCGGAGCATGTCGTTGACGGGTGCGTGCGGCCGGTTGATCGGGATCTGCCCGAAGTTGGGGCCGCCGAGACGGCTGATCTGGGTGTCGAGGTAGGAGAAGAGCCGGCCGGCGAGCAGCGGGTCATCGGTGACGTCGATGCCGGGGACGAGATGGCCGGGGTGGAAGGCCACCTGCTCGGTCTCCGCGAAGTAGTTCGTCGGGTTGGCGTTCAACGTCATCAGCCCGATGGGCTGTACTGGGGCCAGCTCCTCCGGAACGATCTTCGTGGGGTCCAGGAGGTCGATGCCCTCGAAGGTCTGGTCCTCGGTGTCGGGGAAGACCTGGATGCCCAGCTCCCATTGCGGGAAGGCGCCCGATTCGATGGCGTCGGCGAGGTCGCGGCGGTGGAAGTCGGGGTCCATGCCGCAGATCAGCTGTGCTTCCTCCCAGACCAGTGAGTGCACGCCCAGCTTGGGCTTCCAGTGGAACTTGACGAGCACGCTCTCGTCGGCCGCGTTGACGAGGCGGAAGGTGTGGACGCCGAAGCCCTCCATCATGCGCAGGGAGCGGGGGATGGCGCGGTCGGACATGTTCCAGAGGGTGTGGTGGGTGGCCTCGGTGTGCAGGGAGACGAAGTCCCAGAAGGTGTCGTGCGCGCTTTGCGCCTGCGGGATCTCCCGGTCGGGGTGGGGCTTGCCGGCGTGGATGATGTCGGGGAACTTGATCGCGTCCTGGATGAAGAAGACGGGGATGTTGTTGCCGACCAGGTCGAAGGTGCCCTCTTCGGTGTAGAACTTCGTGGCGAACCCGCGGGTGTCGCGGACGGTGTCGGCGGAGCCCCGCGAGCCCAGCACGGTGGAGAACCGCACGAAGACAGGGGTCTCGACGTCCTTGGCGAGGAAGGCTGCCTTGGACACCTCACCTGCCGTTCCGTAGCCCTTGAAGACACCGTGGGCGGCGGCGCCCCGCGCGTGGACCACCCGCTCGGGGATCCGCTCGTGGTCGAAGTGGGTGATCTTCTCGCGCAGATGGTGGTCCTGGAGGAGGACCGGGCCGCGCGGGCCCGCCTTGAGCGAGTGATCGGTGTCCGGCAGGCGTGCGCCCTGGGCGGCGGTCAGGTAAGCGCCACTCTGCGCGACGCGCGCCTGGTCCGCTCCGGTGGGCTGGCCCGTGGGGCTGACCGTCTCGGGGCCGTCCTGATCTGCTTTCGGGGGCAAGGGTTCGTTCGGCTGTGTGGGCTCGGCCAGGGGCGGGGGCACCGAGCCCGGTTGGCCCGGCAGTTCGTTGCGGGCGGCGTCTTCTGCTGACTGCCGTTGCTTCTTCTTCGTCATGATCGTTCTCCTCGTTGCGCCGACGTCGTGGTGGGGCCCGCGTACCCGATCGCGGCAGGTCAGGGGAGGGGAGTGCCGCCCGTGGCGTTGACGATCTCTCCGGTGATGTAGCTGGCCTGGGGTGAGGCCAGGAAGACGTAGGCAGGAGCCATCTCCGCCGGCTGGGCTGCTCGGCCCAGGGGCGACTGCTTGCCGAACTCGGTGACGTCGGGCATGGTCGCCGGGATCAGCGGCGTCCAGACGGGTCCGGGGGCGACGGCGTTGACGCGGATGCCGCGTTCGGCGACCATCTGCGCCAGCCCGTGGGTGAAGGAGATGATCGCGGACTTGGTCATCGCGTAGTCGAGCAGGTGGGGGCTGGGCTGGTAGCCCTGCACCGAGGCGGTGTTGATGATCGACCCGCCTCGTGGGATGTGCGCGAGGGCGGCGCGGGAGAGCCAGAACATGCCGTACAGGTTGGTCTTCATCACCCGGTCGAACTGCTCCGTGGTGATGGCCTCGATCCCGTCGGGCTGGGACATCTGGTACGCGGCGTTGTTGACGAGGATGTCGAGGCGCCCCAGGTCGCCGACGGTGCGGGCGATCAAGGCCTCGCACTGCGCCTCCTCGCGGATGTCGCAGAGCACGGGCATGGCCTTTCGGCCTGCCTCGCCGACCAGGCGCGCGGTCTCGGCGGCCTCGTCGGCTTCCTCGGGCAGGTGGGTGAAGGCGATGTCCGCGCCCTCGCGGGCGAAGGCCAGGCACACGGCCCTGCCGATCCCCGAATCCCCTCCGGTGATCAGGGCCACCTGGTTCAGGAGTACGTCGTGGCCTTGGTAGGAGTCCTCGCCGTGGTCCGGTCGGGGATTCATCGCCTCGGTGGAGCCGGGGTGGTCCTGCTCCTGGTCCGGAAACGGAGGGCGTGGGTGGCGGGTGACGGGGTCGGGAACGCGGGGTGCTTTCGGGGACGGCATTCGTTCCTCCGGTGTCCGGGGCGCCTCAGGGGCGAGCTGTGGCTCAGTTCGCCGGGTAGGGAGCGGCCTTGAGGCAGCGGGCGAGGTGGGCGGTGTTGGCGGCGAGGGTGGCCGTGGTGCCGGCGGTCTTCTCCGGTGTCTTGTCGAGGTCCTGGTAGTCGGTGCTCTGCATCGCCTCGCCTACCCAGTAGGTGACGGCGTTGGGGGCGAGGGAGAACCCGGCGTCGTTCAGGCCCTGGTAGAGGTCGGCGCTGACCTTGTGGGCGCCGTCCTCGTTGCCGACGACGCAGACCGCGGCGACCTTGCCGTAGGTGAGCATGCGGCCCTCGTCGTCGGTCTCGGAGATCTCCGCGTTCAGTCGCTCCATGACCTTCTGGGCGATGCTGGAGGGATGTCCGAGCCAGATGGGCGTCGACAGGATCAGGATGTCGCAGCCCAGGATCGTGTCGCGGATCTCCGGCCAGGCGTCGCCGTCGCCCAGGTCGGTGCTCACACCGGTCTTCACGTCGTGGTCGGCGATCCGGACGGTCTTTCCCGTGACTCCGTGCTCGGCGAGTGCCGCCATGGTCTGTTCGGCCAGCAGCTGGGAGCTGGACGGGGCGGGGGAGGGGGAGAGGGTGCAGACGAGTGCGACAGCACGCAACGGGGTGTTCTTACTGGGGTCCATGATGCGCGGCTACCCGCGCACCCCGCTTTGATGTGGCAAGCGACCCCATTCATCCCCTTTGGCTGAATCTGCCGGAGTGACCGCTCGACCAGACCGAGAGGCGAGCTGGAGAACACGCTCGGCCACAGGACCGGCCGTGGTTCGGGATTACGCCGAAGCGCCCCCCTCTGCCGTTGGTCAGCGCCCCAGGGCACGCTCCAGCTGTTGCTTGTTCATGTGTGACCGGCCTTCGACGCCCTGTGCCCTGGCCTCTTGACGCAGCTCCTCCAGCGTGTGGTGGGAGGATCCGTCGCGCCTGCCGTGTTTCGAGGCGGATGTCCGACCGCTGCTGCCGTTGCCGCCGTCGGGGTGCAGAACGACCTTCGTCCAGCCGTCGTCGCGGTTGTCGAAGTGCTCGTACGCCGAAGACGCCTCATCCAGGCTGAGTTCGTGGGAGACGAGGAAGCTCGGCTCGGCTTTGCCGCCGGCGATCAGGTCGCGCAGGGCCCGGTTGTAGCGCTTGACGGGTGCCTGGCCGGTGCCGATGTGCAGGCCCTTGAACCAGAGCATGCCGAAGTCCAGCGGTACCTTCCCCTGGGCTTCGAGCTCGCCCTGGGCCCCCGCGCCGCCCGGGTCCTCGGGCAGGAACACACCGACCACGCCGATGCCGCCGGTGAACCGCACCGAGTCGATCAGTCCGTTCATCGTCAGGGCCGCGTCCTCGTGGCCCTGTGGGTCGTGGGCCTGGTAGCCGACGCATTCGCAGCCGCTGTCCGCGCCCAGGCCGAGGGTGGCTTCCTTGACGACCTCGGCCGGGTCCTGTTCGGCGGTGTTGATGGCGATGGCGCCGATCTCCTCGGCGAGCCGGAGCCGGTCGGGTTGGTGGTCGGCGACCCATACGCGGCCTGCGCCCTTGAGGATCGCGGAGTAGGCGGCCATGAGGCCTACTGGGCCGGCGCCGTAGACGATCGTCTGGTCGCCGGGCTTGACGCCGGCCATCTCGGTGGCGTGGTAGCCGGTGGGGAAGATGTCGGCCAGCATCACGTAGTCCAGCTGCCGCTCGGCGGCGTCCTCGCCGAGGCGCAGGGCGTTGAAGTCGCCGTACGGTACGCGCAGCAGTTCGGCCTGGCCGCCCTGGTAGGGGCCCATCTCGGCGAAGCCGTAGGCGGCGCCGGCCATGTCCGACTTGGGCTGCATGGTCAGGCAGTAGTTCGTGAAGCCCCGCTCGCACTGCTTGCAGAACCCGCAGGCGATGTTGAACGGCAGTACAACCCAGTCGCCGACCTTCACCTTGCTGACCGCCTTGCCCACTTCCACGACCTGGCCGAGGTTTTCGTGGCCGAGGGTCCGGCCCGTCTCGAAGGAGGTCCGGCCTTCGTACATGTGCAGATCGGACCCGCAGATGTTGGTGGTCGTGACCTTCACGAGGATGTCGCCGGGGTGCTCGATCTTCGCGTCCGGGACGTCCTTGACCGTCACCGTCCGCGGTCCTTCATACACTGCCGCTCTCATGGTCGTTCCTTGCCGGCACCGTGCTTCACCGGAGTCTCAACGGCGGGTGGTGGCGCCTTTCGAGTGGTTGGCGCGGTCCGCCCCGTGAGGTGATTCGACCGCGGCGGCGACTCCGTCAGTCGCGGCGGACGACGCCTCTCCCATTCCGCCTACCCGCCCGCATGCGAGTCACCCACTGTTTTCCGTCGGCCCCTCCACCGCGCGGCCGTTTTGACCCCGTCAGCGCGCTTTCAGGTCTGTGGCGCCAACACCGTGAACAGGGCGCCCTCCGGGTCGCGGAGGGTGATCCAGCGGCCGGTGGTGGAGGTCTCCACCGGGGAGGCGGGCTTTCCTCCCGCGGCCGTGGCCGCTTCGACGGCGGCTTCCAGGTCGGGCACGCGGAAGTGGACGTGCCACCGCGGCCGCACCTGCGGGTCGGGCTCCTCCTCGCCCGCTCCGCCGCTGATGCGCGCGACGGTGTCGTTTCCGTGCCGCAGGACGACGTGGTCGTGTTCGTAGGCCACCACGCAGGACCCCGGGGATTCTCCGGCCCAGTCCAGCACCTCGCCGTAGAAGATGGCGGCGGCGAAAGCATCTCGCGTACGGAGTTCCAGCCAGGCGGGCGCGGTGCCGCGGCCCACGCCCCAGTCCTCCAGGATCTCGCCCTGCCAGAGTCCGAACACCGCCCCCGCGGGGTCGGCGGCCAGGGCGGCGCGCCCTGTGCCGAAGGAGAGCGGGCCCACGGCGACGGTGGCGCCGCGCTCGCGGACGCGGGAGGCGGCCACGTCCGCGTCGTCGACGGCGAAGTACGGCGTCCAGGCGGAGGGTAGCGAGAGATCGTCCGAGAGGGCCCCGAAACCCGCGACCGGGCCGCCGTCGCGAAAGGCGACGTAGAACCGATCGCCGAGGCGGGTCCGCCGGAATGTCCAGCCCAGCACGGCACCGTAGAACCGCCGAGCTGAGTCGAGATCTCCGGTCATGAGGCTCACCCAGCAGGGCGCGCCGATGACTTCGTGGCTTGACGTGGGCACAGCTCCGAGCCGCCTCATTCTGCCGCTCACTTTTCTTCGGACCTCTCTACCGTAGCCGGTAGGTGAAAGCGGTGAGGTGGGGTCCTGCTGTCTCTCTGCATTTCAAACTTTGAATCTGAAATCGTTTGGCTGGCAGTAGGCGAGTTACGTCAGGTGGGGTGCATATTTTGGTCTGATCCTCCGAAGATCAGCGCTTCTTCGGATGGAGCCCGGAGGCCAGGGCAGGCGCACTACCTCACCAGTCCCCCGTGGCTCGCTCGGGGAGCGGCGGTGAAACCGGAGGTATGGATGCCCAGTACTGCCCCGTCCCTGGCAACGCTGACCGGCGGCCTGATGGCCCTGCCGGGCGTCTACCAGCCGCAGGCGGACACCCGACTTCTCTCCGAGGCCCTCGCCCATGAAGACCTCGGACCATGCACCGATGTCTTGGAGATCGGTACCGGGACCGGCGTCGTGGCCCTGCAAGCTGCGGCGAGCGGGGCTCAGGTCACAGCGGTCGATGTGTCATGGCCCGCGGTGGCGACTGCCCGTCTGAACTCCTGGATCCACCGACTTCCGTTGCGCGTCCTGCACGGGGACTTCGAGGCACGCACCACGGGCCGGAGCTTCGACGTGGTCGTCTCGAATCCCCCGTATGTCCCCGCTCCCGATGGCCGAGTGCCCTCGCGGGGACCTGAACGTGCCTGGGACGCCGGGCTCGACGGACGCGCGGTCATCGACCGGATCTGCGCGGACGCGCCGACTCTGCTGCGTCCCGGCGGAATTCTGCTCATGGTGCACTCGGGGATGTGCGGCGCCGACCGGACCTTGGACCGGTTGATGGGTGCGGGGCTGGTCGCCCAGGTGACGGCGAGGGCCTCCGTGCCGTGGGGCCCGGTTTTGCGGTCGCGGCGGTCCTGGCTGGAACGGCAGGGCTTGGCGGCCGAAGCCGAGGAGTGGGAAGAGCTGGTGGTTATCCGCGCACAGGCCACGTCCTGATCAAGGCCCTGGCTGGTAAGTGGCGCGCCGGCATCACAGGCCGCGTGCTGTTGCGACATCCGGCGCGATGTGCAGGACCCCAGCCGTGCCACTCAGCTCCAGAAGGCGGCGTAGTTGGGGTGGCAGGGGGCCCGCCACCGTCAACCGGGGAAGCTGGTGATGGGCCTGCACGAGGAGCCGCAGCAGGCCGGAGTCGGCATAGACGACTCCGGAAACGTCGATGACCGTATGGATGGCCGGGCCGGCCTTGGCCTTGGCCAAGGCCCTGCGGAACGGCGCCAAGGTCCCGCGGTCGAACTCACCGGCCAGGACGAGGACGAGCGTGCCGTCCCCGCGGTCGGGCAGCGGGCTCGCGTCGGTCCCGCCGAGCGTGCCGGCCAGCCAGGAGGCGTACGTCGGTCGTCGGCTGCCCCGACGGCGCAGCGCCTTGGTGGCGCGGGACCGGAAGGGGAGTCGCATCGTGCCTGCACCGCCTGTCTGCGTCAGCTCGTCCATGTCAGCGGGGTGCGGCTCGGTGACCGAACCAGCCGCGGCCCCGGTCCCGAGGGATGTCAGTCACGGGCGCACCGGTCTCGGCACGGGCCTCGTCACGCTGCTTGATGAGATCGTCGCGCTCTCGGTCGACGACGGCGGCCTCACGGCGTGACGCCCCGTGCTCCTGCCTCGCCCGCGAAGAGCGCCGGGCGGACCGGCGGACGCCGATCATGATCATGGCCAGGCCGAGCAGGGCCGCGGCTCCCACGATGATTCCGCTCAGGAAGAGGGATCCGGTCGAACCGGTGGCGTGATATCCGAGAATCGAGAAATCCCCGCCGGGTGTGCCGATTCCGTGACCGGCGCCGGTGTTGCCGAATATCCCCAGCAGGGCGACGGAGGCGGCGATGATCAGAATGATGAGTCCGAGGATGAGAATCATGGCACCGCTCCTTCGATCCGTGCCTGGACAGGCTGACGGATGCGGCTTGCGCCTACCCTGGTTGTGAAGCATCAAGCGAGTTGGAGGACACCATGCTCGTCCTCGGCATCATTTTGCTCATCATCGGTTTCGTGACGGGAATTTCGATCCTGTGGACTATTGGGATCGTCCTGTTGATCGTCGGAGCGGTTCTCTGGATCCTTGGTGCGGCCGGTCACGCCGTCGGGGGCCGGAAACACTACTGGTGACTGGAGTCCAGCATCGGGGAACGTGCACGGCCGGCAATCGACGTCGTCCGCGGAGGGGAGCCTCCAGCGGGTTGGTCCGAATCAGGGCTGCCCCTTGTTGGCTACTCTGGGTTACCGGATGGTAACGCGACCGCTCGCGCAGGGGGTGGGACGATGAACCGTGCCGGCGGTCGTGGCGCGAGCCGGCCGGGCGTCCAGGCGCCGCGGGGGGTTGGCGCGGAAGGCGGTGGGCACTCGCGTTCCACGCAGCGCTCCGCCGCTGCGTCCGATCTCCCCGGAGAAGGGCCTCTCCCATGGCCGTACGCAGTCACCTGATCCACTGCCCTCCGCAGACCGTCTGGCACGTACTCGCAGATCCGGAGTGTTACGGCGCGTGGGTCGTGGGACCGTCGGAGTCCACACCGCTCGATCATGCCTGGCCCGCGGTCGGATCCCGGCTCCGCTACACCGTTCGGCTCGGTCCTTGGAAGGCCGAGGGGATCACGACCGTTCGGCACCAGGAGCCCGGCAGGGAGCTGGAACTGGAGGCGGCGTTCAAAGCTCTGGGTACGGCGAGGATCTTCCTGCAGCTCCGGCCGTGGGGAGAGGAAACCCTGGTCGTGTGCGACGAGCATCCGCTGCGCGGGTTGGGCGGCGCCCTGCACAACCCGGCCGTCGAAGTGCTGCTCCAGATCCGCCACCGGGGGATGCTCGCCCGCCTGGCAAGGCTCGCGGAAAAGGAGCGGGCAAAGGACCGTCGTGCCTGACGCGGTGGTGATCGGCGCGGGCCCGAACGGGCTGGTGGCCGCGAACCTGCTGGTGGACGCCGGCTGGAGCGTGGAGGTCCTCGAAGCGCAGCCGGAGCCCGGCGGTGCCGTGCGCAGTGACCGGGGCGTCCATCCCGACTACGTATCGGACCTCTTCAGCGCCTTCTACCCGCTCGCCGCCGCCTCCCCGGTCCTCGCCCGCCTCGATCTCGCCGCCGAGGGCCTGCGCTGGAGCCACGCCCCCTCCGTACTGGCCCACCCGCTGTCCGACGGCCGCTGCGCCGTTCTGGAACGCCGGCTCCAGGACACCTGCGACGGGCTCGCGGAGTTCGCCGCGGCCGACGGCGACGCCTGGCAGGACATGTACCGCACGTGGAGCAGGATCGGGCCGGATCTCGTACAGGCCTTGTTCACTCCCTTCCCGCCGGTCCGCTCCGGGCTCCGGCTGGCCGCGGGGCTCCGTGCCTCGGGAGGGTTGCGCCTGGCTCGCAAACTGGCCCTCCCCGTGCGGCGCTTGGGTGAGGAGGAGTTCGCCGGAGAGGGTGGCCGGCTCCTGCTGGCCGGCAACGCCCTCCACGCGGACCTGGCTCCCGAGGCCGCCGGCAGCGGCGGCTTCGGCTGGCTGATGTCGATGCTGGGCCAGAGCCACGGCTTCCCCGTCCCCGTAGGGGGCGCGGGCGCGCTGACCGCCGCGCTCGTGAACCGGCTGCGCCGCCGCGGGGGAGTGCTGCGCTGCGGGGAGCGGGTCGCCTCCGTCGTCGTACGCGGCGGTACTGCGGTCGGAGTCGTGACGGCCGGCGGCGAGAGCGTCGCCGCACGGCGAGCCGTGCTCGCCGACACCTCGGCGCCGGTCCTGTACCGCGACCTGGTCGGCGAGGAACACCTTCCCGCCCGGCTCCTGCGGGACCTGGAACGCTTCCAGTGGGACTTCGCGACCTTCAAGGTCGACTGGGCGCTGACGGGACCGGTTCCGTGGACGGCCCCCCGGGCGGCCGGTGCGGGGACGGTCCACGTGGCCGACGGCATCGACGGCCTGACCCGCTTCGCCTCCCAGCTCGCCACGGGCCGGGTACCGGACGAGCCGTTCACCCTGTTCGGCCAGATGACCACGGCGGATCCCAGCCGCTCGCCGGCGGGTACGGAATCCGCCTGGGCCTACACCCACCTCCCGCAGCGCATCACCGGCGACGCCGGCCCGGACCGCATCACCGGGGCGTGGGACGCCCGCGAACAGGAAGCCATGGCCGACCGCGTCGAAGCCCAGGTGGAGCGCTTCGCTCCCGGCTTCCGCGCACTGATCGGCGCCCGCCGGATCCTGGCCCCCACCACCCTCCAGTCCATGAACGAGAACCTGCACAACGGCGCCATCAACAACGGCACCACCGCCCTCCACCAACAGGCGATCTTCCGCCCCACCCCGGGCACCGGCCGCCCCGAGACCGCGGTCAAGGGCCTCTACCTCGCCTCCGCGGCCGCCCACCCGGGCGGAGGCGTCCACGGCGCACCCGGCGCGAACGCCGCCCGCGCCGCCCTGCGCTCCCACGGGCTCCACGGCCTCCTCCACCGCGCCCAGCGCGTATGAACGACCGCTCAAGCGGGAGCTGTTTCGGAGGTACCGAGTGCCACAACGGTTTGGTCTGTTTGAGAGGGGCTGCAGTGGTCATACGGGGTTGCGTAAGGCTTTTTCCTAGAAACAGGGAGTGATCAGCTGTGTCTGGTGAGCAGAAGGCCGAGGCAAAGGGCGAGCAGGCCAAGGGCAAGCTCAAGGAGACCGCTGGCCGTCTGACGGGCAACGAGCGGCTGACCGCCGAGGGGCGCGCCGAGCAGGCCAAGGGTGATGCCCGCGAGGCCAAGGAGAAGGTCAAGGACGTCCTCAAGGACTGACGTGACATGCGTGGGGGCCGGAACCGCAGCGGCGGTTCCGGCCCCCACGCATGCCACCACTGGCCGGGGTCGGGTTGCCGCACCGGTTGCGGCAGCTCGGCCGGGGTAGGCGCGGAGTACCGATATGCCCGGCCTGGTGGAGATCCCGTCCTACCCGGTGGCCGCGATCCGTGGCCAGCGGCGGGTGCGGATTCCCCCGCTCGGCCGTGCGCGGCACCAGTCGCGCGCTTGGCGGCGCAACCACGTTCCCACTTCGGGCGCGGCCGTGATGGGCTCCCGAGGAACGGCGGATGCGCCATGGGCCTCAACGACTTCGCCATCGGCGTCACCGAGGAACCGGAGCGGGCCGTCGTGTCCGTGAGCGGCGACCTCGACTACGAGACGTGCTCCCAGCTGGCCCATGTCCTGGACATGCTCGTACTGCCCGAACGGATCCTGGTCCTCGACCTCGCCCACGTCACGTTCATCGGGACCTGCGCTCTCCACGTCCTGCTCGCGCTCCGTGCCCGTGCCATCGACGAAGAGTGGACCCTCGAACTCGCCGGCGCCCCCGACCAGGCGCAATACGTCTTCGACCTCACGGCCACCCGCCGCCTGTTCACCTTCATCCCCGCCCTCACACCGGCCCCCCGGCCGTGAACGCCCTCCGGCTCCCGCAGCCCGAACTGGGAGCCCGGAAGTCCCTCATTCGTGGTGGAAGGCCTCCTGCTGGAGAAGGGAAGGCCGGCCCCCGAGCGGATGTCTCTGTCCAAGAGCATCCGTTTGGATGTGTTTTCTGCGGTTAGGGGACCTCCTGTCTTCGCGAAGCGTCGGTCGACTCCCGTCCGACTGCGATCAGAGCTGTCCCAGGCCAGAACAGATGAGGCCCATGCGCACCCACCCCACCGCCGATGCCGGTTCCGGCGTCGTCGAACCGCTGCGCAAGGTCCTCACCACGCGCCTGCTGTACTTCTTCATCCTGGGAGACGTCCTCGGCGCCGGCGTGTACGTCCTGATCGGAGAAGTGGCCGCCAAGTCCGGCGGCGCCGTCTGGGTGCCCCTCACGGTGGCCCTCCTGCTGGCGCTGCTGACCGCCGCCTCGTACGCGGAGCTCGCCACGAAGTACCCACGGGCCGGCGGCGCCTCGTACTACGCCACCCGCGCCTACGGGCCCGCCGTCGGCTTTTTCACGGGGTTCTGCATGCTGGCGGCGGGTCTCGTGTCGGTCGCGGCGCTCGCCCGGGGCTTCGCGGGCGAGTACCTGACCGCGCTCGTCTCGCTGCCGGTGGTAGGCGTTGCCGTGGTCTTCCTGGTCCTCCTGGGTCTGCTGAACGCACGCGGCATTCGAGAGTCGACCCGGGTCAACACCTTTGCCACCCTGATCGAGACGGGCGGTCTGCTGCTTGTGGTGGGGCTCGGCGTGTGGATTGCCGCGCGCGGTGACGGCGACGTCGGCAGGCTCACGCAGCTCGGTACGGGCTCCGCCTCGCCGGCGGCCGCGGTGCTGGCGGGAGCGGTCCTCGCGTACTACTCCTTCGTCGGGTTTGAGACCTCGGTGAACGTGGCCGAGGAGACGCTGGATCCGGGACGCTCCTACCCCCGCGCCCTTTTCGGCGCGCTCGCCACCGCGGGAATCGTCTACGCCGCCGTCGGCGCGGCGGCCTCCGCGGCCATACCCACCTCCACCCTGGCCGCCTCCGACGGCCCGCTGCTCGAAGTCGTCCACGCGGCCGGCGCCGTCCCGCCACGGCTGTTCGCGTTCATCGCCCTGGTCGCCGTCGCCAACGGGGCGCTGCTCACCGGGATCATGAGCTCACGTCTGGCCTTCGGGATGGCCAGGGAGGGACTCCTGCCCGCGTTCCTCACCCGCGTCCTCCCGGTGCGCCGCACCCCGTGGGCGGCGATCGCCGCCACCACCGTCGTGTCCGCGCTGCTCGCCGCGACCGGCGAGATCGACGTCCTGGCGGGGACGCTCGTACTGCTCCTGCTGGTCGTGTTCCTGACGGTGAACACCGCCGTACTCGTCCTGCGCCGACGCGACCGGTCCGCCCCGGCCACCGCCCACTTCCGCGCACCCACGGTCGTACCCGTGCTCGGTGCACTCTCGTGCGTGGTCCTGGCCACACAGGTGGAGGGCGAAGTGTGGGTCCGGGGTGTGGTCCTGATGGCAGTCGGCGTGGCCCTCGGCGTCCTCGTCCTGTGGCAGCGACGCCGCCGTCCGGCGCATGACGAGGCGTCCCTGCCGGGCCGGGGCCACTCACCCGAGCCGGCGCCGGCTCCGGAGGCTTGAACGGCGGTCGGCTCCTACAGCTACAGCTACAGCTACAGCCATGGCCGGCCGTGGCCGCGGAAGGCCCCCTACAGGGCTCCTGCCGCGAGCGCCATGAGGCCCACGGCGACACCTGCTCCTGGTCGTCTTCGCCACCCGCCCGGAGCACCGTTCGGACCTGCTTACGCTGCCCGGCTTCCCCCGCACCGGCCGGACCCACCTCCTCGACCACCCGGATCCCGAAGTACGCGCCCTGGCCGCAGCCGATCCCACTCCGCCCGACCTGTCAATGGACGACGCCGATGAGGCGATGCGCCGGGCCGCCGCGGCCGACCCGCGCCTGACACCGGAAGCCGTGGAGATCTCCTCTCCGACCCCCGCACCGCAGAAGGCGCCGCGGCCAACCCACCCCTCCCTGTGGCCCGTACGCTCTCCTCGACCATTGCCTCAACGGAGCCGCCACCCCACCGACCGCGGCGGGACGCCGAGACGCGACGCCCGCGGAGCGAGCACAGGCAGGGCAACCTCTGCCCGCCATCGGCCAGCGCCGACACACCGGACAGGCGTTTCCAAGTCGCGCGTCCTCGCTGACATGAGTGAGGAGGTGCTGGACAGGCGCATGGCATGACACGCACATCGAAGCCAGGCCCAGACGCGCATGACCAGTGCGGGGAAACCGGTCCCGAGGACGCGGCAGGACCGGATCCGCAGGTGGAAGAACGGGCGCCCGACCGGCCCACTGAGCTGCCGAAGAAGTCGTGGAAGGCGGTGCTGCGCGGCACCGTGAAGGAGTTCCAGGAGGACGAGCTCGCCGACCGGGCCGCGGCGCTCACCTACTACGGGGTCCTGGCGCTCTTCCCCGCGCTGCTGGTGCTCGTGTCGCTGCTGGGCATCGCCGGGGAGTCGGCGACGAAGCAGGTCCTGGACAACCTGCAGCAACTCGCTCCCGGTTCGGCGCGGGACGTGGTCAGCGACGCGGTGCACCAGCTCCAGGGCCACTCCGGGGTGGGCTCGCTCCTGGCGATCGTCGGCCTGGTCGTCGCCGTGTGGTCGGCGTCGGGCTACATCGCCGCCTTCATCCGCAGCTCGAACGCCGTCTACGACATCCCCGAAGGCCGCCCCGTCTGGAAGGTCCTCCCGCTGCGCCTGGTCCTCACCGTCACGCTGATGATCCTTGCCGTTGCCAGTGCGCTGATCGTCGTCTTCTCCGGCGCCCTGGCCCGGCAGGCGGGCACCGCGCTCGGAGTGGGGGACACGGCTCTGACCGCGTGGTCGATCGCGAAGTGGCCGGTGCTGGTCCTCCTCGTCACGATCATGATCGCGATCCTGTACTGGGCCGCCCCGAACGCGAAGGGCCGGGGGTTCAAGTGGGTGACGCCGGGCAGCGTCCTGGCGCTGGCCATCTGGATGGCCGCCTCGGCCGGCTTCGCCTTCTACGTCGCGAACTTCGCCTCCTACAACAAGACCTACGGCACCCTCGCCGGTGTCATCGTCTTCCTCGTGTGGTTGTGGATCACCAACCTGGCGATCCTCCTCGGGCTGGAGTTCGACGCCGAAATGACCCGGCAGCGGGCGATCGCCGGCGGACTCCCCGAGGACGAGGAACCTTACGTCGAGCCCCGCGACACCCGTGCCTGGAGCGACGGCGACCACCGCCGCATGGAGCACTGACCCCCTGCATCGTTCCCTCACGTTGGTTGCCGAGCGGGTGGCGGGGCCGTTGCGGGGTAGTCGCGGGATGACGGCGGCCTGGACATCTCGATGAGGAGGTCCCGCAACGTACTTCAAGGTCCGTCCGCAGCCCGTACAGGACACCGCGGGTAGCGCCGGGCAAAGCCCCAGGCCGACGCAACGCACGTTCCGTCAAATGGAAGAAGGGCAAGGTGTCCGCATCATGAGTACGGCAGAGCGAGAGCATCACACCGCAGACGACTCGGTGGGCGCCCTGGTCTCGCGCGCCTCGCAGCAGATGTCCGAGCTGGTGCGCGAGGAAATGCGACTGGCCCGGGCGGAAATGACCGACAAGGGCAAGCACTACGGGAAGAGCGGCGGCTTCTTCGGCGCCGCGGGGCTCCTCGGCATGCTGGCACTTCAGGCCCTGGCCGCCACCTGTATCGCCGCGCTCGCGCTGGTCCTGCCGGTGTGGGCGTCGGCCCTCGTCGTCACCGCGGTCCTGGGCCTCGCGGCCGCGCTGGCCGCACTGGCCGGCAAGAAGCAGATCGCCCGGGCAGGCTCCCCGGCTCCCGAGCAGACCATCGACAGCGTCAAGGCCGACCTGGCCGAGATCAAGGAGAAGGCACACCGATGAACGACGACGCCCGTACCAACATCGGCATTCCCACCCCCAGTTCCGGCGGCCACGGATCCGCGGAACTGCGCGAGCAGGTCGAGCACACCCGCGAGGAGCTCGGCCGGACCGTCGAGGCTCTCGCGGCGAAGGCCGACATCAAGGCCCAGGCCAAGGAGAAGACGGCCGCGATCAAGGACCAGGCCGCCGAGCAGGCGGCTGTGGTCTCCGGCCAGATCCGTGAGAAGGCGGAGCAAGCCGCCCAGGTGGTGAAGGACAGCACGCCCGACCCCGTCCTGGAGCGGACCGCGCAGGCCGCGGCGCAGGTACGGGATGGCGCGTCCAAGGCGGGCCGGTACGCGCTGGACAAGACCCCCGACCCGGTCCTGGAGAAGGCCGGCCAAGCAGCGACGGCCGCACGCGCCCACCGCGGCCCGCTCCTCGCGGCCGGAGCCGCCGTTGTCGCCCTCCTGCTGGTGCGCCGCAGCCGAGGACGCCGCAAGTGAGCGCTTCCCAGATCCCCTACAAGCCGGTCGGGATGGCCCTCGGCGTCGTGAGCGGCATGATCGCGGGCGCGGCGTTTAAGCAGGCGTGGAAGGTCGTCGCAGGCGAGGGCGACGCTCCCGGAGCCACCGACGAGGGCCGGTCCTGGAAGCAGATCCTGCTCGCCGCGGCCATCCAGGGCGCGATCTTCTCCGTGGTCAAGGCCTCGGTCGAACGGTCGGGCGCAGTAGCCGTACGACGTGCGACGGGCACTTGGCCCGGCTGACCCGCCGCGGTGGCAGCCCGCCCGAGCCGGCCGGCACCACCCCTTCTGCTTGCGCTGTCGACGCCCATCTCTTCGTGGAGGAAGTCATGGCCGTGCAACACGGTCTGCAGGCCCTGGCTGCTGTGGCCGTCACGGTCGTCACGGCCGGCGTCCTCACGGGGCGCTGGTGGTCTGCTCGCGCACGACGCAACGGGCACGGCGCTGGGGCCGCCCGTGCCCCGTGGCGCCGGACAGCACCCGCTTTGGGCGGGGCCGGTACGGGCCACGACCGCGTGATCAGTCTGCACACGGCTTTCCTCGACCGGACGGACCAGCAAGTGCTGAGGACAGCAGACGAACACCTCGACCAGTACTGGGCGAGCATCGCCCCGCTCTGACAGGTTGGGCCGTGAAAGGGGCGGGCCAGTCGCCACCCCTGAACCCGTTGAGGATCTCGCGGGCGCCGACCCTGTGCGTCCCGGAGTTCTTTCCGCCGCGCCACAGGCTGGTCCGGCTCGCTGCCTCGGGTCTCGATCAGTCCGTCGGTGAGCACTAGGAAGAGGCTGTCCGGTTCGACCAGCACGATGAGACGCTGGTGGTAGGTGTGCAGGGCATGCTGCAGCTGGCTCATGACCACGGCTGCTTGGAGGGGAGCGTCCCCGCGACGTCGCTGGAGGACGAACGAATGGGGTGATCATGGAGTGTGCGGGTAGCCGCATGAGGTGATCACCCTCGGAGTCGAAGAAGAGTATCTGCTGCTGGATCCGGCCACCGCCGAACCGACTCCCACGGTGGAGGAGGTCAGCCGCACGGCCGGCCTCGGGTCCCTCGCGGAGCAAGGCGAAGTGCAGGACGAGCTGCTGCAGGCACAGATCGAGGTGGCGACTCCCATCTGCTGGGCGCTCGACGAGGTCGGAGGCCACTTGCTCCGGTTGCGCCACGCTTTGGCTTCGGCGGCCGAGTCCAACGGCTGTCGGATCGCGGCGACCGGTGCGGCTCCGGTGCGCGGGGTCCTGCCCGTACCCGTCACCCGTAAGGCCCGGTACCTGCGGATGGAGGGTGAGGCCCGTCAACTCGTCGACGAACACCTGATCTGCGGGATGCACGTCCACGTGGGGGTGCCTGATCGGGAGACGGGGGTGGCCGTGCTCAACCGGATCCGGGTGTGGCTGCCGACGCTGCTGGCCATGTCGGCGAACTCGCCGCTGTGGGACGGGCGTGACACGGGCTTCGCCAGCTGGCGCACCATCGTCTTCAGCCGCTGGCCCGTCAGCGGTCCCCCGCCGCACTTCGAGGGGCTCGCCGACTATGAGCGCCGTCTGGATGCGTTGGTGACCTCTGGCGTCATAGCCGACAGGGGACAGATCTACTGGCAGGCCAGACTGTCCGATCGCTACCCGACCATCGAAGTGCGCTGCCCGGACGTCCAGTTGACGGCCGAGGACGCCGTGCTGCTCGCCGGTGTCATCCGTGCCCTGGTCGCCACGGCGATCGCCGAGGAGAAAGCGGGCCTGCCGCCCGTAACGGCGAGCGGCACGGAGGTTCTGCAGGCTGCGACGTGGCATGCGGCCCGGTACGGACTGAACGGCAGCCTCGTAGGGCCGGACGGCCGACCTGGCAGCAGCGGAGACGTCCTGTGTGCCCTCATGCGCCACATCACACCCGCCCTGGAGGATGCCGGTGACCTTCGGGAGGTGAGCGCGCTGTCGCATCGCCTCCTACGTGAGGGCACGCCTGCCGACCGCCAGCGCCGCGCTCTTGACGATGGCGGGCTGTCAGCACTGACTGGACTGATAACCGGCTCGGTACCGCCCAGTTGAAAACCGGGCACGTCCCGGCGTCCCCATCGCCGTTTGTCCGGCGGAGTTTCTGCTCGGGGTCCGGTGGCGGGGATCGTCCGTCCACAGGTCCGGTTCAGGCGTTGCTGAGGTCCTGTCGGCCCGTGCGGAGATCGGCCAGGAGGCGCGCGGCGTCGGTCAGCAGGGTTCCCTGGAGGGTCGGGGCCGCTGATCGGGCTTCCGGATCGCGCTGGGATGCCCTGTGGACCTCATCGAGCTGGGCCGACGCTTCCTCGATCGTGCGGTTCAGGCGGCTGTCATCGGTGCGGGGGGTGCGTCCCATCTCGTCCATCGCGTCGGCCGAGGTCCTGAGGACGGCGGCGAGGCCGGTGCGGAAGGTCGGCGGCAGGTCTTCGATTTCCCGGCTGTCGACGGCGTGGTCCAGCGTGCGGGTGAGGGAGCGCAGGTGGTCCAGTGAGTGCTGGGCGATCGTGACCGATGCGCGGGTCCGGGGCAGGGCGCCGGCGGCGCCTTCGAAGCTGCGCCGGGGGTTGAGGAGGCCGTTCTCCTCCTCCGTCTCGATGCCGCGGTGAAGGTCCTCGCAGTCGTGGGAGAGGCGGCGCCAGTCCTGTCGCCACTGCCGCACCCGGTCGGCGTCGGGAGCCGTCGCTTCGAAGGTGTCGGCCAGGCCGGTCATCCGTTCGCTCAGCTCCGCGAAGAGATCGGTGGCGGCCGTCTGCCGGTGACGGGCGTGGCGGGCGGGGGCGAGGACGAGGTGGGCGGTGAGTCCGCAGACCGCACCGATCGCCACTGACGCGGCGAGGTGGCCGATGTAGTCGATCCGGCCCTGCCCGGAGGAGAAGGCGAAGAATCCCACGATGGCGACCTGGGTGCCCTGCTGACCCAGCCGTCGTGCGCGGCCGAGACAGAGGGCCACCAGGGTGAGGAGACCGAAGGTCCAGCCGTGGATGCCCGCGGTGGCCGCCAGCGCGGCGGCGAGTGCGGCGCCCGCCGCCATGGCCAGGGCGTACTGGGCGCAGTCGCGCAGGGAGCGGTACACGGTCGCCTGCAAGGCCACCATGGCGGTGTACGGCGCGAACGTCGCCACGGCCGGCGGCAGGAAATGGCGGGCGGCGGTCCAGGCCACCATGGCCGCCACGACGGTCTTCGCCCCCAGGAGCAGGGTGTCCCGCTCACTGCCCGGCGTCCCTACGGCACGCCGCGCGAACGCGACGGCCCGCGCGGCCGCCGCCTTCGCCCGTCCCGGAATTCCTATCGGTGCGCTGAGCCCTTCCGGCACGACGCCTCACCTCCCGGGGGCCCGTCTGCCCCTACGGCGTCCATAAACGCCCGGGACCTGCTGTGACATGGCCGGGGAGGGAGGCCGGAGCCGAACTCCAGCTCGCCCGGTCCCGCCCCTCGACGAAGCGGCGTCCTTCACCGAAGCCCCCCGGCCGGAGCAGGAGCTGCACACCCGACACGACTCCGCCACCCAGTTCACGCGCCCCGGCTTCTGGTTGTCACTGGCAGGCGTGACGACCAAGTGCCTGGGCAAACGCCCCGAATCTGTGGCACCCGCCCTTCCGGAAGGAACTGAAGAATGCTGATCGACTTTGCACTCTCGCCCCAGGCCAGGGGTCAATGGATACCGGACGGCTGGCACTTGCCGATATTCGCGGTGTCCATTGCCGCGGTGGCGGTGATCATCTGGGTGTCACGACGCCGCCAGGGGAAGTGAACGTCTCCGGCGGAAGCGGTGCCGTCTACGCGTCGGGCCGCCCAGTAACAGGGGGCGTAGGCGTAGACAATCTTTCCGCCGTCGGGGGCGGGGTCGGTGCGGGTGGAGGGGGCCTTGACGAGGTGCCTCCTCGCAGCCGTCGAATCCCCGACCACCTGCGCACGGGCCGGCCGGCACCGCGAAGCACCCGCGAGGAGTCGAGCCACGGCGCGTGCCCCCCCGCCCCCGCGCGTCAGGTCGGCGCTGTCGCGCGGGACGCAGCGCGCTGGTGGGGGCGGAGGCGGTCTGGTGGCCGCCCGGACGCGACGCTTGTCGGGTGTCGTGGATGCTGTCGTGTGCTGCTGCGGCTATGGCTTGGGGGTGATGCCGAACTCCGTGTAGAGCCGTTCGTAGTCGGCGGAGGCGCCGTGTGCTCCAGGCTGACGATGCGGCGCGCGTCCTCTCCGACTACAGGCGTGCACGCCACTCCTCCGGAGCGCTTACGAGCCTCGGCACCTCTCGGCGATGGCCTCTGCTGGAGCGTGATCGGCGCCCGAGCGGTCTGCCACCGTTTACCGGTCATGAAGTGGGTGTGAGTGGGCAGGCGCGACGTTGCGGGGAGGGTCTCCCGCAGCGAAGCAGGCTCCGGATCTGGCGCCGGATGCCGGTTGCCGGACGCCGGAAACAGAAGGGATCGACTCGTGTCGAAGGTAGAAGAGTCCGTCGAGGTGGATGTTCCCGTGCGTACCGCCTACAACCAGTGGACGCAGTTCGACTCGTTCCCTCAGTTCATGGAGGGTGTGGAGCGCATCGACCAGCGCACCGACACGATGACGCACTGGGTGACGAAGGTCGCCGGTGTGGAGCGGGAGTTCGAGGCGGAGATCACCGAGCAGATCCCCGACGAGCGGGTCGCTTGGACGACGTTGGCGGGCGAGGTCAAGCAGGCCGGAGTGGTCACCTTCCACCGTCTCGACGACGCCAGGTGCAAGGTGATGCTCCAGCTCGACTATGACCCGGAGGGCTTCGCCGAGAACGTCGGCGACAAGCTGGGCTTCGTCAAGCGGAGGGTTTCGGGCGATCTCAAGCGGTTCAAGGAGTACATCGAGGACCGCGGCCGGGAGACCGGTTCCTGGCGCGGCGAAGTCTGATCTGCCGGCGCTGGTTCTGCGATCGGGCCCCTGGCAGTAAGACGCCCCGGGGCCCGATCGTGTGCGGGCAAGCACTCGCGCCTGCGGGTGGCTGCGAAGCCGTAGGGCTACGGCGCCGTGGGCGCGGAAGTCTGGCGACTCCGCCGAGGCCGGGGCTCCGTTCCGTCACCCGGTTGAGGCCGGTTACTAGGTCGCCGGGCTTCTTGAGCTCCTTGCTGACTCGCCTGCTGGGATGAAGAACCTTGCCTGATCTGCCGAAGCCCCGTCGCACCGCGTGGGACGGGTAGTGGCTCGTCCTCGCGGATTTTGGTCGGCTTCCCTGGTCAGGCTTCGGTGGTGAGGACGCTCTCGGGGGTCATGCGTCGGCGTACGAGGTTCTCGGCGATGTCGATGGCGCGTTGGCGGTGGTCGGCCGCATAGGCGTGCAGGTGGCGTGCGGCTTCGGAGGGGCTGATCTCTGCGGTGGCGGCGAGCATGCCGAGGGCGATGTCCAGGACGGCTTTGCTGGAGAGGGCGGCCTGCGTGCGGGTGACGATGTCGTAGGGCCGCAGGGGTTCGCGGCTCCAGGTCAGGACCGAGGTGGCGGCCGTGTGGGCGAGGGCCTGGAGGAGGCCGGCGTCTGCCGGGGGGAGGGGGGCGGGGGTGTGGGCGAGGAGGTTGAGGGCGCCGATGTTCTGGCCGCGCAGGTGCAGGGGGAAGCTGTGGGCGGCCTCGAATCCGGCGGTGCGGGCCAGCGGGGTGAAGGTGGGCCAGCGGTCGCCGGCTGTGGCGAGGTCGTCGGCGTGGACGGGGTGACCGGCGGCGTAGGCCTCGATGCAGGGGCCCTCGGAGACCTGGATCTGGAAGACCTCGGTGAGTTCGACGCGGTCCTCGGTGAAGGTCACCGACTGAAGGCGGCCCCGGGCGTTGGCGAGCATGACGCCCGCGGCGTCCATGGCGGTGAGCCGTACGCAGTGGTCGGCCAGGCGGCGCAGGAGCGTGAGGGGGTCCACGTCGTCGGCGACGGTATCGGTGAGGCTGACGAACGCCTCGGTGATCTCCAGTTCGCGGTTCATCTCTGTCCTCACCGTCTTCTCTGCTGGGTCCGGCCGTACGGGGTCAACCTAGTCATCGAACCTGACCCTCCCGGCGAGGACGTCGCGGGCGGCCTCGGTGATGCTCTGGCCCTGGGCAAAGGCGTGGGCGCGCAGGCGTGCCAGGGCTTGGGGAATGTCCTGGTTGATGTGCACCATGATCATGCCGGTGGCCTGGTGGACCTCGTCGTGGTCGAGTTCGGCCGCGTCCAGCCATGCCGCACCGCCGCCGGGGGGTTCCTGGGCCTGGAGGGCGAGCAGCGCCGTGGTGATCGCGTCCGCCGCGGGAAAGGCGAAGGAGCGGTCCCGATCGGAGAGGGGACCGGGACGGTCACGGTAGAGGTCGAGGGTGCCCACCGCGAGGCCGGGAAGCCCCAGGGGGAGCGAGAACACCGCTCGCACGCCGAGGGCGACGGCTTGCTGGGCGAACATGGGCCAGCGCCGGGCGTCCGTGCCTCCGGTCAGATCCGCCGCCAGGACCGGCGCCGCCAGGCCCCGGGCGACACGGCCCGGGCCGTCGCCGAGCGTGTACTGGGCTTCGGCGAGCTGGCTAGCCACCGGATTGCTGGACCACCACAAAGTGTGGTCGTCGCCGTCCCCGCCCAGGGACACCGAGGCGCCGGTCACGTCCAGCAGGTCCACGCACGCCCGGCACAGCGCGGCCGGGGTGTCGATCCCGGAAGCGGAGGTGTCCGCACGGGATGCCGCGAGGGCTTGTGAGAGCCGCTTGAGGTCTTCTTCACCGCCGAGGGGCGCGTCTTGGCCTTCAGGAAGGTCGGCATAGTCACCCACGACGGTTCACCTCCCCCACCGGTATCCAGTTCGCATTGTCTCCCAGCTGCTACCCATACACCGCCTCCCGACACGGGCCCGCTGCCGCGGGCACCTCAGGAGCAGGGATGGGCTCCCTTGCGCGCTCGACGGATCCCGGCTGCCCGCTGGGTCAGCACCCGGACCTCAAGAGCCCGGCGCAGCCCTGAAACCCCGACGGCGGCGTCGCTCTCGCGCACACTTTCCCCAGGGTGGGCTGGAACTGGGCGCGCATGTGGCGAGGGGGTGAGCGTCACTACGGGGATCTCCCGTTGGGCCGCCCAGGCATCGATTGCAGCCAGAGCGTCTACGGGCGGCGGGTACGGGGCGCGGTCGAGGTCCAGGATCAGCGAGTCCGCGCTTCCCCCGAGGCCCACGAGCATGTCCGTGAGGATCTCCAACGAGGCTTTCGCCCGGCCGACTGTGCTTCGGCCGGGGCACAGGGTCAGCACGGCCACGGAGCCGTAGAGGCGTACCTGTGCTGCATAGGGCTTCACGGTGGGCTCCCCTTGCACGAGTTCACCGGCTACGGAACGAGAGGGAGGAGCGGCTGAGGCTGCTGCTCGCGGAACACGGTTTATTGGTGGCGACCCGCGTTCATTTCCGTCGTTCAATGCCCCTGCATCCTCCGCCCAGCAGCGGATCCGCCGCCGTTCGGGAGCGAGGCGGGCCATGAGCGACGGAACCGGAACGGTCCATCCATTCCACGATCCCACGCCGCAGCCCGGACGGGGGCGGCCGGTCGAGCAGCTGGGGGCGTCTGATGCAGGGGGAGCCGCCAGGTGGAAACGTAGGGTCGGGGGATGCGTGTACTGGGGCGGGCGAAGTAGATCGGTTTGATAGCGGGGGCGGCTGCCCTGGGGTTGGTGCTGATCGGGTGTGGCTCCGTCATGGAGTCGATCGGGGAGTCTCCGCCGAAGGCCGGCGCGCTGCCTTGCCCGGAGGGAGGGGTGCGGCTGAGCGGAACGCGGCGATGGGGCTGCGGGTCGCGGACTTCCAGCTGGTCAACTGCGGTTCGGTGGCGTACGTGCTGGAGGGCTACCCGGAGATCCAGCTGCTGGATGCGGCGGACCGCCCCGTTCAGGTGGACATCGGGCACGGAGCGAACGGAGTGACCTCGTCCGCCGGCGGCATGGACGCACCGCCACAGCGGGTGACGCTTCAGCCGGGCCAGGCCGCCACGACGGGGCTGGTGTGGCGCAACCTGGTCACCGACTCGACCGTGCCCGCCGCCGAGGGGCGGACCCTGCGGCTCGTCCCCAAGCCGGGCGCTCCCCGGCTGGCGCTGCGGCTGAGCGCGCCTGTGGATCTGGGCAACACCGGCAACCTGGGCCTGAGCCCCTGGTCGGCGCTCGCGCGCTGATCAGCGCCGCAAGTCCATGGGGCGGGACCGGCCGATCACCAAAGGCGGAGGCCGGCCGCGCAGCGTCGTCACGGGCCTCGGGCAGCCGCGTTTGTTACCGCGTGCTGTTCAGGTGCAGTTCGGCGGCGGCGATGGCGTTCTGCAGTCGGGGCTGACCGATCAGGACACACAAGGTGTAGGCGGCGTCGTCCATGGCACGCAGCGCGCCCGGGTCGCTTGGGGCCTGGGCCAGGCGGGCCTGGCAGCCGCGAAGGCGGGAGAGGACTTCTTCGGTGCGCGTAGGGCTCGGCCGAAGGCCGGTTTCCCGGGCCTGCTCCGGCGACGAGGGGGACTGAGCCGCCAGCACCGTACGGTGCAAGGCCCGTTCGACGTGTGCCGGGACGGCGTCACCCCGGGCGGTGGCCACCAGCGCAGCGGCTACTTCGGCTGCGGGCAGGCCCGCCAGGTCGGCGGTGGCCTGCAGGATCTGTGTGGCCTCCCGCGCCGAGCAGGGCACCGTCGCCATCAGCATGCCGGTGGCCCATGCCGTCACCGGGCTCGCCACCAGGGGCCGGGAGCCCGGGGCGGGCGAGTCCTGCACGGGGGGAGGCGGCGGATCGGCAGGGAGGGCCACGGGGGTTCCATTCACGGCGGAAGGAGGAGCTGGGCAGATCCACGTAACGTCTGCGAAGTTCCCCACGGCGGGGCGCCGAAGTGTAAACAGGGCTCTGGCACCCCCGATGGGGGCCGGCAGTCCCGATAGCGAGGTCGGGGTTCGCTTGGCGAACACCCTCCCCTCGCGGCGACACCGCTCACAGCACCGACCGTGGGCCCGGAGGGGCGCAGGTTTGCGCCAGTGCCTTCGCGGACTCTTCCCAGCTTCGTGCCTCGGCGATGCCGACGGCTCTGCGCAACGCTGCCCGGTACATGAGGGCGGCCCGTAGTTCCCGCGTCTGGCGTAGCTGTACGTAGCGGGAAAGGGCGGGGAACGCCCGGCGGGAGCGGGCGACGGTCTCGGTGAGGAGGAGAGGACCCGGCTGCCAGCCGATGGTCAGCAGTACGGCGCCCTGCTCGTTGGTGCGTTGCTCCAGTGCGGCGAGGAACCGCAGGCCGCTCAGGTCCATGAACGAGACGTCCCGCATGTCGACCACGACCGCCACCGTCTGGGCGGGGATCGCGGGCAGGAATTTCTGAGTGCCGGAGAGGTCGAGTTCGCCGTGCAGGGTAACCAGGAAGGTGTCCCCTATGAGTCGGCCGTCAGCTGTGTAACCCGGGAGCGCGGCCTTCCGCCCGTCGGGATCGGCGGGTTGCACCACACGGGACTGGTCCGCTGTATCCCGCTCGGCAGGGTGGAAGAGCTTGTCGGTTCCGGTTAGCTCAAGCAGGCGGGCAACGGGGCGGCTTACGGCCCGGATGGTCAGGGGCCGGCCCACGGCTTCAGCGTGCACGCGCGCACGAAGGAACTCGTTCAGTCCGGAGCAGTCACAGAAAGTGACATTCTCCAGATCGAGAGTGAGCGGGCCCTCGGAGGAGCACAAGACGGCCGTCAGAATGCTTCGAAGATCAGGAGCTCTGTCGAGGTCGACATCCCCTGAGATCGTGACCAGAACCTCCCCGACTGAGGAACTCACACTCACGCAAAGCCTCGGAATCCCGATGGCGGCCTCCTGCGGCGTAGGCGAAGCGGGTGCGTGGGGAGTCATGGCCTGGTCCTTGTGCCCTTGGGCGGCGGAAGGAAGCAGGTAGGCGCGGATCCTGCCGAGGGTGACGGTGCCGGACGGACGGCATGCCGGCCGATGCCGACAGAACGCGTTACGGCCCGACTGGGCCGCCTAGCGGCATCGGTGTCCGAGAAGGGGCGCACGGTCTGGTCCGCCGTCCGGGATAGGAGCCCGTCACGGTCGGCTCCCGGATTCGGGCGGAGTAGGCCGTCAAGCGCACGGCAGTACGTGCCGTGCGAAGCCGAGCAAGACCACCCGCACCTGCCGTCAGCCACCTCAGGTGACCGGGCGGCGGCGCGGGGTCTCCCACCAGCCAGGCTGGTTCCCTTTGAGCGTTGCACGTTTCCACCCCTAAGACCAGCCCGTGCCCGGCCGCATGCCGGTGGATGGCCGGTATGGTCCGAGCCGCCTCCTCCCCGACGCAGCCCACCCCGGAGATGGCAGTCCCGAGCCTGGGATGACCGACTGGGGAGCTGGCATGTGGGAGCTGGGTGGGGGCATAAGCCGGACGTGCCGCAGTCCCCCGAGCGGGGCAGGGTAACCAAGGTGCTCAGCCTGCTGCGGCGCAACAGCTCCGCCGACTCCGCTTGGCAGCCAGAATCGAGGGCGAGCCGCATAACCGCGTGCGGGCAGGTCTGTTGGTACCCAGGACCATCCTCGATGGGCCGCCTGGCGGGCGCTTTCGTCCCCCGGTCGGGGTTGCGTCGGGAGGGCTCCGCCCGAGGTAGTGCTCCCAGCGGAATGGGAGGACAGTATGAACTCAGTTCCGTTGACCCCACGCGAATGGCGCGTCCTTGCCGTCATCGAGTCAGAGCTCAGCAGGGACAGGGACCTGGACCGCCGGTTGCGAACCATGCGATGCCCCCTGTCCAGCCCGATGGCCACGGCCCGCCCAGCCTTGTGGTGTGGTCTGCTTGCCAGCCTGGGACTGCTGGTCGCGGCCACGGTGACGGCTTCGGAAGCGCTCGCTTTGGCATTCGCCGTGGTCTGGCCGACCACGCTCGTGCTGGCGGCGGTCGTGCTCCGCGGTTGGTGCCTTCTACATCCCGGGGTCCAGTGAGGAGGCCGGAGCAGGGAGATACGCCCCGTCCGGGCCGGGCAGGCGCGCCGCTGAGGGCGTATCGAGGCCCGCTCCTCCGCGTCGTAGAGGGGGCGTGGCCTTGGGAGCGCTCCGTTGGGTCGCACACCAAGGAGGAGCCCATGTCCGACAACGAACCGGAAGCTGACAGGGACGCGCGGGAGCTCGCACCCGAATTGCCCGACGCGGGAGCGATGGTCGATGAGCACGGCCGTCCGCCCGGAGCGCCTTCGCGCAGGGGCACCGGATCCAGCGCACCGGCCGCCGATCCCGAGCGCGTGGAGCGCGCCGCCAGGCCCCGCCCTGCCGACGGGGTGGAGACGGGCGGAGGCGCCGGATCCACCTGATGCCGCGGCAGCTGCCGATACGGTGCCAGGTTCGCGCGTGCCGTCGGTCGGGCCGCTACCAGGGGGCGTAGGCGTAGATGGTCTTTCCGCCGTCGGGGGTGGGGCCGGTGCGGGTGTGGGTGGTGAGGGTCTTGATGAGGTGCATTCCGTAGCCGCCGCTGCCGTCGATCTGGGGTACGCGGGGCTCGGCTGCGGTGGGGCTGGTGTCGGTGACGCGGATCTCGATGTGGTCCTGGTGGAGTTCGAGGTGGACGGCGGCGGGTCCCTCGGTGTGGCGGATCGCGTTGGTGACGAGCTCGATGACGACCAGGAGGACCGCGTCGGCGTACTCAGGCCGTGCGGGGGCTCGGATCCGGGCCGCGTGCTCGAGGAACTCGTGCGTGACGCCCCGTACTGTGGTCGTGGCCTGGCCGACGCGTGGCACAGGTTGGTCGAGGACGAGCATGGGCGCAACCACGAATGTCTTCCTCCACAGGGTAGGCGTGCCCGGCGCCTGCCCTCTTTGCAGGCTCCCACCCCATTTGCTACGCCTCAGGCTTTCCCTGTCACGACGATCAGTTGTTCGTTTGGCGCCCTTCGCCGTGGGGGCCGTGCCAGTCGAGGCACAGGACGGTGGCGTCGTCCTTCGGCGCTCCGCCGTCGTAGGCGTCGCTGACGGCGCCGACCAGGGTGCGTACGACCTCGCGTGGATGCTCGGCCATGGTCTTGCGGAGGAGGGCCGGCAGATCGACGGTTTCGGCGTCGCGTTCCTGCATGCCGTCGGTGTGGAGCAGGAGCCGGTCACCGGGCCGCAGGTCAAGGGCCTGGACTGTGTAAGGGCCCGTGAGGGAGACGCAGCCGAAAGGCAGGTTCACGGTCAGGGGCAGCTCGGTGACGGCGCCTTCGCGCAGCAGGAGGGGCCAGGGGTGGCCGGCGTTGACGAGCTGAGTGCTGCTGCCGTCCAGGGCGATGCGCAGGAGCTGGCCCGTCGCCATGGTCTGACGCCCGTGGTCGAGGAGGGCCTGGTGGACCTGGCGGGCCTGCTCGGCCAGGTCTTCGCCGGCGCGGCGGGCGCCGCGGGAAGCGTTGACGAGGAGGGTGGCCATGAGGGCGGCGTCGACGTCGTGGCCCATGGCGTCGGTGATCGACAGGTGGAGGGTGTGGGCGTCGAGGCTGTAGTCGTAGGTGTCGCCGGCGATGGAGGAGGCGGGAACCAGGGCCCCGGCGAGGGTGAACTGCGGCGCCTGGCAGGTAGCGGCGGTCGGCAGGAGCTGGCGCTGGATCTCCGCGGCCAGGCTGACGGTGGTGGTGCGGTTGCCCCAGTGGTAGAGGTCGGTGAAGCGCCGGTCGGTGACCAGGATGTACGCCAGAGCGTGTGCGGCCCCCTCCACCTGCAGGAGTACCTCCGGTGTGACCTCGGGCAGGAAGAGTTCCAGGACGCCGATGGTGTCACCGCGGTTCGTCACCGGTGCGAGAACCCGCTGTCCCTGCCCGCCGTTGGCCGCGAGCACCACCTTCTGGGAGCACAGGACCTCGTCGTACACGGTGCTGCCGGAAAGCGGGACCTGGCGGGCGCGGTCCTCGTGCTGCGCGCCCGCCGTGTCGTGGACCCGCAGCAGGCGGCGGCCCACGACGTCGACGAACAGGAACGATACGGAGCGCGCGTCGAACCGGTCGCGCAGGTTGCGGGCCACCACATCGAGCGAATCCACGGGCGCGGCCGCCTCCGCGGCCTCCAGAACCGCGGCCAGTGCCAGTCGGTCGCGCTCCACATCAGCCTCCATCGATCACGGACGACCCATCCGCCGACGCAGCCGCACTGTCCAGATACCCATAATTGGGCATACCTCTTCAACGTATTCTCCCCGCGCAGCCCTTCGGATGCACGGACGAGCATCTCCTCGGGTACGAACCCGGGCGCCGGTTCGGGCCAGAGGGTACGCCCGGTAGTCAGCCGTGTGCTCGCAGAGGTCGGCAGGCGCGCGGTCACCAACCCGGGAGCTCGGGATTCGAACGTTTGAAAACCTCGGCGCGGTGCAGACGAGTGCTAACACCGACTTTATTCATCGAGGTAGGAGAAGCGCATGGGCATCATTGCTTGGATCCTGATAGGGCTGCTCGCGGGCTTCATCGCGAAGGCGCTGATGCCGGGCAAGGACCCGGGCGGCGTCATCATCACCATGCTCATCGGCATCGCGGGCGGTCTGCTCGGCGGATTCCTCGGCAAGGTCATCTTCGGTGTCGACTCGATTGACGGGTTCTTCGACCTCTCGACCTGGATCGCCGCCATCATCGGCTCGGTCGTCCTCCTCGTCGTCTACCGACTGGTCACCGGAAACAATCGCCACCACAGCCACGCTTGAGCGACCCAGTCGCATTCTGACGGTGAAGGCTCCCCCTCGCTTGAGGGGGAGCCTTCTGCTGCTTACGCGTTCGGGCCAGTTCATTGGTCGGCTCTCACCTCACAGGGCGGCCCCGCGGCGTTGCCCTGTGAGGTGGGCAGACAGGAAGGGGGCGCAGGCTGCCGGTCTGACGGCATACCCACCGGCTTTCCGGAGACGAGGGGGCACGCGGCCAATTCACCTGCTGCCCCGAGCCCCTTGCGATACTGACGCGATGACGAATACCGAAAAACCAGCTGACCGAAATTTGGAACGGGCCATCCTGGAACTGTTGGAGCGCCGCGGCCCGACCGCCTCAGACGCTGCGCGAGCGGTCTATGAAGGGAAAGATGACGGCTGGCGCGCTCATGGAACCGGCTCGCCGTCAGGCGCCTCTTCTCGTTTTAGAAGAAGACGAGCTTCTTCGGGGAGTACGACACGAGGAGGTTCTTCGTCTGCTGGTGGTACAGCGGCTGCACCCACTCTGACCAGTAGTCATGACGGTTGGCGCGGCTCTCTAACGGGGCCTGGTCCGGGAACGGTCCGGGTCTTGACCCGCGTGGCCCTGAAGTGGAGCGAACGGGATAGGCTGGGAGATCCTGGTACTGATGGGGAGCGGTTTGCTGCTGGGCTGGCCACCGCGCCGAAAATGAGCGGCGCGCGATCGCCGGATGTGGCTCCCTGGCTGATTGTCCAAGCAGCGGTGTCCGCGGCGCTGATCGTGGCAGGACGAACCGGGTACCCGGCAGATTCAAGCGCGAGTGATCATCTCACCTTCGCGCATCCCGCGACGGGCATCACGTCACAGCGCTCGCTGAAGGAACAGAAGGCCGGGCGATGCCCGTCGCACTGGAGCAGTCGAACGGTTGTCCCCACCTCGTGCCAGATGTGCTCTGCAGGCGGTGCAGGCCGCTCTAGGATCCGGCTGAGCGCTCCAGAACTCCATGGAGCACCACTGCGCGAGGAACGACCTTCGTCGTCCAGGATCTGGCAGATGGCCCTCAACGTCATGCCAGCAGCTCGCAACTCAAGAGCACGGTGGAGCGTTTGCTGCTCTCTGCTCTCCGGCGCCAGCCGGCCTCCCACCGCAGCCCAGCCGAAGGGTGGTGCCCCGTACGCATAGCCACCCTCATCGTGCTTTCTCCGCCGGGCTCTCTGCAGCTTCTGGAGTTGGTCGCCGGAAAGTTTCGGTGGTGCCTCGACGGCCGCGAGTGCATCCAGCTGCCGCCCCCTCATGCGGTCGATTGTCTTGCCGGTATCAGCAGCAATGACCCTGGGCATTCCCCAGGTTGGGATGCGGCCGTCAAGGCTGTAGCTGAACCCACGCGACAGCCACGTGGGCCAGAGAGGTGGCGGTTCGACATGATCCGCGAGCGTATCGGTGTAGAGGACGACAGCCTGGATGGCACCCGTAGCGAAGTCGCGGAAGACTGGCCATTCGGAATTCCTGAGGTCATGAATGGCCTGAACCACATGTCCGTGTGCCCGCGCCCAACGACGGATGACACGGGCTTGAACCTCTTCATCAGCAGGCTCGCCGAGGTGGGCCTCGACCCGAGTGCCCGTGACCGTCAAACCGATGAAACGCATGTCGACTCCCCACGATCAGCTTGTGACGCTGCGGAGGGAGGAGGCTGTGTGGCTCCTCCCTCCGAAGTTGGCCCCTACCGGTATTGGATCCACCAGAGAGCTCCGGCGAACAGTGACCCACCGGCCGCCGTGAACACTCCTCGGACCAGGCCGTGGGCCGCCGTCCGAGCTACGGAGCGGCAGAGAGCGAGCTTGCGGAGCGAGTGCCGTGACGGAATCGGCGGGTTGTGCGTACGGTTGGACATGACGGGCCTCCTAAGGCGACGTCGGTAGCCCCTGCGCATGCTTCTTTGACGGGACGCGGCGCGGGGGCTGCGGTCATCAACCATGCTGCACTCGGGTGTGGGTGCGACTGGCCTCTCCCGATAACTGCAGCAGACGATCTTGCCTGCCGAAGGAGACCCCGACGCCCCACTCCGCCCGAGTGTGCGGGGCCATGGCCTGCTTGGGCCCCGCGCAGGTCTCGATGATCCTCGTGTCAGTTGAGGCAGCAGCTCGGTGAGGCGCCTGCGTGTTCGGGGAGGCGCTTCACCGAGGGTCCTTCTTCTGAGCCGGCCAGCAGGGCGATGAGCGTGACGCGGGCTCGTGAGACGCGGGAGCGCACCGTGCCGACCGGACAGCCGATGGCTTCGGCGGCTTCGGCGTAGGGGAGGCCGACGAGCTGGGTGAGTACGAACGCGTCGCGGCGCTCGTCCGGGATCGTCGAGAGGAGCTCGGCGAGGGCCACGCCCTCTTCGAAGCCGGGGATATCCCTCGGTTGGGTGTGTTCGGCGGCGGTCTGCCAGTCGTCGAGATCCGCCAGGCGGGGCCGGGCGGCGGCATGGCGCAGGCTGTCGACCACCGTCCGGCGCGCTATGGACAGGAGCCAGGTGCGTGCAGAGGAGCGGCCCTCGAAGCGGGGCAGAGCTGTGAGCGCGCGCATGAAGACCTCCTGGGTCAGGTCGTCGGCGGCCTGGCGGTCGGCGCTGAGGTAAGCCACGTACCTCCAGACGTCGCGGTGCATGGCCCGTACGAAATGGTCCGTCATTTCGGGGTCGCCGCCACGGGCCGCAAGCGCGAGCAGCGTGGTCGCCGCGTCGGAGGTGGAGGGATTCCGGGAGCGGGGAGCTCTCACGGGGCGGTCGGCGAGGTTGAGTGCAGCAGTCATCGCGGTAAGTCCTCACGAGGCAGAGGGGGTCTGGCGGGCGCGCAGAAGCGGCGCCGGCGCGGATCAGTCGCTACGGCCTGCCGAAGGGCATGGCTGGGGCCCGAGTGGCGGCGGTGGGCCGACGTGCTCGGGGGAGCCGTGCTGGATCAGACGGCGGCGAGTGCCTGTGGGGGACCGCGGGAGACGATCGAGTGGGTGACACGGAGCTGTCGGGGGGCGCGTTCATCGCGTCGGCGGACGGCGCGGATGCGGGTGCGGTCCTGCGGTGTGGGGAGAGCGGCCGAGAGCAGTCGGCGAGGCCGGAAGATCACAGCGGGCAGAGCCCGCAGGATGCGGAAGATCGCGCGTTCTCCGTACGCGAGCCAGAGTCCGCTGAGCAGGGCGGCGAGCAGGTGGGCGGCCAGCATGCCCAGGGACGGAGACATCTCCGCCGCGGTGTGGGTGACGGGTGCCGCGTCGAGGGAGGACGCGATGTGGTCCATCGACGAGTGGGCGGTGGACGAGTGCCCCGCCGTCGTGGAGCTCATCGCTTCATGAGCCATGTGGGTCGCCGGTGCATGGGGCGCTGCGGGCAGCGGGGTGCCGGTCGGCGCGGCCCATGAGAACAACGTGTGCAGGGCTCCCTGGGCGGTCACGGCCGCAGCTGTGACGGAGAGCAGGTCCCGCTCTCGGCTCGCCAGGGCCCAAGACGTCGTCAGCATCACGGTAAACCCGGCGAGCAGGACCGGTACGGCCACGTGTTGACCTGACATCAGGATGTGGCCGGTGGCTGCGAGCGTGACGCAGACGGCCGCGAACATCGATGCCCGTACTGCTCGGGCACGCCGGAGTGGCGCCGTAGAGCCTGCTGCGTGCCTTCGGAGGGCAGAACGGTGCGCGGGCACGACCGTCGTGCGGCCAGCCCGGACAGCCGACGGCCGGCGGGACTGGCGTCCCGAACGACCGCGTGCCTGGAGGCGTTTCAACTTGGCGAACACCAAGGACCGATCAAGGAAACGGAAGATGTCTGGAAAGTAGGGGAATTGTGAACACCGCCTGAACGATGGGTGGTCGGTGAAGGGTTTCCAGCCGCCTTGCTGCCTGCTTAGACTCCGTTCAAATCAGAGCCTACTGGGGAGGATCCCGCATGTCCCGCACTGCTGAATCATCGTTGCAGTCACAGGACTTGGTGCCGGACGAGGTACGGACCACGGGATTGGCCACCCGCGGGCGTCGCATCGCCTACGTGGCCTCCAGCGTGGCTCTGCTCGCTTCCCTTGCCACGGCCTGCGCCGATGGCAACGGCGGTGGCGGGAAGGCCCTGCAGGCGAGCGGCTCCACCACCGTGGCCCCGGTCGCGGCGGACGCCGCGGAGGCGCTCAAGGCGGAGGGGCTGAACATCACCGTCGCCACGCAGGGTGGTTCTGCCGGTGGCATCTCCCAGCTTGCTGCAGCCCAGATCGACATCGCGCTGAGCTCGAAGCCGATAGCCGACAAGGACCGCTCCGACAACCCGAAGACCGACTTCGTCTCGACGCAGATCGGCTCGGACGCCGTCGGTGTGATCATCAGCAAGCAGGTGGCCGATGCCGGGGTGAAGAACCTGACCGTCGACCAGGTCAAGGGCCTGTTCGAAGGGAAGATCACCAACTGGAACCAGATCGGCGGGCCGAACCTCGAGGTCTTCATCTACGACAAGGAGCCGGGCCGAGGTACGCGGGAGGTGCTCGACAAGTACCTCTACCACGGTGAGAAGGCCCCGCCGGCGCCGAACTCCGACCACTTCGCCATCGTGGGCGGCAACCTGGAGACCCGGAACAAGCTCGAATCGACGCCGGGGGCAGTCGGACCGCTGTCGACCGGATTCATCGAGGGGAGCGACAAGCTCGTCGCCGTGTCGCTGGACGGCATAGCTCCCACCATGGAGAACGTGGCCTCCAGCAAGTACCCCATGAGCAGGCCGCTGTTCCTCGTCACGAACGGCCAGCCCAAGGACACCGCGAAGAAGTTCATCGACTACCTGCTGACCGACAAGGGCCAGGAGCTCCTTCCGAAGCACGGCTACCTGACGCTCAAGCAGATCGGGAAGTAGTCCATGTCCGTCGAGACACTGGAGCGGCCACCGGCCGCCCCGGAACCGAAGCCGGAGGCGCAGCCGCGTCCGCACCGGTCCCGGTGGGTCTGGGCCTGGGTGTACACCGGCGCCGCCTCCGTGGCCGGCGTTCTGCTCGTGCTGATCGGGTACCTCGGCCTGGGCGTCGTCAGCGCCGAGGTCGACTGGCTGGACCTCCTGACGGAATCGACCTGGAACCCCGTCGACTCCGTCTTCGGCGGGCTGGCCATGATCTACGGGTCGGCCGTCGTCTGTCTGATCGCCCTGGCGCTCGCCGTGCCAGTCGGCTGGGCGGCAGCGATCGCGCTCTCGGAGTACCTGCCGCCCCGTCTGGCGCGGCCACTCCGCATGAGCGTGGAGCTGCTCGCCGCCATTCCCTCCATCGTCTACGGGCTCATCGGCATCCTCGTCGTGCGTCCGGTCATCGCCTCGATGGCCGATGTGCCGGGTGGGGACAGCCTGCTGGCCGCCGGGATCGTGCTCGCCGTGATGATCACTCCGACCATCGTGGCCGTGAGCGTGGACGCCCTCGCGGCTGTCCCGGACCGCTACCGCGAGGCGGCGTACTCGCTCGGGCTCACGCGCCGGGAGGTGGTCCGCTCCGCGGTCCTGCCGCTCGCGCGATCCGGGATGCGGGCGGGAGTCCTGCTCGGGCTCGCCCGAGCACTCGGTGAGGCCATCGCCGTGTTCCTGGTGGTGGGACGTGCGGACGGGCGCCTGCCCTCCTCGTTCAGCGGGGTGTTCGAGTCGCTGGTCCATCCCGGCCAGACCCTGACCGCGAAGCTTGCCGGCCCGGAGCCGGTCCTCGCCGGAACCTCCGGTCCGTACTTCGCCGCGATCTGCGGCCTCGGCCTGGTGCTGCTTGCTCTGGTGGCCGCAGCGACGGTCTGGGGCTCGCGCGGTGCGGGACGGTCCGAAACCGGAGCGCGACGGACAAGGCACAAGCAGGCTGCCCAGATGCGCGGGGAGGTCGACCGGGTGGTCGGCGCCTTGAGGCTCGGAGCCCTGCTCCTCCCCGGCGTGCTGCTGCTGGGCATGCTCGGCATCCTGGCGACGAAGGGGAGCATCGCGTTCAACCCGTCGTTCTGGTTCTCCTCCGCGCTGGGGGCGGCCGGTGGAGGCGTGAGCGGGCAGATCGTCGGCACGCTCCTTCTGGTGATCACGGCCGGTCTGATTTCCCTGCCGCTGGGCTTCGGCGCCGGGATCCTGCTCGGCGTACACGCCTCCGCCCGTACGGCGCGCGTGCTCCAGACGCTGACCGTCGTCGTGGGAGGTACGCCGACCATCCTGCTGGGTCTGGCAGGGTTCGTGATTCTCTGCAGCGCCATGGGGTGGGGGAGGTCGTGGCTTGCCGGAGCCATCGTCCTCGTTCCCGTCGTCGTGCCCGTGGTCGCGCTGACCACCGCCGGGCGCGTCAGGAGCATGCCGCCGGAGCTGACAGAGAGCGCCCTCTCGATCGGGCTCACCCGCGCTCAGTACATCCGGTCGGTCGTCGTGCCCTACACCTGGCCCGCGACCACCACCGGTCTGCTGCTCGGTCTGGCTCGCGCGGCGGGGGAGACGGCGCCGCTGCTGTTCACCGCCACCGTGTTCTTTGGCGCCCCGGCGCTGCCCAACGGCATCGTCGCCTCTCCGGTGGCGTCCCTGCCCACCCACATCTTCACCCTGTCCCAGGACTCGGGCGATCCCCAGGCGGTTGCGCAAGCGTGGGGAAGCGCTATGGTCCTGGTGCTCATCACCGCGGTACTTCTGGGCGTGGCCGTCGCGCTGCGCAACCGCTTTGAAGGAGAGCGATGGACCACGTAATCAATGTGCGCCAGCTCCGTGTGCGCGACCGCGACAAGACCCTCGTGGGACCGGTCTCCTTCGGGCTCGAACAGGGGTCGACCACCGGCCTCTGCGGGCCCTCCGGGGCGGGCAAGTCGACGGTGCTGCGCGTACTGGTGGACCTGCTTCCCGCAGGTCTCACGAGGGACGGGGACCTGGAGGTGCTGGGGCGGCCGATCGCCGCCGGCAAGGGCAACGCGGATTTGAGGGCCAAGGTCGTACTGGTGCCGCAGACTCCCGTGGTCTTCGGCGGCAGCATCCTCGACAATGCCCTCTTCGGAATCCGGCACGTCATGCGGGCCTCGAAGGAAGTCATGCTGGAAAGGGCCGAACAGGCCCTGAATGAAGCCGGCCTGTGGAAGGAGGTCTGCGACCGGCTCGACGCTCCGGCGCAAACCCTGTCCGCCGGTCAGCGGCAGCGACTGTGCCTGGCCAGGGCGCTCGCGCTGGAACCGGCCGCTCTCCTCCTCGACGAACCCACGAGTGCCCTGGACGAACGCAGCAGGGACACGGTGGAGGAGTCGGTGGCCGCGCTTCGTGGGAAGCGGACGGTCCTGCTCGTTTCCCACGACCAGGCCCAGGTGGAGCGCCTCTGCGACCGGAAGGTGATGCTGGAGCCACCGGTCCCCGTGCCTCAGCAGGTCGCCATGGCGACCTGAGCGTCGCGCTGAAGCAAGAGATCGGACCGGATGGGCAGTCGGCGTGCTTGATGTCGACTGCCCATCGCGGCTTCCGACCCGGGCGGGACCGCTCTTCAGCAGGCACGCTTGCGGCCGCTGTCCGCGGTTTCCTGTGCGGTGGTCGCGAGTCGGGCCAGTTCGGCGGCGAGGGCCGCCAGCCCGCTGGGCTTCAGGCGGTAGTACGTCCATCGGCCACAGGGTTCGGTCTCGACGAGACCTGCCTCCCGCAGGACCTTCAGGTGGTTCGACAGGTTCGTCTGCCGGGCTCCCGTCTCCTCGACGAGGTGGCTCGTGCAGAGGGCCTCGCGAGCCAGAAGGGTCACGATCTCAAGCCGCAGGGGCTCGGCCAGCACGCGTAAGACGTCACCGTCAACTGATGTCAGCATGTGCTGACGATCTCATGGGCGTGGTCGGTGCATCCACTGCCTCCTCCTGATTCCCGAGCGGCCGGGTCCTCGGTCACCGCAGCCTGACCGTACGGCGCACCGTGATCTGGTCGATGTCGGAGGTCCGCACGGTCAGAGCCAGCTCCCAGTCGCCGGGCATCGGCACCTGGAAGTCGGAGGCGCTCCAATGGCCTTCCGACACGAGACGCAGGGGCACGGGCAGCGGGCCGATCTTGGTGGAGGGTGAGGTCAGGGACGCCTCCACCGAGGGCGCATCCACGGGTTCGCCGTTCCGATCTGTCAGCGTGACGTGGACGCCGTTGGGTCCGGCGAGTCCGGGATCGACGATAACGTCAGCGGTTCCCGCGCCCTTGGGCCCTCCCGTATCGAAGGCGACCTCGACGGCAACGGGGCCTTGCGCACGGCCGCCGCCCGCAGCTGCAGCCGATGCCTCCGAGCGGGCGGGCTCCGTGGAGGTCAGAGCGGCGGTCACCACGATCACACACAGGCCGAGCGCCGCCTCGACCGCCACCCCGCGACGGAGCCGCCGCAAGGACGGAACGGGGCTCTCGGGAGTCGCCCGCGCGAGTCGCCTCGTCCAGCGGCGCGAGAGGTACCCGAGGCACAGCAGGAGCCCGACTCCGGCAGCCTTGGCCAGGAGCAGCAGGCCGAACCGGGTCTCCACCAGGCCAGACGGGGAGCCCACCTGCCGCCAGGCCTGGTAGAGCCCCGTGACGACGAGGGTGCAGACGCTGACGAAGGCCGCCTGCGAGAACCGCGCCAATGCGTCGAACGAAACCTCCTGCCGGCGCAGCAGGAGCAGTGCCAGAACGAACAGCCCGCCGACCCACGTACCAGCGGCCAGCAGATGCGCCGCATCGACCGGCATGGCCACGAGGGGCTGCAGGCCCGCCGAGGCGTGTTCCGCCCCGGCCCAGGTCCCCGCGAGGCCGGCGGCCGTCAGGGCGGCCCAGCCGAGCAGCACTCCGGACGACCGGGCGGGCGGCCACGACGCACCCCGACGTGCCCACAGGACTGCGCATCCGGCCAGCAGAGCCAGGCGCACACCGAGCAGGGCGCCCGTCTTCGTACGGAGTGCATTGCCCAGCTGCACGATGTCGGCGACCTCCGCCAACCGGCCGCTGCCCGTATAGGCGCTGCGGAGCACGAGGAGCGCGAGGGTGGAGAGGACTGTCATCCCCCAGCCGGCCATCACCGCACCGCGCAGCAGGCGGCTTTCCCGCCCCTCCGGCCAGCACCATAGGAGAAGGCATGCAGCACCTACGAGCAGGATCACGCCGATGTACGCGCCGAGTCTGCCCGCCGCGTAGGCCCGACCGACGAACCCGGCGTCGGGATCACGCGTGCCGACCCCCGGGGACACCGCCGTCGTGGACGGCGCCCCCACGGAGAAGGTGAAGGCGCCCGCGATGGGGTGACTGTCCGCGGACACCCCCTGATAGGCCACGGTGTAAGTCCCGCGCGGCAGCTCACCACGCAGCGCCACGCTGTACGTGTTGCCGCCCTCCGCTACAGGGTGGACGTCGTCAACCCGCCGCCCCGCCGGGTCTAGGACCCGGACGGCATCAGGGGTCACGGCGATCTCTTCGGTGAAGACGAGAGTCACCCGGGAGGGCGGCTCGGCGGTCACCGCTCCCCGGGCCGGCGTACTGCTCGTAAGAACGGCGTGCGCGTCCGCCTGCGATGCGCCCCCGACCACCAGGCACAAGCCCGCCATCAGGGCAACGATCCAGGAACAGACCCGAGAAGTGGTGACCGTCATCGAACGAACCTCGCCCGATCAGGCGTTGCCGCGCCGACGCCCGACGAGGACGGCCGCGATGAGCCCCGCCGCGCCGACGGCAATCCCCACTCCGCCGAGCCACCGCGCCGTGCGGTCGTCAGCCTTCGCGGACGCCGTGGTGGCCTTGTCGTCGTGCCCTCCGCTCTTGGTGGGCTCGGCTGAGGGCGCGTTCGAAGCCGCAGCCACACCGTGGTGGTCGTCGGCCGCGGCGGACAGCTTCAGCACGGGAGCCGGGTGCTCCGGCTCCTCCTGTCCCGCGACCGGAGGGTCGATCCAGCGCACGACCTCCGAGCTGCTGTAGGTCTGAAGGGCCTTGAGGACGATCTGATCCGTGTCTTCCGGCAACTGCCCTAGGGACAGCGGGAACTTCTGGAAGTAGCCGGGCTCGATGCCCTTGCCGTTGGCGGTCCAGGTCACCTTGCTGACGGCCTCGGTGATGCTCTTGCCGTGGACGGTCAGCGGCTTGTCCAGCTTGGCCTTGGTGATCACGATGTCCCAGCCCGCCACGGGCTGGGGCATGACCGAAGCCAGGGGGTGCTCGGTGGGGAACGACACCTCGACCGAGACCGTCGAGGCGTCGGCCCGCTCGTTGGGGACCTTGACGTTCACGGTGGCGTAGCCGCCCTTGGCGGCGGTGCCCTCCGCTTGTACGGAGACATGGGCGAGGGCGGGGGTCGTCAGCGCTATGAGACCGGCCGCTGCCGTCGCGGCGACGATGCCAAGTCGGGAGAAGGTACGCATGGGAATGACTCCAGGGGAACAGGTCCCCGCGCCGGACGACGAACGGCCGGTGCATGAGGGGGACAAGACACGGGTGGCGTGCGAGTTCCGTTACTCGGTGGACGCGCCTACGAGGCAGCGTCAGACGAGTACGGCCACCCCCTGGGGCGGGCCGCGCCGGGTCACCTCGTGCAGCAGGAGCGGCACTGATCCTGCCGCTGCCGGTTCACGCCAGCACGAAGCACACCAGAGTGCTGTCGCCGCATCGGGCAGGCAGCACTGCCGGGTCCCGAGGCGGATCTGGAGCGCGTGCAGCAGGGTGAAGATGGTCCGGGCAGCGTGCAGGTGGGCCAGTTCGAGGATCCGCCCCGCCGCGGTGTCCCCTCGGTGCAGCACCCACGCGATGCCCGCCGATGCCGCGATGTGGCCACAGACCATGGGAATCGTCGGTGCGAACGCGACCCAGGCGGGCGTGGCCGTCATGCCCATGTGTGCGGTGCCGGGCATGGACATGGGCATGGAATGGGGCAACGAGCTCGCAGCGCCAGTGCCCGAGAAGAACAGGTGAAGCCCGATCTGGAGGATCGACAGCGTCCCCGCGCTCACGGGCACCGACAGCCGTTGCCGCGCGAGGGGCGCGAAGAGGACCGACGCCGCTGCGGCCCCGGCGGCCAGAGTGCCGGCCGAGGGCGTCATGCCGGTCGCCAGGCTGTGGCCGAACGCCGACAGAAGTACGGCAACCCAGGCGAACACGAAGGCGCGGATCAACCACGATCCACGGAAGAGTCGCGGGTTTGCGGAGGAGTCCATCTTCACCCCCTCTCGGGTGTGCGGGAGAGTACCGACCGGCTCTTGTCGACCGTCGGACAAGGACCCACGAACTGGGCAATCACCGTGCTGAAGAGGCCAGTCGACGGGTGTTTGGTCGACGGCGGCCTCACTGTAGCGCCTTGATTCGATGAATATCTAGACACGGAGTGTCGCTCCCCCTAGGCTCACCGCGCCTGATCCATCACAGGGGGAGTCGGACGTGCCAGACAGCAACAAGCCGGTTTCTAGGCGGAACGTGGTCCAGGGCGCTGTGCTCACCAGCGCGGCCCTGGCAGTGAACATCACGTCGGTCGCAGCGGCCGACGGTTCCGCCGTGAGTACCGTCCGGAACACCGTCGGCGAAGGTCGTCTGTTGAACTACACCGAGGGCTCGGCGGCGATGCAGCCTGACCGAACCGTCACCAGCGCCTGCCAGTTCTGCAACTCGAACTGCGCGCTCTCCGTGGGCGTGAAGGCCGAGCGCATCATCAGCGTCAAGGGCGCTGCCGGCGACCCGGTTCAGCAGGGAAACATCTGCGTCAAGGCGCCGATGATGGCCGAGCTGGTCCACAACCCGCTGCGGCTCAAGAAGCCGCTGATCCGTACGGGTGGCCGCAAGGGGTCCAAGGACTCCGCGTTCCGCGAGGCCTCCTGGGAGGAGGCCCTCGATGTGATCGCCCGGCGACTCCTCGCCCTGCGGGACAAGGGTGAGGCCGCGGCCATTGCCAACCGCACCAACGGGCGTCTCCCGCGCGGCACCGGCTCGCTGGTCGGCCGGCTCTTCGCCCTGCTCGGCAGCCCGAACAACACGGACGTCGGGCCCGTGTGCAACGACGCCGGCGGCAACGCGCTCAAGGCCACCTTCGGCATGGGCAACTTCACCAACGGGTACGGCACGGACGGCGCCACCGGCAAGGACGACCTCGGGTCGGCCGGCTACTTCCTCTTCCTCGGGACCAATCAGGCGGAAACCCACCCCGTCACCTTCGACTACCTGCTGCGCGGCCGAGCGCGTACGAAGGCCAAGCTCGTCGTGGTCGACCCCCGGGAGACCCCGACCGGAGCCCTTGCCGACGAGTGGATCGCTCCCAAGCCGCACACCGACCTCGCCCTCGTCCTGGGGATGCTCCACCACATCCTCGACAAGAGGCTGTACGACCGGGAGTTCGTCGAGCGCTGGGTGCTCGGCTTCCCGGAGCTCAAGGCCCATATGGCGAACTCGGGTTACACGCCCGACTGGGCTTCCGCGGTCACCGGGGTGCCGGCCGAGACCATCCGCCGCATCGCGCGCGACTACGCCGGCGCCGAGTCCGCGGCCATCTTCTGCAACGCCGGCATCTCGCACCAGCTCGGGGCCTTCGACACCTACCGCGTCCTGACCTTCCTCGCTGCCGTCACGGGCAACATCGGCAAGCTCGGCGCCGGGTGCAACTTCATGCACAACACCTGGCCCGGCGACCTGCACCTGCCAGAACTCTCTGTGCGCACACCCAAGGTGACGCACGCACTGCCGGTCGGCCCTGACTACTTCGCCGAGTCGATCCTCACCGGCAAGCCGTACCGCTTGAAGGCGATCATCACCCAGGGCAACCCCCTGATCTCCTCGGCCAACACGGAGCGGGTCAAGGAGGCTTTCAGCAAGCTTGAGTTCTACGTCTACACGGGCCTGTTCATGGAGGAAGCCGCGTACTACGCGGACGTGATCCTTCCCGTCAGCTCGGCCCTGGAGTACGACGGCGTCTACATGCGGCGTGACGACCGGGCCATCCGCTGGCAGGAGTCAGCCGTGGACCGGTGCGGTGACTCGAAGCCGGACTGGGAGATCTGGATCGACCTCGCCCACGCCCTGGCGCGTCGCGACCGCCGCAACGCACCCACCTACTGGACCGATGCCTTCCCCGTGGCGTGGAAGGACTACCCCACGCTGTGGGCGGAGTTCGTCAAGCACACCCCCGGCATGGGTGGAATGACCAGGCAGCGGATGCAGAAGCGCACCGAGCCCCTGCGCTGGCCGTGTCCCACCTTGGAACACCCCGGCGTCAGCGCGCTGTACCAGGACCACCCCTCCTGGTACGAGGCCGCCGAGTCGCTCGGCGCCGCGAAGGGGCGACGGTTCCTGACCCCGAGCGGGAAGATCGAGATCTACACCGGGGAGCTTGACAAGCAGCTCGCCACCGCCGGCCACGCCGCGCTCCCCAGCTTCTACACCCACCCCGAGGTAACGGGCGCACACCCCACGATCGCGTACGAGGACCGCTTCGTGGTCAGCCCGATCAACCCGGGGGCGCTCACCCACCCCGTGAAGCTCGGGGTCAAGGGCGACGGGGCGGTCCACCGCGACTACCCGCTCATGGGCATGAGCGGCCGGCCGAGCGTCGTGCACTTCGCCTCCGTCACGCACTGGACTCCCAGCGGAGCGCAGCTCAACGGCATCCGGCTCCTGCAGATCCACCCGGACACCGCTCGGCGTCTCGGAATCGCGGACCGCGACGAGGTGGTCGTCGAAAGCCCGCGCGGCCGGGTCGCCGCCACAGCTCTGTACTGGCCGGGCATCCGGCAGGACACGGTGTTCCTCCCCAATACCTTCGGCCCGTCCCAGAAGCTGGCCCAGCAGCTGGGCGGGGTCCGCTACGAGGCAGCGAACACCCTCACCGACGACCGCTACTACGACAACCTGTCCGGACAGCAGGCCTACAAGTGCTTCGCCTGCCGGGTCTCGAAGGCCGAGGACTGACCCCATCTGCCCGCTCGGCGAACCTCCTCTGCACCACGTCCCCGCCGGGCGCCCCGCCCCGCTTCCGTGCGACACCCCAGCGCGCGGAAGCGGGGCACCCTTCGCCACCCGCGCAAGAGTGCAAACCGGCCTACCTGGGACTGCTTGCGCAAAGATTTGACAACTGTCAAACTAGCGAGATGTCACAGCTTGAGGTGATCGAGTCGTCCTGCTGCACGCCCGTCATAGCCGCTCCGCTCGACGCCGAGCGTGCCACGGACATGGCCAAGATGTTCAAGGCCCTCGGGGACCCGATCCGGCTGCGGCTTCTGTCGATGATCGCGTCCGCGCCCGGGGACGGTGAGGTCTGCGTCTGCGACCTGACCAGCCCCTTCGAGCTGTCGGCCCCGACGATCTCCTACCACCTCAAGATACTCCGCGAAGCCGGTCTCGTGACCTCGGACCGCCGGGGGACCTGGGTCTATTACAGCCTCCGCCGAGACCGCCTCGGCATGCTCTCCGGCATGCTCGCGGTTCCGGACGCGGCCACCCTGCTGGCCTCCTGAGCCGACCGCAGGTGCGGTCGGACCCTAAACGAGGGCGGCGACCGTCGGAGCCAGGTCGCCTTCCGGCGCACGCCGGGCGGCCTTGGCGTCCTTCCCTCGCTGAGGTCGGTCGTCGTTGCAGGAGCAGGGGCGGTACCAGCCGAGTTCCACGGCCTTGGCCCCGGCCTCGAACCTGCTGCGAGCTCCCAGCCGCTCCATGATCTCGGCAATCATGCGGCGCACGGTACGCAGCCCCAGGCCGAGCTTCTTGCACACCGCTTCGTCCGTCAGTCCCTGCCCCATGAGGCGCAGCAGCTCTCGTTCCACAGGGCTGGGCTCGCTCAGTTCCGACTGGGTCGGAACGTCCAACGGCGTCATGCTCTCGCAGAGCCGCTCGAACAACGCGACCAGGCAGGCGAGATATCCAGCGCCCGTGACCTGAACCGCTCCTGCATCGGGGTCCTCAGGGTCGACCGAGATCAGCGCCGTGGTGCGGTCGTATACGACGAACCAGAGCGGTACGGTCGGAAGGGTTCCCACCTTGCCCCCGCTCTGGGACAGCCACCTGGCGTAGGTGAGGCCGGCCCGGTGGTTGTAGATGCTCTCGCGGTAGATGTTCCACACGGAGACACCGCGCTCCAGCATGTCCTGATCTAGCGGACGCCGTGCTTGCAGTGACTCGGTTCCGTTCATGTCCGAGGGCAGTAGATACACGCACTCGCCGGTCGTTTTCGCGGCGAGGTGTTCCATCCGTGCGTGGATCTCCGTGTGCGACTCCAGGCGTTCCCAGCCTGCGCGAGGACCCGGCCCCTGGGCGTCCTCGAAATCCTCGGAGAGCCGGTCCATGGCCGCCTTGAGTTCTACGAACTCCTGCTGACGGCGCAGGATTTCGGACTGCTCCCGCTGCAGTAGCGTCCGGAGGGTGAGCGGGGGGCGGGCCGGAATCAAGGTGCGGCCCACGGGGCGGAGCAGGGAGAGTTCGAGAAGCCGGTCCACGCTCTGGCGTATCGCGTCCTCGGGGGCGCGAATGCCGCTCAGCAAGGAGTCCATTCGGCAGCCCTGCCGACTCAGTGCGAAGCGGTAGATCTCGTGCGCCAGGTCGTCCAATCCCAGTGACTGCAACATCCGCGCCCCCAGGGTGTGTTGCTGAATCGAAGTTCTTCAAGATAGCACGCAGGGCATTCAGTTCAGGTTCAGATCCAGTCAACTTCGATCATGTGAGGCAGCATGCTGCACGGCAACTAGCTGCCGGACAGGGGAGGTTCCCCGCTCCCGTGATTGCCCCGCAGGCTCGACGGCGTCACCACCGGCGCTACGCCGCCACGATCATGGGGAGAAGGCATTGAGCTCGTTCGAGATCGATCCGCGGCTGAAGGCCGAAAGTGTCACGATCCGACCGCTGCAGACCTTCGACAAGCGAGTCAAGCTCCTTGGCTCAAAGAGCTACTCCAACCGCTACCTCGCGCTCGCCGCCCTGTCCGGGGAGGCGACCACCCTTGAGGGCGCCCTGGTGTGCGACGACACCCAGTACCTTGCCGGAGCGCTGCGCCAGTTCGGGCACGTCGAGGTGGAGATCGATGCGGCCGCCGAGCGCATTACGGTCACCCCCACCGGGCGCAGCATGCGGGCCCCGGCCGAAGAGGTGTACGTCGGCGCGGCCGGCACCCCGATCCGGCTCCTGATCGCCATGGCGGGCCACGCCGAGGGGACGACCGTACTGACCGGAACCAAGCGCATGCAGGAGCGCCCGATGGGCTCGCTCCTCGAAGCGCTGCCCGCTCTGGGGGTCACGGCGGAGGCCGTCCGGGGTAACGGCAGCCCGCCCATCAAGGTCACGGGCCCGAGCTTCCGAGGTGGATCGACGCGCATCAGCGGCGCGGTGAGCTCCCAGTTCACCTCCAGCCTGCTGATCAACGCCACGCTCGCCGAGCAGGACACCGAAGTCCACGTCATCGACGACCTGGTCTCCAAGCCGTACGTCGAGATGACCATCGCCGCACTCGCCGAGATGGGAGTCGTGGTGGAGCGCGACGGCTACACCCGCTTCACCGTGGCCGCCGGCCAGAAGCTGCGCGGTGGCACGGTCACCGTGGAGCCCGATGCCTCGGGTATGTCCTACTTCCTCGCCGCGGCCGCGGTCCTCGGCGGCACGGTCACTATCGCCGGCATCGGCAAGGGATCGAAGCAGGGTGACGTGGGCCTGGTGGCCGCTCTGGTCCGCATGGGCTGTACCGCCGAGATCGGCGACGACTCCATCAACCTGACCGGCGGCGAACTGCACGGCATAGACATCGATATGGAGGCGATGCCCGACGTCGTCCCGACCCTCGCCGTCGTCGCTGCCTTCGCGCAAGGCACCACGCACATCAGCAACATCGCCAGCCTCCGGATCAAGGAGTGCGACCGCATCGCCGCCGTCACCGCCGAGCTGCGGAAGATGGGCATCACCGTCGAAGAGCACCCCGACGCGATGACCATCACCGGCGGCACGCCCCACGGCGCCGTCATCGACACCTACGACGACCACCGCATCGCCATGTGCTTCGCCATCGCCGGACTGCGCACTGAAGGCGTCGTCATCACAGACCCCGGATGCGTCGCCAAGTCGTTCCCGACCTTCTGGCGGGCGCTGGACTCGCTGCACGACGGGGCCGCGAGCACCCTGTGAGCACTGCGCCAGGAGTGCGTCATTCGATGACCGTACAAGGACAGGAGATCTCCCGATGACACCTCGCCCGAGACTGGCTCTCGTAGGCGACCGCAGCGACCGCGTGCCCGCTCACGCCAAGCTGGACGAGGTCACACCCCGCTTCGGTGTCGACGTCGACTGGATTCCCAGCGCCGCCGTGACCGACACCATCGCCGAGTACGACGGCATCTGGGTGGTCCCCGGATCGCCTTACGAAAGCCAGGCCAACGTCCTGCTGGCGATCCGCACGGCACGCACGCTCGGCATCCCCTACCTCGGGACCTGCGGGGGCTTCCAGCACGCGCTGATCGAGTACACCCGCAACGTCCTCGGCATCGAGGACGCGGAGGACGTCCAGTACGACGCGGACGCATCGACGCCGCTGATCGTCCCGCTCGCGTGCTCGCTTGTGGGGGAGACCGCGCCCCTGGAATTCGCCGCCGGAAGCCGGCTGGCCTCCGTCTACCCGGGTCGTGAGTCGACGGTGGAGACCTATCACTGCAAGTACGGCCTCAATCCGGACTACGAGGACACGATCCTCGACAGCGATCTCCGTATCAGCGGCTGGGACGCGGAGAAGGCGCCGCGGGCGATCGAGCTGCCCGACCACCCGTTCTTCATCGGCAGCCTGTTCCAGCCCGAACTGTCGTCGACGGCGGACGAACTGCACCCGCTCATCAGGGGTTTCCTGGCGGCTGTCGCAGCGCGGGCAGGCTCCGGTGCCGCACGGACGACCGCGGCGGCGTCCACCGTCGTCTAACTCCGCTTGAAGAGTGACTGGTTGTGGCGAGATGTCGATCGTCGGCGGTCGTCGCGGCCATTGACACGGCGATCTCTCTGATTCGATACTTGTGTAAGTAAAGAGAGTTCGAATCAAGCGCGAGAGAGGAGCAATGGTCATGACCACGAACTCGACCGAGGCTGCCGAGCAGGAGCCCGTCGGCGGTTTCATCACCGATCCGACGGCCACGGCCGGCGTCTCCCAGGGTGGCTGTTGCGGCGAGCCCGCCGACGAGACCGGCGCGGTTCAGGGCGGCCAGAGCGGCGGCTGCTGCGGCGAGCCTGCCGGCGACAGCTGAGGAAGGCACCTTCGCGATGACCGACACTGCCCAGGGCCAAGAGTCCGATACGGCGATACAGCTGCTGGACGCCTTTGACACGGAACGCGCCCTGACCACGCTCCAGGCCCTGTGCGCGCCGGACATGTCCGGTCGCGCGCCGGGCAGTGCCGGACACGCGCTGGCCACAGAGTTCCTCGAATCGACACTGGCTTCCCACGGCCTGTCGCCCGATCTCGACACCTTCGCCATCCGCGAGGTGATGAGACTCGCGGCGCAGCCCTCCTGCAGCGTGGACGGGCCGGGATTCACCCGCGACCTCGTCCATCGTGCGGAGTTCGCGGAGAATCCGCGCTCGGGCCCTATGTCAGCGGCGCTGACGGGAACCGTGTCCGAAACCGCCGGGGCAGGGGAGTGGGCCGCCCTGCTCAAAGTCCCCCAGGGCGATGCCTTCGTAGCGCTGGCCGACGAGCTCGTGGCGCGCGGCGCGATCGGGATCCTGACCGCGCAGAACGCCGATGCCTCCGGGTATCTCACCAAGCGCGTCCAAGGCCCGCCTCCCGTGAGCCTGCCGGTGATCGCACTTCGCCCTGATGTGCTCGCGGCCTCCATCGGAGGCACGGTCACCGCCCACGTACCCCTGCTGCGCGAGCCCGCCACGGGCACCAACATCATCGCGACGCTGCCCGGAACGGACCCGGACGCCCGTCCCATCCTGCTCACCGCGCACTACGACGGGGTGGGGGCCGACCCCGAGCTGCACTTCCCCTGCGCCGGCGACAACGCCAGCGGGACCGCGGTCCTGTGCGAAGTGGCCCGAGTGCTCGCCTCGGCGGCCCCCTTGCCGCGGCCGGTCATTTTCGCCCTGGTCGACGCCGAGGAGATTGGCACGATCGGTTCCGGCCACCATGCCCGCCGTCTGCGCGAGCAGGGCATCGTGCCCGACGTCCTCAACGTCGACATGGCAGGTAAGGACAACGGGAAGGTCGCGGTCGAGTTGGGGCCGGCCGACCCCACCCCCACGGCCGTCATCGCCGCGCTCGACAGCGCGGGACGACGCCTGGGAATCCAGCTGTACGCCGGCACGGTCTCGTCCGACAACCGGCGGTACGCCTCGGCGGGCTTCCCCGCCGCAGGCATCGGCTTCGGGGCCGCGCACTACCACTCACCCCTCGACGCCCCGGACCGGATCGAACCCGAGGCGCTCAGGAAGGCCGGCCGCCTCGTGCTGGCCGCCGTGCACCACCTCGCAACCCAGAACTGACCCGCATTCCCCCCCTTTCTTCTTGAGGAGTTTCGCCATGGCCGCGGCCCCGCAGTCCGTCTCCACCCAGCTGATCCAGCTCGCCCCCGCCGTCGGGGAGCTCCACGCGGCGTTCTCCAAGGGCTACCAGGAGTTCTTCGGCGCCGTGTTCGACCACGACGCCCTGGAGCCCAAGACCCGCGCGGCGGTTGCCCTGTGTGCCGCGCTCATGCAGGACCGCGAGGAGACCGTTCGCTCCTTCCTGGCCGCCGCCAAGAAGCTGGGGCTGAAGAACGAGGAGATCGGGCAGATCGCCGGCATCGTCGAGGCCATGAAGCTCGACTCCCTGCAGCGCCCCGCTGTCCAGGCAGTCGCAGCCGCAGCCAAGAAGGCCAACACCTGCTGCTAGCAGCGCTCTTGATCCATTCCGAATCTCATCTCGAAGGATCGCGGCAGTGACTGACCCATCCAAGACAGATGCCGGTTTCGTCGTCGTGCTCGGCGGCCGCAGCGAACGGGAACTCGGCGTCGTACGAGACCTGGGGTACCGCGTGCTCCTCGTGGACGAGCAGGTGCCCTGGCACTGCATGTCCTGGGCCGACGCCCATTTCGACGTCGACCTCGACGACTGGGACGCGGTGGCCGACGCGATACGCGGGGAACTGGGCGACGCGCCCCTCGCGGCCGTGCTGACCCACACCGAACCGCGTCTGCCGCTCATGGCCCATCTGAACAGCCGGCTCGCCACGGGTGCACCGGGCCTCGACGAGACCGCGGCCGCCAACTGCCGTGACAAGTTGCTCACCCGCACCGTGTTGAGCGAGGCGGGTCTGCCCGTACCCCGCTTCGCACGGGCCGACACGGCGGACGACGCGGCAGTGGCGGCGGCCGAGTTCGGGTATCCCGTCATCATCAAGCCCCGGGACGGAGCCGGCGCCTTCGGCGTCCGTTGTTGCCCGGACGAGTCGGCCGTGCGCAAGGCGGTCGCCGCGCTGCTCGACGCACCCCCCGGACCCCTGCCGGGAGTTCTGGTCGAGGAGTACGTCGACGGGGCCGAGTACGCCGTCCAGACGATCACCCACGGCACGGACACCACTGTGCTGAGCGTCTTCCGGCAGCACATGACGCCCCCGCCGGTCTTTGTCGAGCTGGGCTACGAACACCCCAGCGGCCTGTCGGACGCGGACCACGACGAGCTCGCGAAGCTGATGCAGGACACGCTGGCCGCCCTGGGCCTGAAGGACTGGATCAGCCACACCCAGATCCGTCGTGGCCCCGACGGTTTCCGCGTCATCGAAGTCAACGCGCGCCGCCCCGGCGGTCGACTGGTGGAGATGACCACCGCGGTCAGCGGTGTCGACATGACGGAGGCCGTCACCCGCCAGGTCCTGGGCCAGCCCCAGGCCGCTGCCGGGACCACGGTGCCGTTCGCCCGTTACACGAGCGTCGTCTTCGACAAGGCCGGCACAGTTCTGTACGACGAGTACACGCCTGAGCCGGGGCCTTCGAGTCCCATCGTCGAGGTCGAGGTCGCGCCGGGGGAGACCGTACAGCCCAAGGAGCACCCCAACGGCGGCGTCTACGGACGCATCGTCGTCTACGGCGAGAGCGCCGAAGAGCTCGACCGCGCCGAGCAGGACGTCCGGGCGGCCCTGAGTCTGCAAGTCGTGTTCACGGACGGCCTCGAGCCGGCCGCGACCGACAGCCGCGAATTCAAGTCGTGCTGCTGAGGTGGCCCATATGACCCTCACCCAGCCCGCCCTCGGCGTGTCGGGGCAGCACAGGATCGACGTCCTCTCCACGATCCACGAGGCCGATACCGAGGACTGGAACCGCGTCGTCGCTCTCGCGGGCGGGAGCGTCTTCCACACGTGGCAGTGGCTCGCCGCGTTCGAGGACGCTCCGCCCGGCAGCTTCGAGCCCCGCCATCTCCTGGCCTACGAGGACGGCAGGCTGGTGGCGGTGTGCCCCACCTTCCTGGTGCACTCGTGCCCCCGTCTCTCTTACCTCACCGAGCTCGCCCAGCTTCCCCTCGACGGTCCCGTGCTCCTGGCCCACAGCCTCGCCGCCCTCGAAGGCGGGCCCCTGGCCGTCCCCGGTCATGAGGACGCGATCGTGTCCCTTGTGAACTCGCTGGAGACGACCGCCCGGGAAAGCGGAGCGCGGACGTGGGGCGTGGCCAACGCCGCCGCGGGTGAACCGATCGGGCTGCTGATACGGCACGGCTACGCTACGGCGCACATCACGACCTCGTACCGCTGCACCACGAATGTTCCCTCCGCGGCCGAGTACTGGAACTTCGCCGAAGGACGCCTGCGCCGGAAGCTCGCCAAAGAGCGCCGGGTATCGGGACGCGGAATCACGGTGGCCGAGAATGCGGCCGACGCGGACACGCTCGTCCGACTGGTCCAGTCCCTCCTCACAGACCGGGGCACACCCACCGACGTTCTCCCCGAAGAGTTCCTAAAGGCGATGAAGACCCGGCTGGCACCCTTCGAGCACACCCTCACGGCCGTCGACAGCGACCAGCAGGCCGTGGGGATCTTCGCCGGCTGGCAGTTCGGGCCGACGCTGTCGATGTGGCTGGCCGGGCTCGACACGGAGCGGCTGTCCTCCTTCGTCCCGTACCGGGCCATGGCGGCGCGGCTGGTGGAGGGCGCGGTCGCCACGGACGTGGCGTCGATCGACCTCGGCCGGTCCAACGGGCCGGAGAAGCGCAAACTGGGCGCGCATCCCGTACCCCTCTACCTTGCGCTGAACACGTCGGACCGCGGGGACAGAGCTGCATTGCACGCGGCGTGCCAACGGCTCGAACAGCGGTGCCAGGGCCCCGACGAGCAACTCGACATGAGCAAGAGGTGCTGCTGATGGACGCGGACACGCGCCCCACGGTGGCATGCGTCTCGGGCCGCCGCGTCGTCGATGTCCTCAATGACCTCGGCGCACGGTCGATCCTCCTCGGCGACCCCACTCCGCTGGACCTGGCGTGCCAGGTCGACGTTCCTCTCGACGTCGACCTCGGTGACTGGCCGGCCGCTGAGGCGGCGCTGCGCCGACTGCACGCGGCCCGCCCCCTCGAAGCGGTCTTCAGCGTCTATGACGCGCACCTGCCGCTGGCGAGTTACCTCGCCGCCCGACTCGGGGTACGCGGACTCGACCTCCAGGCCGCCCTGACCTGCCACGACAAGATCCGCATGAGAATGGCCCTCGCCAGTGGGGGAGTGCGGGTCCCGGAGTATCTGCCGGCCGCCGATCCGGCGGACGTGCCGACTGCCGCGAAGCGACTGGGGCTGCCCGTCGTCGTCAAGAAGGCGACGGGGTCCGGAGGCCGGGGCAGCATGCTGTGCCGAAGCCTCCGAGAGGTGACCCATGCCGTCGATGTGCTCGGCCCTACCGCGCTCATCGTGGAGCGGGCCGTGGAAGGACCCGAGTACGCCGTCCAGAGCATCACCAGCGGTGGAAAGACCGAAGTGGTCAGCATCCTGGCGCAGTACGTCGGTCCAGGTCCCCGGCAGGCGGAGACCGGCTACGACTTTCCCAGCGGGCTCTCCCACGACGTGGAGAACGAGCTGGCGGTGTTCGTAGCCGAGGCTCTGGCCGTACTCGGCTTCGACCACAGCGTCTCCCACACCCAGGTGCGGCTGACCGAGGACGGTCCCGTCCTGATCAACGTGGCCGCCCGCCCGCCCGGCGGCCAGCTGTGGGCCGCGACCGAGCGCGTGAGCGGCATCGACCTGACGCGCGCCGCCGCGGAGATCGCACTCGGACTGCCGGTCACGCGGAGCACTCCCAGCGCGACCCGCGTGCTGTACCGGTGCGTGACCTTCGACCGGCCCGGCCGGGCCTGGTACGACCTCGACGGCATCGACGCCCCCGCGGTCACGCTCGACGTCGACCCCGGTGACAGCGTCCGGAGCGTCGACGACCCGGAGGGCGGCAGCTACGGCCGCATCGTGGTCTACGGCGACGACCCCGCGGAGCTGGAGAGCAGATACCGCGCCATCTTCGAATCGCTCGGCCCCCGCGTCGAGCCAGACAACCAGTAGGTGATGGTTCCGTGCCCCCTCGCGTTCTCGTCCTCAGTGGACAGCGCACCGTACAGCAGTTGAAGGAACAGACGGACTACGACGTCGTGTTCGCCGAGGAGAACATGACCATCGAGCAGGTCATGCTCGCCGACTACCCGCTGGAGGTCGACTTCCGTGACTGGGACGAGGTGATAGCCCTGGTGGCCGGGGCTCACGCGGACCAGCCCATCGACGCCGTCGTCACCGGAGTCGAACGCCTCGTACCCCTCGCAGGGCGCCTGCGGGCCGAGTTGAAGCTCGAACACGGCATCACCGAGCAGGCCGCCCGCGCCTGCATCGACAAGGCCGAGACTCACCGGCTCCTTGCGGCGGCCGGTGTCCCCGTGCCCCGAAACCGGGTGGTCGGCGGGGTCCTGGAGGGCGGCGAGGCCGCGCAGGAGCTCGGGCTTCCCGTCGTCGTGAAGCCGCGCGACGCCTCCAGCGCCGCCGGCCTCAAGTACTGCGAGACCCGGGGCGATGTGGAGGGGGCGGTTGGCGACATCCTGGCCGCCGGCCGCGACTCTGCGCTCATCGAGGAGTACGTGACAGGACCCGAGTTCGGGGTGTTCGCCACCCGGATCGGGGGGCGGACCGAGGTCGTCTGGGTCGTCGAGGGCGAGGTCGGCCCGCCGCCGACCTTCGTCAAGGTCGGCGGGTACTTCCCCAGCCGGCTCGACGAGGAGCGACGCGCGGAGCTCGACGAGCTCGCGGACCGCGTCCTGGCGGCCGTCGGACTGGACGACTGGGTCGCGGCCCTCCAGTTCACCCTCACCTCTGACGGCTGGCGTGCGGGGGAGATCAACCCCAGGGTTCCCGGCGGGCAGGCCGTCGAGATGATCCGGTCCACCACCGGCTACGAGCCCAGCCTCATCGCCACCGAGGCCGCTCTCGGGCGCCAAGCGGAGCCCCGGGCAGCCAAGTTCGGCTTCGGGCTGTACCGCAGCATCGTCTTCGACGCGAGCGGGCGTATCGACTACAACGCCCAGGCCGTCGGGTCGCTGACCGGTCTGGAGTCTGTATCGCCGCCGTTCGTCGAGTTCGACGTCGCACCGGGTGACGCGGTCCTGCCCGTGGAGCATCCGCGGGGCGGCGCCTTCGGCCGCATCGTGCTGGCCGGCGAGAGCGCGGAGCAGCTGGAGCGCGACTACGCCAAGGTCATGGAGCAGCTCGCGGTCCGGCTGGTCGACGACTCCGCGGCTGCCGCCGCCGTGGACCGCGCGCACACCAGTTGCTGCTGACAACTGACAACTGGGGCTTCTGTAACACCTGTTGACGCTCAACCAGATCTCGTGATTCGATACTTTTGAAAGTATCGAATCAACAAGTACGGAGAGGAGGAACCCATGGCTGAGGACATGATCGGATCCGGCTGCTGCGAGAGCAGCGGCGTCGAGGACGTCGCCGAGGACGGCCAGGAGTGCGGCTGCGCCTGCGCTTGCTGCGACTAGCCCTCCGAGTCGCCCCTCAGGGGCACACGGCGGGCCGTGCTCCGTCGGAGCGCGGCCCGCTCCCACCATCAACCCACGACACCCAGAGGGGGGTCGACGTTGAACGAATCGCTTCGTGCCCTGCGCTTCATCTATGGCTACCCGCTGCGCTACCGCCGCGAGATCATCACCGCCACGGTGGTCATGTTCCTCGGCCTCCTCGGCAACATAGCCGTGCCGCTCCTGATGCGGTCCGCCATCGACATCGGAGTCCTCGGCGGCGAGTCCAGCAGCCTGCTCACGACGTCGCTGGGCGTACTGGCCGCCGGTGTGGTCACGACGGCTCTGCTGCACTTCGGCAAGCGCATGCGGTTCTCGGTAGCCAGCAAGGCAGTCAACGACCTGCGGGAGGACCTCTTCCGCAAGCTCGTGCACCTGGGCCCCGCCGACGTGGCGGAAGCCTCCGGCGGCCGGGCGCTCACCCGGCTCATCTCCGACGCCGTCGCCGTCCGCGGACTGACCAACGGCGGTCTGCTGGAACTGCTCAACCAGGTGCTGGTCACGCTCGCCATGCTGATCACGGCGCTGATCATCGACGCCCGGACGACCCTGCTGGCCCTCATCCCCCTGGTCTTCGTCGCCATCGGGAACTTCACGGTGCAGCTTCGCCTGCAGCGGGCCTTCATCGAACTCAAGGGCCAGTTCACCAAGCTCCTCGCCGGCGTAGGCGAGTCCCTGGCCAACATCAATGTGGTCAAGTCGTACGGCCGTGAGACGGACGCGTCGGACCGCCTGAACAAGGTGAACGAGGCGCACTCGGCCCGCGACGGCCAGATGAAGCGCACGTACAGCCGCTGGGAAGCCGCCCTCAACGTCATCGGTGGTCTTCCGACCCCGATCGCCCTGTGGGCCGGAGGCAACGCGGTCCTCGCCGGCACCAGCACCGTGGGCGACCTCGTCGCCGTCGTCGCGCTGGTGATGATGTTCCAGATGAGCATCCACATGCTCGCCATGCACACCAACGGGGCGTTCCGCAGCGTGGTGACCGCGCAGCGGCTCCTGCGCATCATCGACGCCCCCTCCGTCCTCAGCACACGTGAGGGCAGCGAGGAGATCCCGACCCTGGGCGCGCTCCACGCCACCGGCATCGACGTGGACATCGCCGGCCGCCGGATCCTGGACAAGGTCGACTTCCACGTGAAGGCCGGCGAGACTGTCGCCCTGACCGGTCCCACCGGCAGCGGCAAGTCCACCCTGCTGCACGTACTGGCTCGCCTGCGCGACCCGGACTCCGGCACCGTCACGTACGACGGCGCGGACGCCCGCTCGTACGCACCGAGCGCCCTGCGCCGACGCATCGTCTGCCTGCCGCAGCGACAGTGGATCTTCGAGGGAACCCTTGAGGACAACGTCCGCTTCGCGCGCCCCGAGGCCACCCGAGAGGAGACGGCCGACGCCGTCGAGGCCGCCGGACTCTCCCACATACCGCTCGACCGCCGCTTCGGGGCGAGCACCCTCGACCTGTCGGCGGGGGAGCGCCAGCGCATCGGCCTCGCGCGTGTCCTGCTCGTGGACCCCGAGATCCTGCTGCTCGACAACCCCACGGCGAACCTGGATGCCGAGACCGAGGCCGAGCTCCTGGAGACCGTCCTGCGGGTCCGCCGGGGCCGCACCCTGATCATCGCCTCGCAGCAGGCCGCGGTCAGCAGTTACGTCGACCGCACCGTCAGCCTCGCCTCCCGGGAGTCCTCGGTGGACGTCACGGCCACGCTCGCCGGCGCGACCACCCTCGAGGGAGGAAAGGAATCATGACCACCATCGCGACCGCGGAAGTCCTGGACGGCAAGGAGACGTGGCGGACGCTGCTGCGAGCCGTCCGGCGATTCCTTCCCTACCTGAAGCCCCACTGGTTCTGGCTCAGTGTCGCCACGGCGATGGCCGTCGTGAACACCATCGCCACCATCGCGGTCATGTACACGGTGATGGCCGGCATCGGGCACATCGTCATCGGCGACATGGAGGCCGTCCGGTCGACGGCGCTCAACCTCGTGCTGCTGACGGTCGTCGAAAACCTCATCCGCATCACCTACAACTCGGCGATGATCCGGGTCAACGAGGCCCTGACGGTCACGATCCGCAACGACCTCGTGGCCCGCCTGCACAACGTGCAGCTCTCGCGGCACGTGTCCCAGGCCAGCGGCGAATGGGTCACACGGGTCCTCTTCGAGGCCAACCGGTTCAGGGGCTTCCTGACGAAGACCCTGATGGAGGTGACCAACAGCGTCATCTGGTTCGTCGCGTTCGCCGTCTTCTTGCTGGCCCTCAGCCCCGCCGTGGCCCTGCCGACCCTCGTCATCATTCCGCTGATGACGTGGATCTCGGTCAAGTGGACGGTGCGTCTGCGACCCGATACCCACGCACAGCGCGAGGGCTGGGACCAGATGGTGGGCTACATGAACCAGCGGATCGACGGCCTGGAGGACATCCGCTCCTTCGGCCAGGAGGAGGCGGTCCTCACCGATCTGCGCGCGCGCTCCGAGGAATACAGCACGGTCCACAACCGGCTCTCCCGCAAGCGGCTCTGGCTCACGTCCCACCTGGGCTTCAGCGTGTTCCTCGCCCTGGCCCTGCTGATCTTCTTCGGCGGCCTGCAGATCATCAACGGACACCAGCTGGGTTCCGGATTCTTCTTCGACATGGCCTCCGGCATGATGCCGATGACGTGGATGCTCCTGGGCACCAACACCATGATGGCGTCGATGGGCATGGCCTCGGGCACCGCCCTGGCCGCCGGTACCCTCGCGGCCTTCGCGCTCTTCGTCAAGCGCATGCTCAACCCGGTACGGGACCTCGCCGGCATGATCGGCCAGTCGTCCGACATGGCCGCCTCCGCGGGCCGCATCCTCGACGTGCTCGACCTGGAGGAGGAGCAGGGCGGCTCCGGCACCCTGCCGCCCGTCGAGGGAGCCGTCGCCATCGAGGACGTCACCTTCGCCTACGGCGCCGACGGACCCGAGGTCCTCCACGGCATCACCCTGCGCGCCGAGCCCGGCCAGCACATCGGAATCGTGGGCACGAGCGGCGCCGGCAAGAGCACCCTGATGCAGCTGCTGGTGCGGCTCTACACACCGACGAGCGGCACCGTCCGCATCGACGGACACGACCTCACCGACATGAGCAGCTCCTCCGTGCGTTCCCAGGTGCTCCTGGTCACCCAGGAGGCCCAGCTCTTCGACGGCACCGTCTCCGAGAACATCCTCTTCGGCCGCCCCGACGCCACCGAGGAGCAGGTCGTCGAGGCAGCCCGGGCGGTAGGGGCGTACGAGGTCATCTCCGACCTGCGCAACGGTTTCCAGACCCGGGTCGGCGAACGCGGCTCGCGCCTGTCGGTGGGCGAGCGGCAGATCATCGCCCTGGCCCGCGCCATGCTCGCGGACCCCCGCGTCATCGTCCTGGACGAGGCCATCTCCAGCGTCGACCCCGACCGGCAGCGCATCGTCTTCGCCGCGATCCGCCGCCTCCTCGAAGGCCGTACGGCGATCGTCGTCGCCCACTGGCTGACCCTCGTCGAGGACCTCGACCAGGTCTTCGTCCTGGAGGACGGACGCATCGTCGAATCCGGGCGGCCCGTCGAGCTGCTCACCGCGGGCGGCCGGCTCACCGAACTGTGCCAGGCCCAGGAGGGCCGCACCCACAAGAACACCACTGGAAAGGACGTCAACCATGTCTGACACGAACCTCGGAAGCATGTTCTGGGACGCCACCCAGCAGACGGCGGCCGCGCCCGTCGAGGCCCCGAAGGCATCCTCCTGCTGCGGCCCCAAGCCGGCCGCCGACAAGGCCGAGCAGGCGGAGAAGGCGGAGAAGGCCGCACCGGCCGTCCACGTCCACGCGCACAAGGCGTCGTCCTGCTGCGGCCCGAAGCCCGCGGCCGACGCGGCCGAGGCCCCGAAGAAGTCCTCCTCCTGCTGCACCCCGAAGCCCGCCGCCGTGGCGGCCGATGCGGCCGAGAAGACCGAGACGGCGGCGAAGACCGACGAGCCCGCCGCGGCGCAGCCGGCGAAGAAGTCCTGCTGCGGCTGACCCTCACCACCCGTCCTCCTAAGGAGAACCGATGACCTGGCGCACGGCCACCACCCAGCCTGCCGCGTGGCACAGCAAGGCGGCGCGACGAGCTGGACCCCGCACCCACAAGGGGGTGGTGCGCCTCGCGGCCGTCACCGGTGCAGTCCTGGCCGCCGTACTCGTGAGCGGCTGCGGCCCGTCCAAGCCCGCCGCTCCGGCCGCCACCGGCCCGCACGACCTCGACGCGAGCTGCAGCAGCACCAAGACCGACGCCGGTCTGGCGGTCACCTTGACGGTGACTCCCTGCCCGGCCAAGGGCGGCGGTTCGGCGAGCAAGGCCTCCGTCACCGTCAAGGACGCGGCGGGCACGGCCGTGGAGGGGGCGAAGGTCGAGGTCAACTCGGAGATGCCCAACATGAAGATGAAGGGCGGCAAGCAGTCCGCGGGTGCGAAGGGCGACGGGTACGAGTCGAAGCTCGTCCTGGGCATGCCCGGCGACTGGCGGATCAGTGTCCTCGTCACTCCGGGGTCCGGCCAGGCATCCACGACGGTGTTCAACGTGAAGGCGGGATAGGGGCCGTGCTCAGTACACGAGCGCGGATCCTGCCCGCCTCCAGCACCGCCGCCCTGGACGCGCACATCAAGAGCCTGATGGCGGACGGCGCCGACGTCATCAACCTCACCGGCGGCGAACTCGACTTCCCCACGCCGGACCAAGCGGCAGACGGGGCCCGGCAGGCGATCTCCGGGGGACTGACCCGGTACACCCCGGTCGCCGGCATCGGCCCCCTGCGCGAGGCCATCGCCCGGCGGCTGGAGAGCCACTGGGGATCCACCTACACAGCGGCGCAGATCGTCACCACCAACGGCGCCAAGCAGGCACTCGCCCAGCTCTTCACCGTCCTGTGCGACCCCGGCGACGAGGTCATCCTGCAGGCGCCGTACTGGGTGAGCTTCCCGCACATGATCCGGCTCGCCGGAGCCACGCCCGTCGTCGTGGACACGGCCGACACCGGCTTCAAGCTCACCCCCGAGCTGCTCCGGGCGCACATCACCCCGAGCACCCGGGTCGTGCTGCTCAACAATCCCTCCAACCCCACGGGCGTGGTGTACGACCGGCCGGAGCTCCTTGCCCTGGCCCGTGTCGCCGTAGAACACGACCTCGTCATCGTCAGCGACGAGATCTACGGGGACCTCGTCCACGAGGGCGCCTCCTTCACGAGCGTCGCCTCACTCGGGCCGGACATAGCCGAGCGCACAATCACCGTCGGGGGCTTCTCGAAGACCTACGCGATGACGGGATGGCGGATCGGCTTCGCGGCCGCCCCCTTGCCGGTGGCCGCGGCTCTGACCGCCGTACAGGGGCACACCAGCTCCGCCCCGTCCTCGATCTCGCAGTACGCGGCGCTCGCCGCGCTGACCGGCGACACTGACGTCGAACTGGCCCGGCGCGCCATCGAGCTCAACACCCGCAGGTCACTCATGCGGGATGGCCTCGCCACCCTGCCGCACCTGCGCCTGGCCGCGGAACCCCAGGGCGGGTTCTTCGCCCTGGTCGACGTACGGGGCCTCTACCGGCACCCCGACGACGATGCCGGCACCGTCGCCAAGGACCTGCTGGAGCACGCCGGAGTGGCGGTCATGCCCGGCCGCGACTTCGGGGCACCGGACCTGGTCCGCCTCTCGTACGCGGTGGGCGCCGAGGACATCTCCCAGGCACTGCACCGCATCGGTACCTACCTGAAGACCATCAACGATCGGAGAACTCCCATGAGCAGCAACGCCACCGCGTTCGAGGTCCACGGCATGACCTGCGGCGGCTGCGCCAAGCGCATCCGTACGGCCATCGTGACGGACCTCGGTGAGGGCACCGAGGTGACCGTCGACCACAAGGCCGGCCGCGTCACGGTCAGCTCCACCGGCGAGTTCGGATCCGACGCCGTCCAGGCGGCCGTCGAGCGCGCCGGCTACAAGTTCGTCGGAACCGCGGCGTGAACCCGCCCCTCAAACTCGCTCTCTTCGCCGTGGGGCTCGCGGTCTGCTTCGGGGCTTCCTTCCTCCTCGGCGGCGCGCTGCAGCCCCTGTAGCCCAGTCCGCTCCGCCCACCTATTCCAAAGGAGAGTGCAGTCATGGCCGGCACTGCCACGACGGCACCAGCCGTAGTCACGCTCGACATCGGTGGCATGACCTGCGGTGCCTGCTCAGCCCGGATCGAGAAAAAGCTCAACCGGCTCGACGGGGTGACCGCCGAGGTCAACTTCGCCCTCGAACGCGCCCACGTCAGCTACGACGACCGGCACACGCTGCAGGAGCTCCTCGACACCGTCGAGAAGCTGGGTTACAGCGCCGCGCTGCCTCCGTCGCCCCAGGAGGCCCAGGCCGAAGGCGGAGCCGGTGAGACCGCCGAAGAGGCGGCCGACCGCGAACTGGCCACCATGCGTCAACGCCTCCTGGCGTGCCTCGCGCTCACCGTTCCGGTCGTCGCCATGGCCATGATCACGCCGCTGCAGTTCGACAACTGGCAGTGGCTGTCGCTGACCCTGGCCGCCCCTGTGGCGATCTGGGGAGCCTGGCCCTTCCACTCGGTCGCCTGGAAGAACGTCCGCCAGGCCGCCGGCACCATGGACACCCTCGTCTCCATCGGCGTCCTCGCCTCCTTCGGCTGGTCGGTGTACGCCCTCTTCTTCGGCTACGCCGGCGTGACCGGCATGCAGATGCCGTTCCTGATGACGCCGACCCCGGGCCAGGGCCTGCACCACATCTACCTCGAAGTCGCCACCTCCCTGACCCTCTTCGTCCTCGCGGGCCGCTACGCGGAACACCGCGCGAAGCGCCGGGCGGGCAGCGCCGTACGCGCACTGCTCGAACTGGGCGCCAAGGACGTCACCGCCCTGCGCGCGGGCCAGGAAGTCAGCATCCCCATCGGCGAACTCCGCGTCGGCGACCTGTTCGTGGTCCGCCCGGGGGAGAAGATCGCCACCGACGGGGTCGTCGTGGACGGCGCGTCCGCCGTCGACGCATCGATGCTGACCGGGGAGAGCGTCCCCGTGGAGGTCTCCGAGGGTGACTCGGTCGTCGGAGCCACGGTCAACATCAGCGGTCGCCTCACCGTCCGCGCCGAGCGCGTGGGCGCCGACACGCAGCTCGCCCACATCAGCAAGCTGGTCTCCGAAGCCCAGGCCGGCAAGGCCCCCGTACAGCGACTGGCCGACCGTATCGCCGGTGTCTTCGTCCCGGTGGTCATCGCCATCGCTGTCGGCGTCGGCGGGTTCTGGGTCGGCAACGGCGGAGACGCCGTGATCGCACTCACCGCCGCCGTGGCCGTCCTCGTAGTCGCGTGCCCGTGTTCCCTGGGCCTCGCCACCCCCACCGCACTGCTCGTCGGCACGGGACGCGGTGCGCAACTGGGCATCGTGATCCGCGGACCGCAGATCCTCGAGTCCACCCGCCGTATCGATACCGTGCTGCTCGACAAGACGGGCACGGTCACCACGGGCAAGATGCGCCTCGTCGAAACGGTGTGCGCCGAGGGCACGAGCCGCGAGGAGCTGCTGACCCTCGCCGGAGCCCTGGAACACTCCTCCGAGCACCCCATCGCCACCGCCGTCACGACGGCCGCCCGAGAGGTGACCGTAGACCTGCCCCCGGCGACGGACTTCAAGGCCAGCGCCGGATTCGGAGTCGTAGGCACCATCGCCGACCGCGAGATTATGGTCGGCCGCCCCGGCTGGGTCGGCGAACGGATGACCGTTCCCGACGACCTCCGCCGACGCCTCACCGAGATCGAAGGCAGCGGCCACACCCCGGTCGGTGTCGGCTGGGACGGAGAACTCCGCGGGCTGCTCCTCGTCGCGGACGAAGCCAAGCCCACCAGCCGCCGCGCCATCGACGAGATGCGGAGCCTCGGGCTGAACCCGATCCTCCTCACCGGCGACAGCAAGGGAGCGGCCCGCCGTATCGCGGACGAGATGGGCATCACCGAGGTGGAGGCCGAGGTCCTGCCCCAGGACAAGGCCGCCGTGGTCCGCCGCCTTCAGGAGGCGGGCCGCAACGTGGCCATGGTCGGCGACGGCATCAACGATGCCGCCGCGCTCGCCCAGGCCGACCTCGGCATCGCCATCGGAGGCGGAACCGACGCCGCCATCGAGGCCAGCGACATCACCCTCGTCCGCGGGGACCTGCGCGACGCGGCCGACGCGGTCCGCCTCTCGCGGCGCACGCTCGCGACGATCAAGGGCAACCTGTTCTGGGCGTTCATCTACAACCTCGCCGGCATCCCCCTCGCTGCCTCCGGTGTACTGAACCCGATGATCGCGGGAGCCGCCATGGCTCTCTCCAGCATCTTCGTCCTGACCAACAGCCTGAGGCTGCGCGGGTTCAAGTCGTCCTCACGAGGCGAGAACACGACGAGCGTGACGGGACCCCTCGCTCAGGCGCACCGCAGCCCGGCGGCGGTCTCGTGATCGTGAGCTCCATGGGCCTGCCCATGGCGCTCATCGACGTCGACCAAGCACTGAACGGCCAGTGGCGCCAGTACGGGGACGCGGTGGACATCGTCCGGGTCCAGGACCCGCCGGTCGACGCCTGGCCGGACCTCCGGGAGGCGGGCTTCCTGCCCAAGCCCCAGGTCGTCATGTGGCGGGCGGAGGCGCTGGACTCGGAGGAGAAGTACCTCGCGGCTCTGTCGGGGAAGGACAGGTACGACATCAGGTCGGCCTACCGCAAGGTGGCGGAGGCCGACCTGCACGTGAGCACGGAGCCCCTCACGGTCCCCCTGCTCGACGCATTCATGGACCTCTACGAGCAGCAGGTCTCCGCCATGCGCAACGGCTTGGCGGTAGCCCTCCAGCAGCGACCCCAGATCCTGGCGGAGGCCGACACCTACCGCGTCGTCATCGTCCGCTCAGGCGACGCCCTGGTGGGCGCGTGCCTGAACCAGGACCTGCCGGCCAACGACGAGATGCGGGCACGCTTCTCGGCCGTGACGGCGGGCGGGCGCGGCGACAGCCTCACCCGGGTCCTGTACGCGGAAACCCTGCGGGAGGCGAGGCGCCGGGGCCGGCGCTGGGGGACCCTCGGCCGCGACATCAACCTCTACGGCCACGTGGTCAAGGCCGGCCTCTTCAGCTTCAAGGCCCGCCTCGGCTTCGTCGCCGTACCGGGACAGCTCGTCGAGCCCGGCAGCGGTTCGCACCAGGCCGACCGGGTGGTCCGCTTCGAGGAACTCGACGACCCGACCCTGCTGTTGTCGTACGCGGCGACGCCCGAGGAGGCGGCGTCCGTGGCTGCCCCCCTCTGGCTCAACGTGTACACCTCGTCCGAGAAACTGGACGTCCGCCCCTTCCGCGGCCCCGGTCTCGCCGGAACGAGGGTGCACCCCGTCAGCCGCCCCTGAGACCGCGGGCGGGCACCGTGAGTAATCCCCCGTACCGGTGCCCGCCCGCTCTGTACGGAGTTTCCCGGCAGGTGTGATGAGCCGGCGTCGGGTTAGGTAGGAGTGGGCAGCCCCAAGAGGGCGCCGAGGGCCACCAGCACGCTCTGGTCGATCCGGTAGTACACCCATGTCCGGCGACGCTGGGATGTCAGAAGTCCCGCCTCGCGCAGCTTCTTCAGGTGGTGGGAGACCGTTGGCTGCGATACGCCGACGTCGGCGATGTCGCATACGCAGGCCTCGCCCGCGGGGTGGGACGCCACGCGCGAGAGCAGCCGCAGACGGATCGGGTCGGACAGGGCCTTGAACAGGTTCGCCAGTCGCTCCGCGTCGAGGGCCGACAGCTCCGCGGAGATGAGGGGGGAGCAGCAGGGCACGACGCCCTGCTGTGAATCGGCAACCGTAGGAACCGCACTCGGGTTCGACATTCCTCTATTTTTGCATGTATCGAATCACGCCTGCAACGGTGTGGCGATGCTCCGTTGGGGTGGGGGCGGGAAAATGCGAAACCGGATGCACTCAGGGGGCGGGTGGCGTCATCCTGTGCATCATGCCGACATATCCGCATCGATTGTTCACGGCACCCGCTTCCGCCATCGACGCGGACATGGTGCGCAGCTTCCTCGACCTGCGGCTTGAGGAGAGCTTCACGATCGACTACAAGCGGAACCTTGATGCCGTCCCCGACACGGTCGCTGCGATGGCCAACAGCTACGGCGGCGTTGTGCTGATCGGCGTGGACAACGACCCCAAGGACCAGAACCTTCCGGGCCCCCTTCGTGGCGTGCAGCCGTCGGACAAGGACAGGCTCGTCAGTAAGATGGTCACGGTCTTCGACCCGCCCGGCTGGTGCCCTGACGTCATCCCCGTCACGATCGACGCGACGACGCTGTTGGTTGTCCGCGTCGACCCCGACTCGGTCCCGCGGCCGCTGCTGCACAAGGGCGCGGCGAAGGTCCGCGTGGACGGCAGGAACGACACGGCGGACAGGCGGCTCCTGAGGCTGCTCTTCCAGCAATCGGCGGACGAGGCCGCGGTGATGCCGGACATCGATCCGCGCTTCTCGCCCGACCGGCATCTCGCTCCGCAGCACCGGGACATCTATCGGCAGGTTCCTCCGGATGTCGTGATCCGCGCGTCCGCTTCGCGTTCGCTCGGGCGTGACGGAGTCCGGCGCCGGCTGCGAGGAAGCACCATCGAGGCGCTCATCTCCGCGCTGAGTGACCGGCAGGGGTTGCCCTACGGCTCCGCGAAGCATCTGCCTCCTGCGTTGGCGGGACTTGCCGCGCGGGTTCGCCCGGGGGAGCGCCTCAGCGCGTGGGAACTTGACACGCTTTACGGGAGTAGCCGATTCGTGCGGATATCAGCCGGTCACGGCGACCTGGCGGCTCCGCCCGCTCCAGCGGGAGTTCGGATGGAGTGCGCCGTCGGGCTCGAGGGCGGAGGCGTAGGCGTCGCTGTGCACTTCGACGTCTTGTATTGGCTCGATGGGCAGCGTCTCGCCGGGGACCTCTGGGTCCAAACCGCGTACGACGCAGTCGCGGCCCTCGTTCGCCGCGCCCTCCCTGCGCTGACGCAGGAGCTCGCTGGTACTGCCAACTTGGCCACCCCGCCGGTTGAACTGCACATCTCGTCGGGCTGGGCCGACCATTGGTCGCTGTCCAACTCGCTGAACACCGAGATGCTCGGTGAGCGCACCGGGGCGGGGGACTTGTATGGGGGCAGCGAGTACCTCACTGAGGAGCTCGTCGGTGTGGACGATCTGAAGGGCGCGACGCTCGAAGCCTTGGCCAATATCGCCCTGGACTGGCGCTTCCTTCGTCCTGAGTTCCCGGAGATCCACGGTTGATTGCGGCTTTCCAGGGGTGTGCTAGAGGGCGAGGAGCGCGGAGAGGGATGCCATCGATTCGGGGGCGACCCGGTAGTAGATCCAGGTGCCGCGTCGTTCCGAGGTCAGCAGGCCCGCCTCGCGGAGCTTCTTCAGGTGGTGGGAGACCGTCGGCTGCGAGACGCCGACATCGGAGATGTCGCAGACGCACGCCTCGCCGGCCGGGTGGGAGGCGATGCGGGAGAACAGCTGGAGGCGGACGGGGTCGGCGAGGGCCTTGAACATCGACGCCATGTGTTCGGCGCCGTCTGCGGAGAGGGCGCTGGAGACGAGTGGCTCGCAGCAGGGCGTCGGTGCCACCGCGAGGGTGTTCGCCGGTCGAGGGTTCGACATTTGTCTATGTTGACATCCATCGATGTTCGCGGCAAGCTGGAAGCGATTAGATATCCGTCTAATCAGTGGAGGGGGTGGCACCACTCCCGCCGACAGCGAAGGACAGAGCTCCGATGGCCAACATCGATGCCGCTTCACTCCCCGTCGTCATCATCGGCGCCGGCCCTGTGGGCCTTGCCGCCGCTGCGCACCTCGTCGACCGGGGTCTCGAACCGCTGGTTCTGGAGGCCGGGTCCGCGGCCGGCGCGGCCGTCCGCGCATGGGCGCACGTGAAGTTGTTCTCCACCTGGGGCGAGGTCATCGATCCCGCCGCCGAGAAGCTGCTCGCGGCGACGGGCTGGACCCCGCCCGACAGGGAGAGCTACCCGACCGGTGGGGACTGGGCCCAGTCGTACCTGGCCCCGCTCGCGTCGGCCCTCGGAGACCGTGTCCGCCTGGACACCACCGTCACCGGCGTCTCCCGAGTCGGCCGCGACCGCGTGGTCGACGCCGACCGGAACGAGCAGCCCTTTGCCGTGCACGCCGTGACCGGCGACGGAACCGAGCTCCGGCTGCTCGCCCGTGCCGTCATCGACGCTTCCGGGACCTGGTCCCGTACCAGCCCCGTCGGAGGCAACGGGCTGCCGGCCCTGGGCGAGCGCGCCAACGCGTCGCGCATCGTCTACCGGGTGCCCGACTTCCGCGATCCCGCGGTCCGCAGCCGCTATGCGGGCCGGCGTACCGCCGTCGTCGGCAGCGGGGCCTCCGCGTTCACGGCGCTCGTAGGCCTCGCAGACCTCGCGGGGAGCGAGCCCGGTACGCACGCCCTGTGGGTCGTACGCCGTGGCGTCACCTCCACGACGTTCGGAGGCGGCAGCGCTGACCAGCTTCCCGCCCGCGGAGCCCTCGGCGGCGCGGCCAAGGCGGCCGTCGAAGCCGGACACGCCGACGCCGTCACGGGCTTCCGTACCGCTGAGGTGCGGGCCAACGCCGACGGCACGCTGACGCTGGTCGCGGAGGACGGCACCCGGACCGAACCCGTCGACGAGGTCATCGCGCTCACGGGCCTGCGCCCCGACCTCTCCTTCCTCGACGAGCTCCGTCTCGACCTCGACGAACGCCTCCAGGCCCCCGTGGGCCTCGCCCCGCTGATCGACCCGAACGCCCACTCGTGCGGCACGGTCTACCCGCACGGGGTCAAGGAGTTGAAGCACGGGGAGAAGGACGTGTACCTCGTCGGCATGAAGTCCTACGGTCGCGCCCCCACCTTCCTCGCGATGACCGGGTACGAGCAGGTCCGCTCCATCGCCGCCGCGCTCGCGGGCGACCACGAAGCCGCCGAACGCGTCGAGCTCACCCTTCCCGAGACCGGTGTGTGCGGTGGCTCGGGCCTCTTCGACGAGCCTGTCGAGGAGAGCAGCGGTGGTGGCTGCTGCGGCCCCACGCCCGTGACCCTGGAGATCGCCCCGCTGGGGCTGGCGGGCCGCACCGTCGGCAGCTGACCCGGTGCGACCCGTCGCAGCCCGGCCGCTCGCCGAGACCCAACGGCGACCGCGCCGGGCGCTCTGGGCCCTGTGCATTACGCAGATCACGAGCTGGGGGATCCTCTACTACGCCTTCCCCGTCCTAAACCCGGAGATCGCGGCGGCGACCGGCTGGTCCACTCGCGTGACCACCGGAGCGTTCTCCGTCGCGCTGATCGTCTCCGCGCTCACCGGGATTCTGGTGGGGCGCATCATCGATCACCGAGGTCCCCGCATCCTCATGACGGCCGGATCGATCCTGGGCAGCGCGAGCCTGGTCCTCATTGCCACGGCACGGTCGCCGATCGCCTTCTTCGCCGGCTGGGTGGTGGCGGGGGTGGCCATGGCGGCGACCTTCTACCAACCCGCCTTCGCGGCACTGACGCGGTGGTGGGCCCCGGACCACATCCGTGCCCTGACCCTCGTCACCCTCGCGGGCGGCCTCGCCTCCACCGTATTCGCTCCCCTGACGGCCGCACTCGCGGACCGCCTGTCGTGGCGGGGCACGTACTTGGTCCTTGCCCTGGTGCTCGCGGTCGTCACCATCCCCACCCACGCGATCGCCCTCAAAGCGACCTGGCCCAAGGCGACCGTGCTTCCGGGGGCGAGCCCCGGCGCCGCATCCGACATCGCCCGCAGCCGCCGGTTCCGGATGCTCGCCATCGCGCTGACGCTCTCCTCCTTCACGGCCTACGCGGTCATCGTGGCGCTCGTCCCGCTCCTCGTCGGGCGGGGCTTCTCTCTGGCGGATGCAGCTTGGGTTTTAGGGCTCGGCGGCGCCGGGCAGACCCTCGGTCGACTCCTCTACGCCGGCTTGGCGCGCCGAACGGGCCCGACGGCCCGCCTCACCACCCTGATCGCACTCAGCGGCCTCGCCGCCGCCTCCTTCGCCGTGTTCCCGGGCCCCTTCCCGCTGCTCGTCGCTCTCTCCGTGGCGGCGGGAATGGTCCGGGGCAACCTCACCCTCGTCCAGGCGACCGCCGTGGCCGACAGATGGGGGACGGAGCACTACGGGCGGCTCTCAGGGCTCCTCGGCGTGCTGCCCTCCTGCGCGAGCGCGATCGCCCCCTTCGGCGGCGCCGCGCTCGCCTCCGCGCTCGGCGGCTACCCCCACCTGTTCGCCCTGCTGGCCGCCGTAGCAGCATGTGCAGCCCTGGCGGCCACCTTGTCGAAGTAGGCTGCCGCGGCACCACCCCACGACCCCCGCCCCCGTCGGCGGAGTACCATAACCCAGGAAGGGAACACCCCAACATGAGAAGGCAGTTCGACGTCGTGGTGATAGGCGGCGGCCAGTCCGGTCTGGCGGCCGGCTATTACCTCCGCCGGGCAGGACTCAGCTTCGTCATCCTCGACGCCGAACCCACCCCCGGCGGAGCCTGGCAGAGCGCCTGGGACTCCCTGCGCCTCTTCTCCCCGGCGGCCTACTCATCCCTCCCCGGCCGTCTCATGCCGCCCCAACCCGGCGAGACCTACCCGGAGGCGGCCCACGTCGTCGAGTACCTCACCGACTACGAGCAGCGTTACGAACTCCCCATCCACCGGCCCGTACGCGTCACCGGAGTGCATCGCGACGGCGAACTCCTCCGTGTGGAGACCGACTCGGGAGCATGGCAGGCCCGGGCGGTCATCAGCGCCACCGGAACCTGGTCCCGTCCCTTCCTGCCGGCGGTGCCCGGCCGCGAGGCCTTCTCCGGACGGCAGATCCATACGGTGGACTACCGCAGTCCGGACGAGTTCACGGGGCAGCGTGTCATCGTCGTCGGCGGCCGCAACTCGGCCGCCCAGATAGCCGCCGACCTCGCACCCGCCACACACCTGACCTGGGTCACCCTGCGCGAACCCCGCTACCTCCCCGACGACGTCGACGGTCGCGTCCTCTTCGACGCCGCCACGGCCCGCCGCCGTGCCCTTGAAGCTGGCCTCCCCGACACCGGAGGGGTCTCCGCGCTCGGAGACATTGTCGCCATACCGCCGGTACGCGAGGCTCGGGACGCGGGACTGCTGAAGGCCACGCCGATGTTCCAGCGCGTCACGCCCACCGGAGTCGCCTGGGCCGACGGCATGACCGCCGACGCCGACGCGATCATCTGGTGCACCGGCTTCCGCCCCGCCCTCTCCCACCTGTCCCCGCTCGGTCTACGCGGCCCCGACGGCCTCATCCCCGCCCAGGGCACTGAGGCCCAGGGCGAACCGCGCCTCCACCTCCTCGGCTACGGCGACTGGACCGGCCCCGCCTCGGCAACCCTCATCGGAGTCGGCCGCCCGGCGCGCGAGGCCGTGAAGGCGATCACCGAAGTTCTGCACGGGTAGACGAGCGATGTAAATATGTCGGAGACCGACACTCCAGACGGTCCCGGACTCTCAGAGGTCTTGAGGAGCTGACCCGCTGGTGCCGAGGGCATCACGGGCTGCTGCCAGGTTCTCCGCCACGAGGCGAGCTGTCGGATGGTCGGCGCCCCACATTCGTTCCAAGCCGTTCAAAGCGTGTTCGTACAGCGGGATGGCATGATCCAGATCCTCCACGGCCTGGTAGACACTGGCGAGGTTGTTGCAGCACGTGAGCGTTTCGAGATGGTCGATGCCCCAAACTCGCTCCATGCCGTTCAGAGCGTCCTCGTAGATGGGTATGGCGATGTCACATTCATCCATCGCCGCGTAGGTGTCAGCGAGGTTCCTACGCGCGATGAGCGTGCTGGGTGCGTCGGTTCCGAGCACCCTTTCCATCTCGATCAGACCGTGCCGCAGGAGCGGGATGGCCCGTTCCGGATCGCCCAGTGCGTAGTACGTGCTGGCGAGGTTGTTGCGGGCGACGAGCGTGGTGGGTGCGTCAGCTCCCAACACCCTCTCCATCTGGATCAGACCGTGCTGCAAGAGCGGGATGGCCCGCTCCAGATCGCCGAGAGCGTAGTAGGCGCCGGCGAGGTTGTTGAGTGCGACGAGAGTATTGGGCGAGTCCTTTCCGAGTCGCCGCTCCATGTCGGCCAGGGTGGTCTCGAAGAGGGGGACGGCACGGTCCACGTCCCCCACAGCTTGGTAGGCGCCGGCGAGGTTGCTGCGAGCGGCGAGGGCATCCGGCGAGTCCTCGCCTAGCACTCGCTCAATGTCGGCCAGGGTGGTCTCGATGAGCGGGATGGCGCGGCCCAGATCACCTGCCGCATGGTAGGCGTAGGCGAGGTTCCTACGGGAGGAGAGCGTGGTTGGCTCGTCTCTTCCTAGCACTCGCTGCATGTCGGCCAAGGTGGTCTCGAAGAGCGGGATGGCGCGGCCCAGATCACCCACGGCTTGATAGGCGCTGGCGAGGTTGTTTCGTGAAATGAGCGTGACGTGTGCGTCTGCCCCCAACACGCGAGTCCGGTCAGCGAGAACGCGCTCGAACAGGGGGATGGCGCGCGCGACCTCTCCCGCCGCTGTGTAGGCGTTGGCGAGGTTGTTGCGGGAGACGAGGGTGAGACGGTCGTCCTCTCCCAGTACTCGGATGGCGTCGTCCAGAGTGCCCTCAAGGAGCGGGATTGCGCGGCTCAGGTCTCCCGCCGATGAGTAGGCGTAGGCGAGGTAACTTCGAGCAGTGAGCGCATCGGGGTGGTCAACGCCCTGCACTCGCACGGTGTCGTCCAGGGTCGCCTCGAAGAGTGGGGTGGCGCGGGCCAGGTCTCCTGCCACCGCGTAGGCGCTGGCGAGGTTTCTTCGGGAGACAAGCGTGTCGGGCGCATCCTGACCCAGTACCCGTTCGCGGCAGTCGATGGCACGTTGGAGGTACGCGATGGCGCGTCGGCTCTGTCCTTGATAGGCGAGGAAGGGTCCCGTGCGGTTGAGTACGACGGCGGTGGTTGCGAGATCCGTCGAGGGTGCTGCATGGCAGGCAAGGGCCTCGACGTGGGGGAGCAGGGTCCGCAGGGCCGTCCCCTCGACAGGCTCCTGCCAGTCTTCCGGGATGGCGGATGCAAGGCAGGCGGTGGCCCGCTGGAGGGCAGTAGCGACGTCTTCGGGCTGGCGGTGGGGGTCCTCGGCATCGGGGGTACGGGCAACGGCCTGCACCAGTCGGTGCGCGGTTAGGGTCCTGCTGTTGGCGTTGATCATGCTGTAGGCGGCCAGTCGGCGTACCGCCTGATGAACGGCCGGTGGTGCACCGAGGGGGTCGAGTAGGTGACGGGGGATGCCTTCGGGGGCGTACCAGGCCAGGATCCGCAAGATTTGCCCCGCGAGGGGAGTGTCGATGATGCGGTCGAGGGTGATGCGCCAGATCCGGGCTATGGTCCGCTCGCTGTCACGTCCTTCCCCTGCCTCCCGGTACATGTCAGCCGGGTAGTCGGCGAGCAAGCGCAGGTAGGCACGGGGATCCAGTCCGGACTCCGCGATGTAGGAGGCGGCCTGTTCGACGGCCAGCGGGAGATGGCCGAGTTCCTCGCACAGCTCGGCGGCACCGTCCAGGGTCGAGGTACGGCCGCTGCGGTTGAGGATTCGGGAAAGGAGTTCCAGTGCCTCGGCGGGGGTGAGGACGTCGAGGGGGACGGGGGTGGCGATGTCGTGCCACCCCGAGGCGCGGCGACTGGTGATCAGGATGCGGCCGGTAGTGGCGCGAGCAGTCAGGCGTGCGATGTGGTCGGGATGATGAACGTTGTCCAAGATGAGCAGCCACCCGCGGTGGGTGGCGAGCCACTGCACGGCCCGCTCGGTCAGCTGGTCCTGTGGGAGTTGTGCGAGTGCTGGCTGCAAGGCCGCTGCCAAAGAGGCCAGACCCGCCTCGACACCCGCCTCGCTATCAGCGGTTATCCACCAAACCGGATTGTCCGTGTTGATGCGGGTAGCGGCCCAGTGGCTGGCCAGCGCACTCTTGCCAACCCCTCCCAGACCGTGCAGTGCCTGCACCACGGCTGTCCCCGCACCGTGAAGTACAGCGTCCAACAGATCCAGCTCTCGCTGGCGTCCGACAAAGGAGGCATGCCGGACAGGCAGGTTCACCAGACCGTGTGGGGCGTCGACCTCGGCCGGTGGGCGCAGTTCCTTCGCAGGTACCTGCACGATCGTCAGGTTGTCCCCCGTGATCGCGTTCCCAAGGAAGGCGCCACCCGCAGTGTCGATCGCGATCGCCCGATCACCGGATGCGATCGTAGCCCGCGTAGTGTCGCCTTGACGCTGGGACGGCTGGGCGGAGTTGTTTCCGGACGGCCACTTCACAAGCGGGGGCGGTTGTTCGAGTCGTCGCCCGTGTCGGCGTTTCCGACGAGGCCGTCTCCGAGGGCAATCGAGCGTTCGCCGGCAGCCACGACCGACCCAGGTTGGGCTGGGGGCGCAATGGATCCAGGGCTGGGCAGGGGCGTGGCCCGAGCTGCTGGCGCGGATGGCCGACCGTTGTCGCCTGTTGACACGTTCCCCTGGACTCGCCCGATGATGGCGATGGATCGCGCACCCCGCGCCTCAGCGCTTCCGGCCCTGAGGCTGTTGCCGGAGGCGAAGCTCTGCCCCCACATCACGGCCAAAGCGGCTACCGCCGCGCCCATTGCCGATGCCACCGCCCACCGCGCGCCGGCGTCCTTCACCAGCGACGGCAACACCCACAGCCCACACGTCACCGTTGGCACTGCGAACGCTGCCGCCGCAACTATGCCGGCCACCAGCCAGCGCATTCCACGCCCCATCAACGGCTCCCTCATTCGCATGCCTGACGTGTTGTCACCACACTGCCAGGAGGCATCACGTCTTGTATGACGAACTATGAGGGACTGCCGTTGCAGGGGAGCGTGGATCAGTTCCTTCTGCCTGCTTGACGAAGAACAGTGATTCAGGATTGGGATGCTGGCGATAGCGGAACGGAGATCAGGCGGCCGTCGTGAACTTCTTGCGCCAGGCCAGTGATACGTAGACGAGCGCGATCAGGACCGGTACCTCGATCAGCGGTCCGACGACGCCGGAGAGGGCCTGGCCGCTGGTGACGCCGAAGGTGGCGATGGCGACGGCGATGGCCAGTTCGAAGTTGTTGCCTGCGGCTGTGAAGGCGAGGGTGGTGGTGCGGTCGTAGGGGAGGTCGATGGCCTTGCCCAGGGCGAAGGTGCCGAACCACATGACCGCGAAGTAGACGAGCAGCGGGAGGGCAATCCGTGCGACGTCGAGCGGCTGCGATGTGATCGTCTTCCCCTGGAGGGCGAAGAGGATGACGATCGTGAAGAGGAGGCCGTAGAGGGCCCAGGGGCCGATCTTCGGGAGGAAGTCCGACTCGTACGCGTCGCGGCCGAGCTTCTTCTCGCCGAGGCGGCGGGTGAGGAAGCCGGCGAGCAGGGGGACGCCGAGGAAGATGACGACGTTGAGGGCGATTTTCCACATGGAGATGTCGAGGTGCTCGCCGTTGCCGAGGCCGAGCCAGCCCGGCAGCAGGTCGAGGTAGAACCAGCCCAGGACCCCGAAGGCGAGGACCTGGAAGACCGAGTTGAGGGCGACGAGGACGGCGGCGGCTTCGCGGTCTCCGCAGGCGAGGTCGTTCCAGATGATGACCATGGCGATGCAGCGGGCCAGGCCGACGATGACCAGGCCGGTGCGGTATTCGGGCAGGTCGGCCAGGAAGATCCAGGCGAGCGCGAACATGACGGCCGGGCCGACGAGCCAGTTGATGACGAGTGACGAGATCATCAGCTTGCGGTCGCCGGTGACGGAGTCGAGCTTGTCGTAGCGGACCTTCGCGAGGACCGGGTACATCATCACGAGCAGGCCGACCGCGATGGGCAGCGAGATGCCGCCGATCTCGACCTTCGCGAGCGCGTCGTTCAGGCCAGGGATCAGGCGGCCGAGTCCGAGGCCGAGGGCCATGGCGAGCAGGATCCAGACCGCGAGGAAGCGGTCGAGGGTGGAGAGCTTCGCGACGATCGAGCTGTCCTCGCGGACAGGCGCGGTCGTGGTCATCAGCAGGCTCGCTTTCGGTTTGTCTCATAGGTGGCGCGAGCGGTGGCGGCCAGCTCGCCGAAGGATTCCGCGAGGGTCTCGATGACCTCGGGCTTCAGCTTGTAGTAGATGAACCGGCCACAGGGCTCGGTCTCGACGACGCCCGCCTCCCGCAGCACCTTCAGGTGGTTCGAGAGGTTGGTCTGCCGTGCGCCGGTTTCCTCCACGAGGTGGGTGGTGCAGAGGGTCTCGCGGGCAAGCAGGGTCACGATCTGGAACCTGATCGGGTCGGCGATCACTCGGAACAGATCAGTGGTGGCTGACGTCATCATGCGCTGATACTCTCACATCATTCGGGACTGACACCAGTCGGCAGTGACCCTTTAGGGGTGCTGTCGGCATGCCGTCCCGTAGCCCCTGCCGATGAAGGAAAAGCTCATGATCGACACCCCGCTCGCGTCCGTGCTGTTCGTCTGCGTCCACAACGCGGGCCGGTCGCAGATGGCCGCCGGCTTCCTGCGGCACTTGGCGGGGGACCGTGTCGAGGTCCGCTCCGCCGGGTCCCTTCCCGGAGATCAGATCAACCCCTCCGCCGTGGCCGCCATGGCCGAACTGGGCATCGACATCTCCGACCAGAAGCCGAAGGTTCTCACCCCGGAAGCCGCGAAGGCATCCGACTACATCATCACCATGGGCTGCGGCGACGCCTGCCCGTTCTTCCCCGGCAAGACGTACCTGGACTGGCAGCTGGAGGACCCGGCGGGCCAGGGCGTCGAGTCCGTACGCCCCATCCGGGACGAGATCAAGGGCCTGATCGAAGGCCTCATCAACGAGATCGACGCGAAGAAGCAGGAGAGCTGACCGCATCATGACGACGACGAACACCGAGGCCGCCACCGACGAGGTGCGCGAGGTCATCATCATCGGCTCTGGCCCGGCCGGATACACCGCCGCCCTCTACACGGCCCGCGCCCAGCTGAAACCCTTGCTGTTCGGCAGCTCCATATTCGTCGGCGGCTCGCTCACCACGACCACCGAGGTCGAGAACTTCCCCGGCTTCCCCTCCGGCATCGACGGCCCGGACCTGATGGACAACATGCGGGCCCAGGCGGAGAAGTTCGGCGCCGAGATGATCGACGACGACGTCGTCTCCGTCGACCTCAGCGGCGAGATCAAGCTGCTGACGGACTCCGGGGGCACCGTCCACCGCGCGAAGGCCGTGATCATCGCGACCGGCTCCGGCTACCGCAAGCTCGGCCTCCCGAACGAGGACGCGCTCTCGGGGCGCGGAGTGTCCTGGTGCGCCACGTGCGATGGGTTCTTCTTCCGTGACCGCGACATCGTCGTGGTCGGCGGCGGCGATACCGCCATGGAGGAGGCCACCTTCCTGACGCGCTTCGCCCGCTCGGTCACCATCGTCCACCGCCGCTCCACCCTGCGCGCCTCCAAGGCCATGCAGGACCGGGCCTTCGCCGACGAAAAGATCTCCTTCGCGTTCGACAGCGAGGTCGCCGAGATCAAGGAGACCGGCGGCATGCTCTCCGGCGTCGTCCTGCGTGATGTCCTGACCGGCGAGACGCGCGACCTGGACGTGACGGGCCTGTTCGTCGCCATCGGGCATGACCCTCGTACCGAACTCTTCGCCGACCAGCTCGAACTGGATGCGGAGGGCTATCTCAAGACCCAGGCACCCACGACCCGTACGAACATCCCGGGCGTCTTCGGCGCCGGCGATGTGGTGGACCACATCTACCGCCAGGCCATCACCGCGGCCGGCTCCGGCTGCGCCGCCGCCCTGGACGCGGAGCGGTACCTGGCCGCGCTGGCCGACGTACGAACGGAAGCCCTCGTGCCGGTCGTGTGACGGACGTTGCCGGGTGCCGTGCCGCCGTCCCGGCAATAGACGCCGGGCCCGTCCATCGTGATTGCGACACGACGGGCCGGGCCCGGTCTTCCCTGCTCTGCTGTTGGTCTTGACGCTCCTGCTCAGGCTGCGACCGAGCAGCGCGTCACGGCTTCCGGCAGCTCCAGGCGCACCGTGCGGTCACAGAGTCGATCCACCTGCGCCGGGTCGTGGGAGACGAGGAGGACCGTGCGGTTGCCGCGGAGTGCGGCCACCGACTCCTCGACCGTGTCCCGGCTGCGCTCGTCCAAGGCGCTGGTTGGCTCGTCCAGCAAGAGGGCGGCCGGTTCCAGCGCCAGTGCACGGGCCAGGCACAGCCGCTGGCGCTGTCCGGCGGAGAGCGTCTGGGCCGGGGTGTCCAGCCGGTTGCAGACCTCGCTCCACAAACCCGCCTCGCGCAGGGCCTGTTCCACACGGTCGCGCAGGTCCGCCCGGGAGGCACGCACGAGGTGGCGGAGTCCGAAAAGGGCGTTGTCCAGAATGCTCCCGCCGAAGACCACGGGTGTCTGCGGCACCAGAACAACGGTGCTGCGCAGGCCGGAGTCGCCCTTGCCATAGCGGATGGGCTGTCCGAGCACCTCGACGTGGCCGCCGCGGGTGAGGCCGTGGGGGAGCAGGTCCACCAGGGCGCGCAGCACCGTGGACTTGCCGGCTCCGGAGGGGCCGCACAGGCCGGTCGTCGATCCCCCGGTCAGCTCGAAGGTGACCGGGCCCACCAGGGTCTTCTTGCCGTCGAGAACCCGCAGGTCGCGGACGGCTATCACGTTGTCCATCGTCGTGCTCCTTCGAAGCGGTTGCGCAAGGCCACCGCCAGGCTGAGAAGTACCGCGGTGATCAGGACCAAGACCAGAGCGCTGCCCCATGCCTGGGCGATCGCCTCCGGGGCACCCGAGTCCTGGGACAGGGTGAAGATGTGCGTCGGCAGTGCCTGCACGGGGGAGTTGACGATCCCCGTCGGCAGGGCCGGCGCCCCGAAGAACACCGTGGCGGTGAAGATCAGCGGGGCCGTCTCACCGGCCGCCCGGGCCAGGCCGAGCAGTAGACCGGTGAGCGTGGCAGGCCAGGTGTACGGGATGACCACCGAGCGGATGTACTGCGTACGGGACAGGCCCAGGGCCAGGGCGCTCTCGGTGAGTTCGGCCGGCATGCTCCGGATCCGGCCCGCGGTGGTCAGCGCGATGACCGGTACGACCACGGGGACCAGGACGATGGCTCCGGCCAGCCAGGACCGGCCCCATCCCATGGCCGAGGAGAAGAGGACGTAGCCGGCCAGGCCCAGCAGGATGGTCGGTGTTCCGCCGATGGCCACGGTGAGGGTTTCGAGGACTCGTGCTGTCCGCGCGGAGGCGTGGGCGCCGATCAGCACGCCCGCCCCGTAGCCGAGGGGGAGTGCGATGAGGGCCGTTGTGAGGAGCAGCAGGAGCGTGCCGAGGATCTGGTCGCGCACACCGCCGCCGGCCGCGCCGGCGGAGGGCGAGAACCAGAAGGCCGGGTTGAGCGCGGAGCTGCCCCGTGTCAGGAGGATGGCGAGCATCCCGACGAGGAGGGTTCCCGGTAGCAGCAGGGCCCCCAGCCGCAGGAGTGTCGTGACCCGGTCCCGCGGAATGCGCAGCCGTGTGGTGGCCTGGCGGCTGCGGAGCCCACGCCTCACGGTGCGGCCCGATGCCCTCCGAGTGCCCCACACCGTGGCCGCGGCGACCAGGACGAGCAGAACGATTCCCAGACCGCACAGCGCCGCGAAATAGGGGCCGGAGGTTCCCGCGAGCATCGGCTCGGGTCCGGCCAGTTTGGTGGTCAGGGTCTGACCGGGATGCACCAGGGAAGAGATGAAGCCGCCGAAGGACTCCGGGAGCCTTCCGTCGGCCCTGCCCACGACGAGGAAGACCGCGATTGCCTCGCCGAGGGCCCGGGCCAGGCCCAGAAGGACGCCGGCGCGCATGCCCGATCGGGCCTGGGGCAGCACGGCCGACCGTACGACCTCACGACGGGTCAGTCCCAGGGAATAGGCAGCCTCCCGGTAGCGGCCCGGGACGGCTGCCAGGGCGTCCACGCTCACGGCGACGATCGTCGGCATGATCATCACGGCGAGGACGATGCCGGCGGCGAGCAGGCTGTCGCCGCCCGGCACGTCGCCCAGCGCCGCGACGAACGGCCGGACGACCATGATGCCGATGAGGCCGTAGACGATGGAGGGGACCGCCGAGAGGAGTTCGATGCTCAGCCTCAGGGGCCGGGCCAGGCGGGGAGGCAGGTACTCGGACAGCGCGACGGCCGCCGACCACCCGACCGGCACGGCCAGCACCAGGGCGAGTACGCACACGACGGCCGAACCGTAGACCATGGCCAGCGCGCCGTACGCGCCGTTCATCGGACTCCACGTCGGGTCGCCGATCAGGTTGCTCCAGTCGACGTCGCCGCTCGCGATGCCGGTCGCGAGGTATCCGATCAGGACCGTCAGGACGAGGACCACTGAGAGCGTCCCGGTGTACACCCATCCCCAGACCCATCGTGCCCGCCCGGGGCGGCTGCCCGCGAAGGGCAGCCGGGACCCGGCGGTCGGGGGCGCCTCGGGAGGGCGCTCCAGAGTGAAGCTCACGGTCACATCCCCATCTGCTCGCGGGTCAGGTAGCCGTGCTTGGGCAGCAGCTTCTGGCCTTCGGGCGAGAGGACGTAGTCGATGTACTGCTTGGTGGAGCCCTTCGGCTGACCGTTGGTGATCATGAACAGCGGTCGGGTCATGGGGTACTTGGAGGACTTCACGTTCTCCAGGGTGGGCGCGACGCCCTCCAGGGGAACGGCCACCAGTTCGGCATGGCCCTCGATGAAGCCGGTAGACAGCGGGCCGACGGATCCCCGGGTGGACTTCAGCTTGTTGAGGGTCTCCAGGTTGCCGCCGACGACGGCGTAGTTGTCCGACTGCGGCGGCGGCGGGGGCTTCTCGCCGGCGTAGACGAACTTGTCGAGCACCTCGCGGGTGCCGCGGCCGGGCTCCTTGTCGTAGACGAAGACCTTCAGGTCCGGGCCGCCCACGGCCGACCAGTTGGTGATCTTCCCTTCGAACAGGCCCTTGACCTGCTCCTTGGTCAGGCTCTTGACCCCGCCGTCGGCGACCTCCTTGGTGACGATGATGCCGACCGCGTCCGAACCGATCTGCGTCGAGACGAAGTCGACCTTGGGGTAGGTCTTGCGGTCCTGGTCGGACAGGGGCTTCGAGCTCAGCGCCACGTTGATCTGGCCCGCGCCGAGCTGGGAGATGCCGCCGGCCGAACCGCCCTGGGTGGCGACCGTGATGTTCAGGCCCTTGGGCTTGAGCGCCTCGGCGGCATCCGCCGCGACGGGGGCGACGGTGGTCGATCCGCTCGCCTGCAGCGCGGCCGAGCCGGCGGCGTCGGTGGAATCCGCGCAGCCCGTCATCAGAGCGGCGAGGAGCAGCGCGGCCGAGGCGGCGTAGCCGAGCCGCTTCGGCTTTCCGGCGAGGAGGGACGGCGCCTGGCGGGGCTCGGCGGTCATGATGGACATGGAGGTGCCTTTGCTGGTGAACAGTGGGGTGATGAAACCTTGAGGACAGGTGAACTGCCCCGGTGATCAAGAGTCTGCTCAGTGGGAGGCCGGGGGAGAAGGGGTTCCGGGTGGCATCAACCGCGTACGGCACCCACCTGCCTTGCGGGGGTCGGAAGCATGGCTCCGCACCGGTTGAACGGCAGGCAAATTATGGGTGAATAGGATCAACGGTGACGTCGGGCGGTTCGTCGGCGGAAGTAGGCTGACCGCATGTCCGCAGAACAGGTGAGCGCCCAGATTTCGGGGCTCCTGCCCTTCATCGACGAGGACCCGACCTGTGGGCCGCCCCTCGATGTCGATCCGCTGCCCAGGCAGCGGGCGGAAGCCCTCGCGGGGAGCCTGAAGGGCATTTCCGATCCGACGCGGCTGCAGATCCTCAGCGTTCTGCTGGCGGCCCCGGAGGGCGAGGCGTGCGTATGCGACCTGACGCCCCTCCTGGGACTGGCCCAGCCCACGGTCAGCTACCACATGAAGATCCTTGTGGATGCGGGGCTGGTGAGCCGCAGGAAGCGCGGTACGTGGGCCTGGTACGCGGTCCGGCCCGAGCGGCGCGCCGTACTCGACGCACTGATCTGGGGCGACGAGGAGCCGGCCGGGAAAACGAAAAAGCCCGGGCTGGTCACGTCGGAGACGTGACCAGCCCGGGGCTTCGTCGGGCTGTCAGGCGGTGATGGCCGCGCCGGCGTTCACCTGAGCGGTGAAAGCCTTGATCAGCGGGTGGATGTTGCCGGGGCCGGAGACCAGCTCCGGCTGGAAGAGCGTGCCGATGAAGAACGGGTGGCCCGGGACCTCGGCGGCGCGGGGGGCGCCTTCGGTGTCCCAGCCGCTGAAGAGCACGCCGGCATCGGCGAGCCGGTCCACGAACTCCCCGTTCAGCCCGTACTTGCAGTGGTACGTCTCGGTCGTCAGCTCGGCGTCGTCGTAGACGGCCGCGAGCCGGCTGCCCTCCGTGAGCAGGAGTGGCGCCTGCTCACCGGCCAGGCAACACGTGAGCGGCACGATGAGCGGGGTCGAGGCCTCCGGGTCGTACTGGACGTCATCCGCGTCGGTCAGGCCGACGACGGTACGGGCGTACTCGATCAGCGCGTGCTGGAACCCTCCACAGGTGCCCAGGTAGGGGATGCCGTTCTCCCGGGCGTGCCGGACGGCGAACAGGACGCCGTTCTTGTTCTCGTAGGGGGAGCCGGGGACGACCCAGATTCCGTCGAAGCCGGCCAGGGACTCGGGGCCGGTGACGGCCTCGCTGGGTACCCACTCGGTGTCCACGTCCAGTTCGGCGCGGAAGGTGTCGAGCCGGGCGTGGGCGGGCGACTTGCCGTGGTCGCCGATCAGCGCGATGCGCGGTCGGGAGCCGGTGGCGGTGGTCATGCGGGCTGCTCCTGTATCGATTCGGTGCGATGGCCGTCGCGGGTGATCCGTCCGAGGCGGACGTGGCCGTGGGGGGCGAGGCGGGCGACGAGCAGGCCGTCGCGCTCTTCGGTGGTGGAGGCTCCGCCGAGGAAGAGCAGCGGGTCGTCGCCGTCCGGCAGTAGTGCCTCGGGGAACAGCTCCTGGTCCTGGTCGGTGCTGTTGCGCACGGTCAGGACGTGCACCCGGCCGTCGGCGCCGCTCGCGAGGTAGGCCTCAAGGGCGGGGCTGCCGGCGTCGACGGCACGTACGTCCGCGTCGTCGGCGAAGGCGGGGGCGAAGACGGTCCCGCCCGGGGTCGGGCGGGTGTCGGCAGGGGGTGCGGTCACAGCAGACTCCGGCCGGTCATGGCCGGGCCGCTCGGGCGGCCCAGCAGGTGGAGGACGGTGGGTGCGATGTCGGCGAGGCTGCCGCCGTCGGCGAGGTGCTCTCCGAGGGACTGGCCGGGGGCCGGGACGACGACCGCGGGCACGGGGTTGGTCGTGTGGCCGCCGTAGGGGAGCGGGGTGCCGTCGGGGCCGGGCTTGAGCATGCGCTCGGCGTTGCCGTGGTCACCGACGAGCAGGACCCACCGGCCTGTTGCCGCGGCAGCGGTCAGGATCTTCTCGACCTCGCCGTCGGTGTGCTCGGCGGCCCGGACGGTGGCGTCATGGTCACCGGTGTGGCCGACGACGTCGATGTTGGCGAGGTTCGCGATCACCAGGGCCACGTCGTCACGCCGGGCGGCGGCGGTGATGGCCTCGGTGACCCGGGCGAGGTTCATCTCGGGCCGGGCGACGTAGTCGGGGGTTGTGTCCGCGGTGATGCGGACATGGTCCTCGACCGCGCGGACGCGGTCGTCGCGGCCGTTCACGTAGTAGGTGACGTGCTCGAACTTCTCCTGCTCCGCGATGCGTACGGAGCGCAGGCCGTGGGATTCGAGTACGTCGGCCAGGCCGCCGGACGCGTCCGCCCGCCCGACCAGGGCGGGGATGACCGCCTTGGTGTCGTACTGGGTCAGGGACAGGACCTCGACGTCCGCGTCGGTGAGGATCTGGACGAGGTCGTCCGCGAGCTGCTGAATGCGGTCGCTGCGGAAGTTCGTGAACAGGACGGTGTCCCCGTCGCGGACGGCGGCGAGCGGCTCGCCGTCGGCGTCGGTGAGCACGGTGGGGGTGACCCACACGTCCCCACTCTCGGCGCTGGCCAGTACCTGCCCGTAGTCGAGGGCGGTGGCACCCTTGCCGTCGGTGATCGCTTCGCTGACCTTCGCGGTCAGCTCCAGGTCGCCGCTCTTGTCGAGGCCGTAGCCCCGGCCCGAGACGGTGGCCAGTGCCCCCACGCCGGTGGAGGCGAAGAATTCCTCGACACGGGCGAGGTAGTGGCCGGCGGTGCCGTCGGCGACGTCGCGACCGTCGGTGATGGCGTGCACCCACACGCGCTGCACACCGCGGGACGCCGCGATGGTCAGGAGCGCTTGGAGGTGGTCGACGTGGGAGTGGATCATTCCGTCGGAGACCTGACCGACGAGGTGGAGCGCTCCACCGTCGGACGCGAGCCGGTCGAGGGGTTCGGTCAGGCGGGGGTTGTCGCGGAGCTCCCCGCTGTCGATCTGCCGCTGGACCAGGACGCTGTCGTAGTCGAGCGGCCGGCCGGCCCCGATGACCATGTGGCCGATCTCGGAGTTTCCGACGGTGCCGGGCAGCAGACCGACGTGCTCGCCGGATGCCTCCACGAAGGTGGAGGGGTGCTCGGCTGCGATGGAGTCGAGGACGGGGGTGTGGGCGTTGGTGAGCGCGTTGCCAGCGCCGGGGGCTGCGTGGCCCCAGCCGTCGAGAACGAGCAGGATCCCGTTGGTGGCCTGGTCGCCGCTCATCGCAGGGTGTCCAGGGTGTTCCAGAAGGCCGGGAAGGACTTGGCGACGCAGCCGGGGTCGTTGATGACGACGCCGGGGGTGCGCAGGCCGATGATCGCGAAGGTCATGGCGATGCGGTGGTCGTCGTAGGTGTCGATGACCGCGCCGCGCGGGGTGCCGCCGTGGATGGTCATGGCGTCGGCGTACTCGTCGACGGTGATGCCCATCTTGCGGAGCTCGGTGGTGACGGCCGCTATGCGGTCGCACTCCTTGACGCGCAGGCTCGCGATGTTGGTGATGTGTGTCTTGCCCTGAGCGAAGGCCGCGACGGCGGCGAGGGACGGGACGACGTCGGGCATGGCGTCCATGTCGACCTCGATGCCGTGCAGTTCACCGCCCCTGACGGTGATCGAGTTCTCGGCGATCTCGACGTCGGCGCCCATCCGGCCCAGGACCTCGGCGAGGCCGACATCCCCCTGGTGCGAGGTCGAACCGATGCCGGGGATGGTGACCCGGCCGCCGAGGATCGCGGCGGCGGCGATAAAGTAGGACAGGCCGGAGGCGTCGGGCTCGACGACGGCGTGACCGCCCTTGAAGGACTGGCCGGCCGCGACCTTGAAGCGGCGGTAGCCGTCGCGCTCGACGGTGATGCCGTGCTCGGCGAGGGTGGCCAGCGTCATTTCGACGTACGGCTTGGAGACGAGCTCGTCGACGATCTCGATCTCGGTGTCCTGCTGCGCGAGGACCGAGCTGATCAGGATCGAGGAGGTGTACTGGGAGGAGATGGCGCCGGAGATCTTCGTCTTGCCGCCGACGAAGTTGCCACCGGTGACCTGGATCGGCGGGGAGCCGTTGCCACGTACCGCGACGGCCTGAACGCCCAGGCCCGGGAGGGCCGCGAGCAGGTCACCGAAGGGGCGCTCCTGCATACGGGTGTTGCCGGTGATGGTGGTGATCCCCTCCGCGAGACCCGCCATCGAGATCAGGAAGCGCAGCGGCGTGCCGGCGCCGCCGACGAAGATGTCGTCCTCGGGGGCGACCATCGGCTTGCCGGTCGGGGTGAGAGTGAACCGGTAGTTGTCGTGGTCCACCTCGACGCTGACGTGCCCGAAGGAGGCGACGGCGTTGGCGAAGAAGATGGTGTCGTCGGAGACGAGTGCGCCGTCGATCACGCCGGTCTTGCCGTCGAGGGCGGCCAGGGCCGCGATGGCGATCTGCCGGTTGGTGTAGCTCTTCGAGCCGAGGACCTTCACCTCGTGGTCGATCGAGTCGATGGTCTCGACGGTGAGCTGCTCGGCCTTCAGACGGGGGTCGTTGATACCGCTCATGGGATGGAACTCCTGGTGCTGGTGTGTGATCTGGGTCACGCGAGTACGACGCCCGAGCCGGGCATGGCGTCGGGAAGCTGAGGGCTGGCGGCAATTCGCCATTGCGTCAAGGTGGGGCTGGAATTCAGTGCGCGGCGGCAAATCTCGGCCGCCGCGGACAATGCGCCGTCGAGGGTGCTGGTGCGGTGGAAGAACGTGAGCTCGATGAGTCCGGAAGCCGTCTTCGCGTGGACGTGTTCGAGGTCGTCGCTCGGCACGGCCGCCGCCCACACGATGTCGGTGACCGTGGCCGATTCCAGCTTCGCGGCCCCGGCTTCGTGGGCGGCGACGAGCGTGGCGGTGGCCATGAACACGGGTCCTCCAGGCCGGGCGGTAAGTCCTGGTACGGACCAGACGTGCTGGTCTGCCTCGGACTGGGTGATGGCGCTGTAGAGCTCCGTGTGGCGGCACTTGGGTCCGCAGCCGTGCCCGCCGGCGGGAGAAAAGCCGAGCGCGAGGGCGGCGGCTCTGTTCATCAGGTGCAGGGCTCTCCGCGCAGCAGGCATGGCTGTCCTCCGTGGGTGGGTGATGGATTTCGCTTCGATCAGGGGGCGTTCTCGACGCGCCGCGGATTCCGCTTCCGGAGGCTTCCGCTGCCCTGTGATCGCTAGTTTGCTGAGCATTCCGAGGAGGTGGAAGAGATCCTCGCTGGCAGGAAGTGCGAGCGGCAGGCACCTGCCTGAAAGTGGCCTGAACTCCGACGTTCGGTGACTCGAAGGATGGCGTGGAGGTGCTCAGCCTGCGGACATCCCTTGTCGGACAGATCTCTGACCTGCAAAGATTGGTGTCCGCCGATGAGTTGAGGAATCGTCTCAATATTTGAGACGTGAAGCGGGGGGTCGCTGTGCTGGCGAGTTTGGGACTGGATACCGAGGCTGAGTCGGTCTACCGGCTGATGCTGACCCAGCAGGACTGGGGAGTTGCGGAAATCGCGGTCCACTTGGTCCGTCCGGAGGAATCCGTACGGGGAGCCCTCGACCGGCTGGCCGAACTGAACCTGCTGCGCCGCTCCATGCAGGCACCCGGCGGACTCAGACCCGTCAGCCCGGACCTCGGCTTCCAGCTGCTGCTCCAGCGCCAGCAGGCCCATCTGCTTGCCCAGCAGCAGCAGTTCGCCGAAAGCCAGGCCGCCATCAGCAAGCTCCTGGACGAGTACTCCGAGCTGCGGACCGGTGAGCGGCACGGTGTCGAGTACCTCCAGGGCATCGACGCCATCCAGACCCGGCTCGAAGAGCTCGCCCACCGTTCCACGAGCGAGTGCCTGTCCTTCATGCCCGGCGGCGCGCAGTCCGAGGCCAGCCTGGAGGCCAGCCGGCCGCTGGACGAGGACCTGATGCGCCGAGGGGTGCGGGTCCTGACCGTCTACCTGGACAGTGTCCGCAACGACAACCCCACCGTCGAGTACGCGGAGTGGCTCCACGGCAACGGCGGTGAGGTCCGCACGGTGCCGGCGCTGCCGCTGCGCATGGTGCTCTTCGATCGAGAGGTGGCCCTGCTGCCGGTGGACCCGAACAACACCAAGAAGGGCGCCGTCCAGCTGACCGGCCCCGGCGTGCTGACGGCGTTGGCATCCCTCTTTGAGCAAGTCTGGGTCGCGGCGGCCCCCATCGGCAGCACCCGCGACCGCGACGAGGCGGGCCTGACGGCGCAGGAGCGCGAGCTGCTGCGCCAGTTGACGCATGGCGCCACCGACGAGATCGCGGCGAAGAAGCTGGGCATCGGTCTGCGCACGGCCCGCCGCATGATGTCGGAGATGATGGGCCGTCTCGGTGCGCGAAGCCGCTTCGAGGCGGGGGTCTTGGCGTCGAAGGCGGGCTGGACCGACTAACTGCGGCCCGCCTACGGACCCAGGTACGACATGAGCAGGTCTGGGCCGGTTGTTCGGAGCCGCGGGTAGACCAGGACCGCGACGATGGCGGCCGGTACCAGAGTCCACGGACTCTCGACGCCGAGCTTGGCTCCGTACCAGGTACCCAGCCATCCGACCGTGCCCACCAGCGCGAGCGCGCCGGCGAGGTGAAGGGTTTCCTTCAGCGCGGTTCGGTCCCGCACCGGTTGCAGGTCCTTGAGGTCCTCCTCGGGAAGCAGGGCGCCGAGTCTGCCGGTGGAGTAGTTCTCCGCCACGCTGATGAGCATGCGGGACAGGTCCTTCGCTCCTTGGACCGGATCCGTGTCCAGGCGGAGCTCGGCCTGCCGGAGCGCGGCCACGACCAGGCGTGCGTGGAGCCCGAGCTGTTTGCGGCGGGGCGAGGAGCGCGACGCCGAGCCGTACTGGGTCGGGCCGCGCAGGATGGCGCGTTCCGCAGCGCGAACGGACCTCGACACCGCGTCCACGTGTGCGGGACGGGAAGCCGCCGGGGACACTGCCAGCGTGGCGCAGCTCCGTATCGCGCGCATGGCGGCGACCACCGGCAGGAACTGCCGTAGGGGGCGCAGGCTGCCGCGGGCGAAGTAGGTGACCCACAGCCTCCACAGCATGGGCGCGACGTACAGGACTGCGGCGGGCAGGTACCACCGGAGCGTCGCGGGCTCCTCCCCGGCCCGCTGCTGCTCAGCCGTGAACCCGACGAAGCCGACGAAGAGCGCGACAGCCAGTGCGAGCAACCCGATGAAGGCGACCTGGTTGGCGCCGGCGGCCGCGAAGACGCGCTTGCGGAGGACCGCGCGTACGGCAGGGGGCACGTCAGGCGTCGAGGTGAGGACTTGGAGGTCCTGCGACAAGGCGGCTGTCGACGTGACGATGCGCTGGTGGAGGCGAGGCCAGTTGCGCCGACTGGTTCCCCTCAGCATCCACCACTTCAACGTCCCGCGCTGTCTTGCCACTTAACCCCCAGTTCCTCGTTCGCTCCGCTCAGGGTGGCACCATCGCCGCACCGAGCAGGGTGGCGTTGCCGACCTGTGACAGCTTCCGCCGTACGTCGGGAGGCCCGGTGCATGTCGCGCACCGGGCCTGTCGAGGGGTGTGGATAGGTGGATGAAGGGTCAGCCGCAGCAGCCGCCTTGAGGCTGGAGGGGCTGGATCGGCTCGTACGCGGAGCCGCCGAGGAGCTTGGCCTTTAGGCGGCCGATCGCCGTGGTCGGCTCCTGCTCCGAGGCCGCGCCCAGCGCCTCGCGGCGGGCCTCGCCGAAGGCGGCGTGCAGCTTGCCGACCTCGGGACGCAGGGCAGGGTCGGTGACCAGGACCGCCGAACGGATCTGGCGAGCCGTGAAGCCTCGCAGCCGCTTGGCTTCGTTGGCGCCCGGGCCGGCCTCGATGGAGGTGACACCCTCGGCGTAGGCATCGCGCAGCGGGCGGTCCAAGACCATCTCGAAGTAGATGCCGCTGCGCTCGCCGAGCGCCTCGTAGTCGAAGCCGGCCCACTTCACGAACAGCCGCTTGCCCTGGCGGACGGTCACCGATACGGCGGCGACCTCGTCGTCCTTGTATGCGAGGTAGGCGCGGACGTCGGTGCCGCCCTCGATGAGCGCACGGAGCAGGGCGCCGATGTGCGACCCGTCCTCGCCGCCGCCGTACTTCTGCCGGTTCTGGGTGATCAGCTCGGAGATCCGGCCGACCAGTGGCCGCAGCTCCTCGCGGTCCTTGCGCTCGATGCGGGCGCCCGAGTTCGCGGCCCGGTCGCGGTCCTCCTTCACGCGGCGCCGCTTGCGGGCCGGGAGGGAGGCGAGATAGGTGTCGTAGCTGTCGTGCTGGAGCTCCAGCAGGTTGTTCTCACCGTGGAACGCGAGGGTGCCGCCGTACGCCTGCAGGGCGAGGGCCAGGACGTCGCTGTGCGGGCCGTCGTGCAGCCAGGGGGCGATGATCGACCGTACGTCGGCTGCGGCCGCGGCCGGGACGATGCGGTCGATCAGATCCGCGACCAGCAGCGGGTCCTCGACCGAGGCGGAGGCCTCGGAGCGGTAGCCGAGAGGGGAGCCGAGCAGCAGCGCGGGGAAGAAGGCCTCGGTGCCGAGGGCGTCGACGGTGCCGTTCGTGCTGTCGCAGCAGGACGTGGCCGAGCAGCAGGCGACGGCGCCGTTCTTCGGCTGCCAGCCCAGGTAGGTGCGCGGGTCGGCGTCCACGATCGGGTCGACGTCGAAGAGGAAGCCGGGCAGGAAAGCGAGCTCGCCCTCGCCGCGGTCGGCCACGGTGTACCAGGGCTTGACCCCGTCGAGGCTGGCCTCGGTGGCCTGCAGCCAGTGCGGAAGTACGTACGGCGCGGGGTCCGTGACCTGCGGGACGCTGCCGCCGAGGGCCGCGACAGCGTCGCGGAGCGAGAGACCGGTCCGCACGTCGGCCGGGGCCTCCTGCTCGGCGGGACCGCACTCGGAGCCGCAGCCGGAGACGGGCTCGGGCTTGGCGGGACCGCAGCAACCGGTGGCCTGCGCGGGCTCCGGCTCGGGGGCGGCGGCCGGACCGCAGCAGCCTGCGGACTCATCGACCTTCACGGGTACGGTCTCCTCCGCCGTGCCGCAGCATGAGGACTGCTCCTGCTCGGCGACCTCGGGGGCGATGGTGACGACGGAGGTCGCGGCGGCCTCCGAGGCCTCAGTTTCCTCGGTGGCCGAGCAGCAGCCGGTGGTCGTCGGCTCTTCCAGCACCACGAGCGCCGGAGCCGGCTTCTCGATGGTGGCGCAGCAAGTGGTGCTCATCTCTCGTACTCCTTGGGGCACAGCGGGAACGGGGTGGGTGTCTCGGGTAGCGGGGTGACGCGGGGTACTGGGGCCGTGAGCCGGGGATCAGTCCCAGCCCGCGCCGTTGGTGGAGGGGTTGACCGGGGCGGAGTCCCAGCCGGCACCGGCCAGGGTCATGGGGGCGGAGTCCCAACCGGCGCCGGCCAAGGAGTCGTGCGCGGGGCCCAGTGCGGAGGCGGAGCCAAGTCCGATCACGGCAACCAGGACGGTGGCGGCGAGGCTCATCGAGGTACGCGAAACAGACATGGCTATCCCCTTGGATGTGGTGGTGGCTTTTTGGTGACCGGCGGCCTGCCGGCCTGTCCGGTGGTCCCGGGGGGCTTCTCGCCCTCCCGGTGTTCATGAGTCTGTCCGAGGCCACCCAGGCTCCGGAAGGGATCACCACTGGCATGAAGCGCGCCCGGCACCCTCATGCCTGAACATGCCGAAGGGCCCGTTGCTCACGCGTGGCGTGAAGTCAACGGGCCCTTGGCTGAAACGAGTTGGATCAGCTGGAGAGCAGCTCCGGCGAGGGGTCCAGGGCCTGGCACAGCACGGCCATGCTGCCGGTCGCGATCCGGTAGTACGTCTGGCGCCCGCGGCGCTCCCGCTCGAGGAAGCCCGCCTCAAAGAGCACCTTGAGGTGGTGCGTCACCGTCGGCTGGGTCAGCCCCAGCGGCTCGGTGAGGTCGCACGTGCACGCCTCTCCGTTCGGCCTGGAGCGGATCAGTCCGAGCAGGCGCAGGCGGGTCGAGTCCGCGACGACCTTGAGTGCGGCCGCGAGGTCGTCGGCCGCCTCCGGGGTGAGGGGACCGGCCAGCACGGGGGAGCAGCAGAGCTCCGAGATGGGCGTAGGCATACCCGATTCAACGACGGTCATCTATGGATTGTTCCCTGGATGCATTGACAGTCATCTATGAATCCGACAGAGTTCAACCCATCGACAGCCGTCTATGAGTTGGAGCTTTCCGTGTTCGACACCGTCCTCGACGTCCTGAGCCGCACGGCCCAGGACGTCGGCCACTCCCTCGCCGCGAACTGGCCGTTCCTGCTGATCAGCGTGATCGTGGCCTCGGCCATCCCGGTGTACATCGGAGCGGATCGGCTCTCCTCGTGGCTGCGGCGCAAGACCCTCTGGGCGGTCATCGGAGCCGTCGTCCTCGCGACGCTCACCCCGTTCTGCTCCTGCGGAACCACCGCGGTCGTCCTGGGCGCCCTCGCCTCCAGCGTCCCCTGGGCCCCGGTCGTGACCTTCATGGTCGCCTCGCCGCTGACCAGCCCTGAGGAGCTCGTCTACTCCATGGGCCTGTTCGGTACGAACTTCGCCACGACCTTCTTCGTCGCCGCGATCATCCTCGGCTTCTTCGCCGGCGCCGTGACCTGGCTCATCGAGAAGACCGGCTGGCTCGACGGGCAGGCCCGCCTGACCTCCACCGAGGCCGAAAAGAAGTCCGAGGAGAGCTGCTGCACCGGCGATGACACCGAGTCCGACGACATCTCGGGCGGTGGCGGTGTCAGCGCCCCCGCAGGCTCCGGCGGTGGCGGTGGCCTGGCCCGTACGGCCCTCCTCAGCCGGCCGATCGCCCCGGCTCCGGCGCCCGCGCCGGTCGAGACCAGCCTGGTCAAGCGCTGGAAGCTGGACGAGTTCGGCAACGAGCTCCTGATCACCAGCAAGCGCCTCGCGCTCTACTTCCTGGGATTCGCGACCCTCGGCTTCCTGATCATCAACGCGATCCCCACCCGCTACCTGACCGAGTACCTCGGCGGCGGCCACTGGTACTCCGTCCCGCTCGCCGCACTCATCGGCATCCCGGTCTACCTGAACTCCGACGGCTCCCTGCCGCTCGTCGCCAGCCTGATGAAGGGCGGCATGGGCCCGGGCCCTGCGCTCGCCTTCCTGATGACCGGCGCGGGCACCAGCGTCGGCGCCATCAGCGGCATGCTCCTCATCGCCCGCTGGCGCGTGGTGGCCCTGGTCGTCGGCATCCTCTTCACCGGCGCGGTCGTCCTCGGTTACACCGCCCCGATGTGGCTCTGATCCACCTGGCCTGAGGGCCCAACGCGACAGACGGCAACGGCCCGCCCCCTGCTCCGGGGCGGGCCGCAGCCATGTGCGGAGGTGGTGGCGGTCGCATTCGCCGAAGTCGCTTCTGGCGCGGCAACGCGCGGCCTCTGCAGGGTGGGTTCGACTCCCGTAACTCAGGAAGCGTGAGCGACCAGCGACCTCATTGCCGTCAACTGATCGATGAGGGAGTCCAGCCGGGCGGACCGCACCTGGTAATACACCTCGCTCGCCCGCCGCTCGGAGGACAACACGCCAGCCTCGCGAAGCTTCCGCAAGTGGTGGCTGATCGTGGGGCCTGAAACGGAGAATTCCGCGGCGATCTCGCCCATGCAGACCTCGCCGGCCGGGCAGCAGGCCACGATGCTCGCGATCCGCAGCCGTACCGGGTCGGCCAACGCTTTGAATGCGGCTGCCAGATCCGCGGCTTCGGCGACGGTCATCGGGGGAGTGCAACAGGAGGCGGATGTTTTGGCAGGTCCAGGCTCGATCATGTGATCAATTTGGCTGATGGAGGCCCCTGCCGTCCAGATCTGGCAGCAAGGCGGGCTGCATCGCTGAGTGCAGTGACGAGCGTCCGTGTGTGAGCTCCTCGACGCCCACGGGCTGACCTCACCGCCTTCGACGCGCAAAGCGCTCAACGAGGCGGCGCGCGCCTTCATGAGCGCCACACCCTCTCGCGTCCGGCCGGGCACGCCGAAGCCCGCGCCATCCGCTCCGCAGTGCCAGGCTTCTCGTGCCGGCGACGCTCTCGGTCGAGTCGAAGGCGGAGTCGCCACCGCCGTGCTCCTGACGACGCCTGTCCCCGTAACCATCGCCACCCCAGTCACGGGTGTCCTCCCAGACGGAGACGGCCCGGTTGCGGTCCTTGTGCTTCGAGTTGAGGAGGGGGCGGTAGAACGGTTCGCGGGATGTTGCAAGATGCCCGGGGCCTCGGTCGTGTGTGCGGCGCCCGCGGCTCTACGTCCCCGAAGGTCGAGAAGGAAACAATCTCCTCTCCGCCACTGTTGTGGTATCTGGATACAGCAATGCATGGGGGTGCTGAGACTGAGGCTGTTCGATGTGAACGGTGGGGGCGCGGTGGAGATCACCGCGAGGCCGGCGGAGCTGGAACGCCACCTGCAGGACGTGGTCGAGGGGAACATGGAGCTCCTGCTCGGTGTCCGGTTCCTGGCGAGCGAGTACAGCACGGGGCCGGTGCACGGAGGCAGGATCGACTCGCTCGGTATCGACGAGAACGGCTCGCCCGTCGTCGTCGAGTACAAGCGAGGGCGGGACGCCGGCGTCATCACGCAGGGCCTCTTCTACCTGTCGTGGCTCGTCGACCACAAGGCGGAGTTCCAGCACCTGGTCCGCGACCGGCTCGGGGAAGCGGCTGCGGACCAGGTCCTGTGGAGCGCCCCCAGGCTGATCTGCGTCGCGGAGGACTTCACACGCTACGACGTGCACGCCGTGCGCGAGATCCGGCGCAGCATCGACCTGGTCCGCTACAGCTACTTCGGCAATGACCTCCTGGCCCTTGAGCCGGTCGCCTCCGTCGTCGCCGACGGGGCGGTCCGAAGCGACCGCCGACAGCGCAGGGCAGCACAGGGGGACAGGCCGGTGGACAACACCGGGGTCTCGGACCTGCGGGCCGCGCTGGAGGAACTTCTCTTGGGGCTCGGTGATGACGTGAGCCGCATCGACCGCAAGCAGTACCGGGCCTACCGGACGCTGCGGAACTTCGCATGCGTCAGCCACGGCCACCAGCAGGAAGTCGTCGTGACCCTTCGTCTGTCGCCCAAAGTGGTCGACCTCGTCCCCGGCTTCACTCGGGACGTCAGCGAGATCGGTCACCACGGAACCGGCGACCTTGAAGTCCGACTCCGCTCAGACCGCGATCTGCACCGAGTGGAGCCGCTACTGCGGCAAGCCTACGAGGCCGCGTGACCACCGCGGCGGCCAGCGGCGTCGAGTTGTGGTTCAGGCAGCGAGGTCGGCCCTCCGCAGTGCGGACAGGGGGGCCTTCCATGAAACATGGATCGAAAGTTCGGAATTCATGGGTCCACCGCTGCAAGGGGCCTCCTCATGAGATCAGCAAGAGGCGGCCGTCGGCCTCACCGAAGCGGGTAAGTCGGCGGCCGCATCCCTCTATGGTCAGGTGGGCTTGGTCTCGTGATCGAGGGCATCAATGATCGAAACGATCACTGCCAGGTCTGCTTCGACCTCGGCTACGGTGATCGTCGCGCGCCCACGCCCAAGGCGGTCACCGGTGTGGGCGATCAGGTTGCGGCGAGCCACGATCCGGTCCAGCTCGGTTGTCGATTCGTTGACAGCGACCTTGCGCCGCTTATCGACTCGGGTCATGAGCTTCTTCTCGCCCACGAGACTAATCAGCTGACCGATCTGGGCAGGTGCGGGACTGGCACGCATTCGGACCTCCAGCTCAACGACCTGCCGAAGCCCCCAGCCACGCTTCTCGTACTTCTCCTCGATTGCGAGGTAGTCCCCGACTGTCATGGAGAGTTCAAGCAGGCCCCCGGGCGGTGGATTCGAGGAGATGGCGGCGCTGTAGCGTTCCATGACGCGGTCTGCGCAGAAGGTCTCTATGGCCGCACAGGCGGCCACGAGGGCCTGCCTGAGCAGAGGCCGGAGGTTCGGTTCCTGGAGCTTCTCTCGTAGAGAGGCATGGCCTGGCTTGAAGGTCACGAAAACCCTGTCGTTCTCCAAGCACTCCAGCTCGTCCCAGTGCTTCTGCGGCAGGGAGAGCGCATCGCCCAGGCGCTCGCGCTTCTCGCGTCGCATCCTGCGCTGCCGGTTGTTGACGAGGGTCTTTGCGAGGTCCACCAGAATCTCAGCGTCTTCGAGATTGAGGTCGAACGCTTCACGTGCGGTCAGCTTGGGGGGTGCGCCCATGTGGTCTCCGGGATCTCAGATCTGACGTTGATCAGACTGCCTCTCGGTTTGCTGTCCGTCCACGTGTTTCCTGGAAATCGCGAACAAAGCCGGGCAGTGCGATCTTGGTCAGCCAAGACTCATACGGGTGTGGGCTCACTTAGCGTCGAGCGGTAGGGCGGTGGGCTACGGCCGGCGGTGGGGCTGCGATCGGCTGGTGGGCCGAGCGGGGGACCTTGCCGGTGACCGGGACTGGAGACGGCCGTTGGCTGTAGCCGTGAGCGAGTTCGAAGCTCACGCCCTGGATGAGGCCTGTGGGGGCGTACGCGGAGAGGTGGATGGACCATGAGGGGCTGTCGGCCGTGTTGCCGCCCCAGATCGTCCAGGCCGGCACGACGTCTCCATGCTTGATGAGGGTGTCGAAGCGCAGGCCTGCCGCGTCGGCCGTGGGTGCCGTCCACTCGATCAGCCGGGATCCGACCTTCAAGGGCCAGCCCGCGTCGCCCAGGGGGCGGGACGCGTGGGCGAGGTCTTCCTCCTTGACGGGGCTACCGGATCCCCGACCCCAGGAGTCCTCGGTGCTGACGCTCTTGAGGAGGGCGCGCATGACCTCGGCGGGCGTGGCCGGGGTGGCGGTGGCGTGCCAGAGGCGTTCGCCGACGGGTGACTCGTAGGCGGCGATCGTCCAGGCGCTGTCGCCGTGCCTGGCCTCGTGGAGGAACTCGACGCGCAGGGTGAGGGACTCGTGGCTGGCGATGGTGGTCTCGTCGTGTGGCCGCCATCTTTCCCATTCTCCGTTGGCGGCGAAGAAGTCTTTCAGGAGGGCTTCGTGGTCGCCGGGACCGTTGGCGTACACGGGCACCAACTGGGACACCTCCTCGGTTGCGAGGCCCAATGGTGCTGCCGACGGCGTGGGGGAGGACGGAGCCGTGCCCAGGACGGCCAAGGCGTCACGCTCGATGCCGGTGAGAGGGGCCGGTCCGGGGCGGACGGCAACGGTGTGGCGGCGGTGGAAGTCGGCTACGGCCTCGGCTTCGGAGGTGTAGTCCGTCTCCTCCGTGCGGAGGTGGCCCTCGCCGTGGAGATGGACGCTCTTGCCCCCGGCGTAGGTGCCGACGGCGACGGTGGTCCAGCCGTCATGGGCATGGAGGTGGATGGTGAGGCGGCCGGCGGCGATGTCGTCGTGGATCCGCTGGGCTTCCCCGGTGTGCTCGCGGATCTCTTCGGGGGTCAGCCACTGCCAGTGCGTTGGGGCGTTGCCGTAGGTCCATTCCGTCTCAATCTCCTCCTGGAGCGCGGCGCTGACCTCGACTATTACGCCGCCTTCCCGGAGGGCCGAGGCGGCCTTGTCGGCGTGGTGGGGTTCATCGTGGTCGATTCGGGCCAGGACCATGGTCGAGTCGCCGGTCGCCCGGAAGCCGTACTCGGCGAGCACGGAGCGGGCGAGGTAGCGCTCGGGGGCGGTGAGGGTGGCGACCACGGCGCTGCTGTGGTCGGGGTGGAGGGCGAGGCGAACGTCGGGGAGGTCGGTACGGGAGGGCATGCGGCTCGCTTCTCGGGTCCGGCCAGCGGGCGGCTGGCCGGACCCGGGTGGGGTGGGCTCATCGGGAAGGCCGCGGTGAGGCGGCTGGGGTGCGGGTCCGCTGTGGGGAGGGACCGGCCCGGGAGGCGGGGACAGGTGGGCGTGGGGAGGCCGGCTGGTGCGTGGCGTGCTGCCAGCGGGCCCGGACCCCAGCGAGGTGGGAGAGCGCCCGGCGGCTGCCGGTGATCACCTGGTGTGGCGTGTTCGTCGGGTCCTGAGCGAAGGCCTGGACGTGCAGGCCGGCGAGGTGCGCGTGGCGCAGGAGGGCACGCCGCAGGATCTGCTCGCCCCAGTGCTCAGGCGCTCCCGCCGGGCTGTCCAGCAGTTCCAGAGCCTCCTGCGGTCCGAACGTGGAAGTGAGCAGACCGTTCTGTTGCGCCTCCCAGAGCACGGTCACCTTGTCGACCGGCTCGCCCCGGCTGGCCAGGGACGTCAGGCACCGGTACAGGCAGCCGTACAGCGCGGTGGTGAAGTCCTCCGGGCGCAGCCACCGCATGGACGCCAGAGCCTCCGGGTACGTGGTGGCCGTCGACAGCAACAGCTGCTCCTCGTCGGCGACCTCGGGCCTCACCCGGAGGCCAGGAAGTGTCGGCGGTGCCGTACGCGGCAGGGAGCCGGGGTGGGAGGGGAAGGAGCCGGCCAGCTGATCGAGCAGCGTGGCGAGTGCGTCTGCCCGGCTCAGTACCACGGTGGCCGGGTCCGGCAGGCCCCGGTCGGTGGCCGCCTGAACGAGGAGGCCGGCGTGCACGAGGACGGTCCGCCGAGCATGGTCGGAGCGCACCATCCGCGCGTATGCGGGGGTGTGAGCCGGGTCGGGACAGGCCCCGGCCAGGGCGTGAAGGTAGCTGGGGGTCAGCCCCCGCGCGTGAGGGCGGGCGTGGGCGAGGACTGCTGTGATCCACACCGGCTCCTTGGCGTGGAGGTCCGCAGAGGGTGCGGGGAGCGCGGCCATCGCCGCGAAGATCGCCCGATGGATAGCGGAGGCGAAATGATCCGGGCCGAGCAGCCCGATCGTCTTGATCCGGTGCGGGTCGAGGAGAAGGCCGCCGAGAAGGGCCTGCTCGGCGAAATAGACAGGTGGGTTCGGCGGGATGTCCGCCAGGCCGAAGTCTGGCTCGGAGGTTGGCGAGTTGGGCATCAGGCGGCCAGGATGAAGTCGGAGCGGGGCAGGGTCTTACCGAGATGCGGCGCAAGGAGATGGCCGGCCAGCAGCGGCGGGACAGCGTTCCCGATCTGGCTGAACTGCGCACCCTTCGTGCCCGCCCACGGATAGCCCGCGGGGAAGGTCTGCAGTGCCCCTGCCTCAGCGGCGGTGATCCGGATGGGCTCGGGTGCAGCAGCCACCACGCCCGACGCCGTTCCTGCGGGCTCGGCGACCCACACGCACTCGTTCGCCCGGTGCCCGAAGAACAGAGTCCCGGCCGGCTCGTCAATGCCGCGGATGGTTGCGTTGGCCTGGTTGGAGTTCCGCAGCGACCAGGCCCAGGGATGCCGGCCGCAGGTGCAGGCTAGTGCGTCGGAGCGGGACGGACGCCTTCGGGTCCGCCTGGTCGTGGGAGGCGAAGCGGGGGACTTCCATGTGCCGCGGTCACGGGCGTCGGTCAGGGTCTTGCGGGCTCCAGACGGGAAAGGTTCCGGCCCTCCGCCGGGCCCGCCGCCTGCGCAGACCGTCGGGACGGGGCGATCAGTGGCACCCCAGCCGAGCGCCTCTGCCATGGACACCCACCGCTCGCGGCCCGGGCCGAAGAACGACTCGGCCTCGGCACTCTGGGCGTGCGTCGGTGCCGGCGGTTCGGCCACGCGGGCCCGGGAGGCGATCAGGATCGCCCGCCTCCTCGTCTGCGGCACCCCGTAGTCCGCCGCGTTGAGGAGCCCGGTCCAGACCGAGAAGCCCCAGCCTCGCAGGATCGCGGCGTACTGCTTCCACAACGGCAGGACGTCGGGGACCTCCTCCATGAGGACCCACTCCGGTTCGCCCACCGAGTGCAGTGCGCGGAGGTAGCGCATCGGCTCCGCGGCCAGCAGGCTCCGAGGGTCCTTGCACGCGGTCAGCAGCTGCGCCCGGGTGTCTCGGCCTGCGGCGAGGTCGGCGACGGCCTGGTGGACCAGCGGCTGGTCCACCAGGCCCAGACGCTTGCCGGCCATGGACCAGGCCTGACAGGGCGGCGAGGCGATGAGCCCTCGGACGCGGCCCGTGAACGGCCACACCGGGTACATCGCCACGTCCGTGCGGATCGTCAACTGCCCTGCCGCGGCCCTGGTCTTGCAGGCCCACTCGTCCCATTCCAGGCCGACATCGCGGACGCCGAGCACACCCAGCGCGTGGCTCCAGCCGCCGGGGCCGGCGAAGAGGTCCAGGACGAGGTCCTTCACGCGGTCAGCCCGAAGTCGTCCTGGTCGGCGCCCTCTTCTTCGCCGCGGCAGGCCCAGGGCGAGCAGCCGTTGACCACGCCGTTTTCGAGCTCGTCGAGATCGGCGGCGGCCCGCTCCGAGCGGGTGACGTGGTCGATCGGTGCCACGCCGAGCGGAACGCGGGAGCGGTGGAGGAAAGCCTGCCCCAGGAGCGGATTACCCGAAGCATTCGCCCGCGCGTTGCCTTTACGGATAGCCTCGTCGAAGGCGACAACATCATCCCATTCGGCTGGGGATGCGTCCCGGATACTCCGCCATTGCGCATTTCCGTGAAATGGGCAACCAAGGCAGCTCGACTTAGGTGTGTCCGCCAATCCAATGTTGGACAGATAGCGTGTGCAGTCGGCGCGCGACCAGTCCAGATCGGCGATCAGGGGGTGCCGGTTGCGCATGTATTTGACGTCGGAGTCCTTGGCGCGATGAAACTCATCCGTGGAAATACCGACCCACTGCTCGACGAAGAGCCCCTTCGGGACGCGCAGAGGATGCGGGTATCCGAGCAGGTCGCGGATCTGTCGTTTAATCGGCTTTATCTTGTATTCGCCAGTGCATTGACGTCTGGTCATTCCGGGCCGGCCGTCTTCGTTGAGAATGTAGAGCGGCATTGACGCGAATCGGTGATTTGGGTTCAGGGCGTCGTTTCGGATGTTCCCGGAGGAGACGCGGAGGATTGGTATCCCGGCAGGGCGGGCTATCTCCCGTTCCAGGCGGTCGAGATGGTCATAAACGGCCCGGGGTTCCCAGCCGGTGTCTGCGAAGACCGCGAAGTCAACTTTCGGGAGAATTCCTTCGGCGGAAAGCGCGAGGAGGCTGGAAGACTGTACTCCGGCGCCCAGGGAGAGCACTCGGTATCGGGGGTTTTCCAAGAGAGGGGGATCCAGGGAGGTGCGGGCGCCGAAGATCAAGGGCGCAAGATGGGTGGAGACTGTGGGGGCGTCCGGCAGGAGTGCGGTGTTCAGCGGCGCCTTGCCGGCACGGCGGTGGTGGTGTGGGCGGGACGTGCTGTTGGGGCTGTGAGGGCCTGGATGCGGGGGCTGCTGCCGAGGGCGGCCGTCAGGGCCATCGCTCCGGTGAGGGTGAGGCGGACCCGGTCGCGCGGGGGGCCGGCGCCGAAGGCGGGCGGTGCGGACCCGGGCTCGACGGCGACGAGCCCGGCCTGTTCGAGAGCGCGCAGGGTGTCGATGTGCACGGAGTTGCTGCGGCTGTGGACGGCCTCGCGTCCCTGGTGCCGGGCGATGACGACGTGTCCTCGGGCCGTGGCGTGCAGGGCGGCCCGCTGAGCAGGGGCCAGCGCGTCGGCCTCGGTGGCCGTCCCGGGCCGGCGGCGTTGGATCTCCGTGGCGAGGGTGCTCGCGGACTCCACGGCTGCGACCGGCGCCAGAAGCGTCAGTTCGCGGGCCAACTGGATCCGATGTGCGATGTCCCCGCTCTTGTTAGGCGTGTCTGATGGCTGAGGAGCGGCGGCGAGGAGTTCCTTGGCATCGGCGAGGTGCCGGACCGCCTCTCCGGTCAGAGCGGTCAGTTGCTTGATCCGGACCGTTGCTTCGGTCAGGTCCACGCCCGTGTACATGGGTTGGTCGACGATGGCCTGGACGGCTTCCCGGCAGGCGCCCACCAAGCTGTTCGCCGAGGGGTGGCCCTGAGCGGCGGAGTACGCCGGCTGGAGGCATGCGAGCAGGTCATTGTGCTGGGTGAATTGGTCGGCGAGAGCGAGTAGCCGCAAGACCGGGGAGGGCGGACCGGCAACGGCCGGCACCGGAGTCTGCGGTGCGGGTGGCACGTCAGGGCTGGGTGTGAGCGGCGTTGCGGGAGGCGGAGGGTCAGGCGAAGGTGGAGCCGGTGGCGGCCCGGGACGGCCCCGAGGCTTCGGTGCGGGGGATGCGGGCAGGCCAGGCAGGGAGAACAGTGCGTCGTCGGGCATGAGGGTGAGGCCTTCTCAGGGCCCCCTCCCGGAAGCACTTGCGCCACCGGGAGGAGGCTAGGTCAGAGGACAGGGGCGGGGCCCGGGTGGCGGGGGCGGGCGGGAACACCCGGCTCCGGAGCCGGGCCGAGGCGACGGAGAACCTGGAGTCCGTCCGAGGTGAGGTGGAGGCGCTGACCCGCGAAAAGGCCTCCGCGGGAATGGGGTCGGTGATGACTGCTCCTTCGGGAGAACGGGTCTGTGTGGCGGCGTCTACGCGGCTGGGCCGTAATCGCTCTGCTGGGGCGTGTGCTTGGCGATGGCTCGGGCGGTGATGGCCTTCGAGGCCCGGGCGGAGGCGGCGGACAGTTCGTCGGCGCCGGGCTCCAGGTACCAGGGGCGCATGTCGAGCATCGCGGGGCGCATGCCGGTGGCGAAGAGGAGTCCGGATCCCTTGGGGAGGGCGCGGATGGCGTCGGCCGGCAGGATCCGTTCCTGCCGCATGGAGACCGATGTGGACTTCCCGGAGTCGGAGGTCGAGGTGGAGGTGGTCTCGACGTCGTGGTCGCCGATCATCCTGCTGAGCTTGTCGGCGAAGTCGGGGTCGTCGATGCCGCTGCCGATGACCTTGATGGTGGAGGCGCTCCACATGGCGTCCATGCCGGCGTCGCCCCAGACGCGCTGCCCCTGCCTGTAGCTCTGCAGGATCGTGATGGGGATGATGCCGCGGCTGCCGAGGTGGGAATACAAGTCGGGCAGGTCCGAAATTTTGCACACGTTCGCGGCCTCGTCGAGGACGCAGATCATGGGCGGGTCAAGGCGCCCACCGGCGCGCTCGGCCTGGGCTGTCGCGGTGCGCATGACGGAGTCCGCGCAGGCCGCGATGAGGGCTGACGCGCCGCCGCCGCCGTCCTTGCTGAGAAGGAAGAGGGTGTCGGTGCTGGTGACGAAGTCGCGGGGTTTGAACTCGTCGGCGTCCTTCTGCGGGGTGACCCACTTCGCGATGTCGGCGTTGAGGAGGCAGGCGGCGTACTGCCTGCTGGTTTCGAAGATGCCGTCCCGCGTCTCCGGCGGCCCTTCCACTGTGCCCTTGAGCTGGGAGGCGACGGCGGTGAACCCGTGGTCGCGCAGGAGGTCGAGCGGGGTGCGGTCGGCGGGGAACGCGAGCCAGCTCATGACATCGGTGATGGGGCGCTGGTCGAGTGCGGCCGCGAGGAACAACTGGCTCAGTACGTTGCTGGCGGCCTTGGACCAGAAGTCGCCCTGCTGGCTGGCATCGACGGCAGCGGTCAGGAAGTGGCCGGCGAGGCGGCCGGCTCCTTCAAGGCTGTCGGCGTCGGCGAGCGGGTTCCACCACATGGTCCGCTCCGCGTGGGCGATCTGCTGCGGGTCCATCGACCAGGTTCTGCCCACCGCGCCGCGGGCGTCGAGGCAACAGGTGTAGGCGTCGCCGGCGGCCTTGTTCGAGGTCAGGAGGACCGGGCCGGGGGCGGCCAGAATCATGGGGATGGCCAGCGTGGTCGTCTTGCCCGACCGGGGTGCCATGATCGCGACGGCCACGTCCTCGAAGTTCATCCGGACCTCGGTACGGCTCCCGGCGATGTTGCCGAGGAGGATCCCGGTGTCCTTGGGCGCGAGGTTCTTGACCTCCTTCAGGCTGGGGCGCAGTGATCGGGCCTTGCTGTTCAGGGACTTGGCCAGCAGGGGCTCGATGTCCCGGGCCTTGGCCATCCCCACGACCTTCTTCTTCCTCCCCCCGCCGGGGCGCTTCTTCCACAGGCTGAGTGCGACGAGGGCGATCGTGACCAGGAGGACCCCGGGGATGATGAGCCGGCCGATTACCAGGGCGGTGCTGCCGGTGGTGGGCCACAGGCGATCCGGGTGGAGGAGAGCACCGGCCGGGTCGTACGGAGCCCAAGCGCCTGCGCTGGTCAGCCAGGTGGTGCTGTTGCCGCCCAGCCAGGTGAGGTTGGCCCAGGGGATGGCCACGGCCAGGGCGCCGAGCAGCACCTTGAAGGCCAGGTCGGTGAAATCGTGCGAGGAGTCAGGTCGGTTGGGGGGCAAGCGGACGTCCTAGGTACGTGGGTTCAGGGCCGGTGCGGCGGTGCGGCTCGGCGGCGGGGCAGAGGGGGCGGCTCGGGGGTGCGGACTGTGCGGGTGGTGAGGCCGCGTGCGAGAACGTCGAGCTGGAGGATCGTTTCTGCGTCGCGGGTCCAGCGGGCCAGGTGAGGCCAGGCGGCGTGGTTGCGGTGCTGGAGGCGCGCTTCGTACTCGGCTCGCGTGTCGGTGTCGCGGGAGAGGATCTCTTCGCGGTCCACCAGCCACTGGGCCTGGAGTTCATCCAGGTGGCGGGCCGCTTCGCGCAGGCCCGCGCAGGTGGCGGCCCAGGAGTCGGGTAGAGCCTGCGGAGGGAGCCGGGTGGCCTGGATCTCGGCGACGGTGAGGATCTGCCCGGCGCTGTAGGAGATCTTCCGGAAGGCCCGCCAGGTGGCCGCCTGTACCGACGGGCTGTCGGCGACGGGCTCCTCTGCGTGAGCATCGTGCTGCGGCGAGGGGAGAAGGGCGCGGCTGTCGCGTACGTACACGGCGAGCTGCTGAAGGCGCAGTCGGTGGAGATCTGCTGGGGACAGTGCCAAGGGGCGAGGGGTCCTTCGAGCGTGGGTAGGGAGCTGGGGCCGTAGGACGGAGGCGGTGCGCCCCGCCCTACGGGCTACCGGGTCCGGCCGGACGGGGTGGATGTCGTTGCTCGGACGGGCGGGTGCACTGCACTCGGCAGGCGCTCCGGTCCGCGGGCCAGGGCGCGCCCCGCTGCTTTGGCTGCCGCCACCCGGACCTCGTGGGCGGCGACGATCTGCGCTCCTGCCGCGAAGGGCTCGCCTTCAACTGCCAGGTAGTGCCTGGTGTTGTCGTGGGAACCGCGCAGGACGGGAGCTGGGTTGACGAGCTCGGCGAGGAACCCTTCGAGTGCCCGCGGCGGGGTGCTGCGATCGAGTGAGGCGGACCAGATGCGTTCGACGCCGCCCCCACCGTTCTCCGTGGTGGCCTCGACGCTCCACCAGAAGCGGCCGTCGTCAGGGGAGCCGAGGCCCCTCTGCCTGATCCTCAGTCCTGGGTGCGGGGCGTCAGCCTCACCCCGGTGCGGTTCGTTGCTGATGACGTTCCAGCCTGCGGCGGCGAGGGTCTCCCAAGCATCTGGTGACTGCTGCTCGGGCGCTGGGCGGGTGAGGGAGTCGGTCAGGCCCGCGATGATTTCGACGGGGGTGTTCCCGTCGAATCGTGCGGTCCAGTAGCCGGGCGTGAACGGGTGTGTGCCCAGCCGCCACCATGGAGGGAAGGAGGCCGCGCTCGGCTCGATGGACAGGCTCAGCGAGCGATCTGGGCTGGTCAGCCGCACATGCGGAAGACCGCGGTCGCCGGAGTGCTTCCAGCCGGCCGCGCGCAGGACGTGCGTGGCATGCCGGGGATCCCCGGCGCCGGCCAGGTGCCGGGGGCTGATCTCGCAGTGGAGCTTGCTGTTCTGGTCTTCCGCGAAGGCCTTCAGGTCCTCGTTCACACGCTGCTCGGGCTCCGGAACGGTGCCTCGCGCAGCCGGCTGACGTCGAAGTGAAGGATCGTCCAGTCCTGGATGTCGTTGGCCGCGAGGATGAGCCACTGGATGGTGTGCTCGACCTGCGGTTCCCAGGGGACCGGAGACTGCTGGACCAGGTAGCGGGACGTTGCGCGGAGTGCCTCGGCCAGCCGGGCGAGGAGTCCGTTGTCCTCGTCGAGCAGAACGGCCGCCAGGTCCAGGGCCTGTTCGGGGGCGGGGCCCGATCGCAGGTGGGCAGTGAGCTTCAAGAGCGTGTTCGCGGCCTCCTGGAGCTGGTCGGGTGTGAGTTCGGTGGTGCTGTCGGTCATGGGCGTCCAGTAGGTAGGTGGGCTAGTGGCGGCCGGCTGCGGCGCCGTTCCTGGCGGTGTGAGAGCGCGGTGCGGGCTTGCGAGGCTGTCGGGCCGCCCATGTGTTCTTGGCCCAGGTCGCCGTGCGGGCTGCGGTGACGCGGGCCTGTTTCCAGGCGGCGAGTTGGGAGGGAAGGACGGAAACCGAGGTGGTGCGGATCCTGTCGGTGGCCGGTACGTGCCCTCGTGGCCGCATCACGGGCTGGGGGTCGGCCAAGGCGGTGGCGAAGCCCTGGACGAGGTGCATCGGAGTGTTCTGGGAGAAAACCGCGTCCCAAGTGCGTCCGTGTTCGGTTCGGGCCCCGGCCCACCAGTGCGCCCCGCCCGCAGGGCTCTGGTGGAACTGGACCCAGGCGTCACCGTCAGGGCTGGTTGCGGTGAAGTGCTTCCCGCGGGCGGTCGCCCAGTTCTGCTCCTCCAGCGGCGCCCACACGTTCGGGGCGTGAGCCGGGCGAGTTTGGGTCAGTGCGTCGGTGAGCCCGGCGATGATCTCGACGGGAACGTGCGCGGTGAGGGTCACGTGCCAGGCGGGCTCGTCCGGGGTGGTGCGGCCGGAGACCGTCCAGCCCGGCGGCACAGCTGCGGTGTTGTACCCCAGGCGGACGGACTTGTCCGGGCTGTCGAAGACGATGGGGGTGCCGGCGCGGGGTGTTCTGTCGGCCCACCCGCTGGCACGGAGGTACTCGGTGACGTGTTGCATGTCGCCGCCGCCGGCGAGGTGGCGGGGCTCGATCAGGTAGTGGTGCTCAGGGAGTTCGCCTCCCGGCCCCCAGCCCTTCCACTGCCGACTCATCGGGTCCTCCCAGGCAGAGTCAGCGGCGGGGCGGGCGGCAAGGGGGATGAGACCGGGGCCGGAACGGGGGCCAGGGACGGCCACTGGGCGATCTCGGCGTCGGTGCCGAGGAGGTTCTCGGCCTGACGGAATACGGCGTCGCGGGAGTGGGCGAGGTCGCGCCAGAGGTCTGCGTCTTCGACGCCGACGTCGGCATGTCGCTTGGCCAGCCGGCTGACCGAGCCCAGGATGTTACTGACCTGGTAGAGCAGCCCGTCGTCAATCTCGAAGACAGGCTTCAACAGAGCTGCGGCATCCTCGGCGGTCGTCCCCGCGTCCAGTTGCACAGCCAGGGCAGCGAGGGTGATACGGACGTCGTTGAGGTCCTGCGCGGTGACGTTGAACAAACGACCTCCTTTCAGGAGTCGGGGTGTCTGCGGCGGTGCCCGGGGTCACGCCGCGGGGAGCGTCAGCGGGCCTCGCCCGTTGTGCCACAGGCAGGCCCCACCATCCGGGGGACCGGACGGCGGTCGCTGCCGAACGTATGGACCCGCAGATAGCGGCGGAGAAGGAAGAAAGCGAGCCGGGGTCTGCGCCGGATAGAGACGGGAGGAAGTCGAAGAGGTTCGGGCGGTGAGGTGATCAGATCTCCAGCGAGGTCAGGAACGCCGGCGGGCGGCACTGCCCGGCGCGGGGATGCCCCGTGGCGGGTGCGGCACGGGCCCGCGCCGGGCGGCCATGGCTTCCACGTAGGCCGCCTCGTCGAAGAGCTCGGGGGCGATGCCGACCCGGTATCCGGCTCCGGTGCCGGCGACCATGGCACGGGTCGCGTGCTGGCGTTCCTCTTCAGGGCTGAGGGATGTGGGAAGCACGTGCCACACGTAAAGCGGCGGCATGACGTTCCGTTCGAAGCCCCGATCGTCAAGCAGCTTCAGCAGGCGCTCGGGGGCGCCGGTGCGGGTGTCCGCGTAGATGGCCTTGTCGCTGTGGTGCCGGTAAATCTCGACGTCGGTGCCGAATTCGTCAGCGTGGTTCAGAGGGGCTGTCCTCTCTCGGGGCGGGCCTGTGGGGTGAGGTCACCGGCTCCGGACTGGGGCGCCGGGGCCGAGGGCGGCTGGCCGCGCGGGGTTGGAGGTAAGCAGGGGACGGACGACGACGCCGATGCCCAGACGGTTCAGGCGCTGCGAGGCGAGGTGGATGCGGGTGATCTGCTCACGGTCGCCGTACGCGGCCGGCAGCACGAACATCCGGTCGTACGGATGGAACTGGAAGCCGCACCCGTACAGCACGTCGGCGGCGCCCTCCGCTCCTGATACCGCGCCCACGGCTCCGTCGGGATACCAAGCCATGCTGACCCGCCCGGTGAGCAGGGGCGGCGCCGGACGGCGGGGGACGGGGTGGCCGGTGTTTCGCCTGACCTGCTGCAGGGCTGCCTCGTACCGGGGCAGAAGTCGGCGGCTGACCTGTGAGGCCGCGCGGGCCGCTTCTGCGGGGACGGTGATGCCGTTGGGCTCCAGGACCTTATGAAAGGCGTCCGGAGCGGCATCCGGTTCCAGGGCGCCGATCATGAACTGGCGGGGCCGCATGGGCCGGTCGAAGACCAGTAGGCGGGCTCCGTCGGCCCGGCTGAGGACCGCCTGGTGGCCGAGGACGAAGTTGGAGGCCGCGTATCCGATGGCGCCGATGTCCCACAGCGAGTTAGTCGTCGGGATCTGATCGGAATATTTGGCGTGGCGGGTGTACGTGCTGGTCCAGGTCGGGCCTGGGAGGCGGGCGGCGAGGGAGACGGCGAAGGCGGCGAGGTCATCGCGCTGGCGGGGCGAGGGCATGGGGAACCTTGTGCGTGGTGGAGGAGTTCAGCGCCCGCGTCGTACTGCGGGAGCCGGGGGAGAAGGCGGTGGACAGGAGCAGACGACGGAGGCTTCACGCTCGGTGCTCTCGACTCCGATGCAGGCCGGACGGAGCGGGTGCGCGGTGTGCCGGTCAGCGAGAGTGTTGCGATACGCGGGGATCTCGGTGGTGACCACCGCGATCTTCTCCGAGAGGCTGCGGATCCGTGCGGCGTGATGAGGGTCGGCGTCTGCGCCGAGGCCGGCGAAGAATTCGGCCGCTGCTTCGAGGACCTCGACCGTGGCTGGCAGGACACCGTCTGCGGGAGCCACCAGTTCGGTCAGGGCGGCTGTGGCGTCCTCGCTGTGCTCGGCGTCCCGGATTCTCTGAGCGAGGTTCGCGACCTGTCCGCCGAGCGTCAGGTCGTGGAACGCCACCTGGTGTGAGGCGAAGTCGGGATCGTGCTGCACGGCGTACCCGGCGGCCTTCAGCAGGGCGACCGTTCGTTGGGAGAGGTGCAGCTGTTCGTCGGCGTCGAGGCCGTACGGCAGACGGTGATAGCGGTCATGGGCGCGGGCCACATTGATGAACCTCGCGCGCTGCAGGATCGCTTCGGCTTCCTCGTCCCCGCCGCGGGCGATGACTTCGGTGGAGTGTGGATCGCGGGATATGTGTACGACGCGGTCGGACAGGGCTATGGGTGGCTCCAGATGGGTCAGCGTCCCCGCGGGCCGGGAATGCTCGACGGGGTGGGAGCGGGCGGTAGGCGGGGCATGTGCGGTTGGGGCGGACGGGTCCATGAAGGGCCGGCCAGGGTGGCGATGGTGGTGACCTCGGCGTTCAGTGCTCGCAGGTGGGCGACGACGGCCGCGATCCGAGTGCTGATGTCGTTGGTGTGCCCGAAGCGATAGGACAGGGCCTCGGAGGTGCGGGCGCTGACTCGGGTGGCTCTGGCCAGCAGCCCCCGGTCGGGATCGGCCAGCTCTGCGAGCAGCTGGTCGGTGTCTCCTCCGAGGTGGACGGGTGGCTCGTAAGGCGCGCTGTCCGTCGCAGGGGTGTGGAGGCCGAGGTCGCGTTCGAGGTGCCGTGCCTCGGCGAGGAGGGTCCGCGCGAGGGTGTGCGGCACGTCGGTCCACGATCCGTCGGCGCGGATGAGGTTGGCGACGATGTGCAGGGTTCCCGATTCTCCGAGGAAGGCCACCCAGCGGGATCCTGGGGTGTCTGCGGGAGCGGTGATTCCCGAGGCCTGGGCCAGCCGCTCGGCGATCTGCTCCCACGCAGCTGGATGCTGTGGGTGATCAAGCGGGTGGAGCCGGACCTCCAGATGCAGGACAGCGTGCCGGTCACCCCCCGGGCTGGTGGTGAAGGGGTGCTCGTGGAAGGGTTCTTCGAGGTGCTCGACCCATTCCTCGGCACTCCACATGCGGGCGTTCTCCTCCAGCACCGGCCGCTGGGTGAAGGCCGGCCCGTGGGCCACGACGGTGAAGTCGGTGAGCTCGTCGACGTGGAGTACCGGCCGGCCGAGGGCATCCTCGAAGACGTCCTCGACGTGAAAGAGCCGGGGCCGTACGCGGGGGATCACCGGCCCTGCTTGGCGTCGGCGACGTGGACGAGCTGGTCGAGCGCGGTCAGGCTGTACCACCCGCAGTCGATCTCGGTGTTCTCGTCTGCTGAGGACAGGCGGGGCAGGAGGAGTTCCTCCAGAGCCCGCATGTGGATCAGGCAGTCCGGGCAGTGCCGGTCCAGGTGGATGAGGTAGCGCGGGTGGCCGGTGACGAAGGTGTGCTGGCCGCCGAGCGGGTTGCGCAGCCGCCAGCCGTCCTCATCGGTGGGGGTGTGCCAGGACGGGGCCACGACGGTGACGGCGTCGCCGTACAGGCTGTCCCCCGCCACGCCGTGGATGATGACGACTCGGTCTCCGGGGGCGAAGTGGCCGTGGGTGATGTCCCGGTTGGGAGTGAGCGCGTCCTGGGGCGTGGCGTAGGGCGGGCGGGGAACAGCTTCGGGCATGGACGGGTCCTTCCGCGAATGGGTGCCGGGGCGGCGGTGGGGATTACTTCAATGGTGCGGAGAATCCCGGATTATCGAATTCGCGGAATGTGCGATAGAAGCGGCTACAGGTGGGGGTTCTCGTTGCCGCGGTCGGTGTCGGAGGCGGCTTCGACGAGCTCGGGGAGGTCGCTCCCCTCGGCGTCGCGCTGGTCGATCCACCAGCCTGCCCGGCGGAGGCCGCGGACGGCTTCCTCCAGCGTGGCCCACTCGGATTCGCCCCAGGACCCTTCGGCCACCAGACACTCGTACGCAGCGGTGACCAGCTGATGTCGGCTGCGCTCACCCCACGCCAGAGCCCGCTCGGGTCCTTCCAGCGGGGGCATCGCGAACTTGGCCGCCCACTCGGCGGCGGCTGCTTGCTCCTCGGCGCGCTTCCCGGCGAGCCAGGCTTCGCGGCTCTCGGCGTCGCCGTCGCGAGCGGCCTTCCAGCAGGCTGTGCAGTCCTTGGTGCCAAGCCATCGGGCGAGACCGGCGCGTTTGTCGGCCGGGCGGTTTGAGAGATCGTGCTCGACCTGGTGGCCGCAGGGGTGATCGATATTCCAACGGGTCGCAACCCCCGGGGAATTCCGTTTGATGGGCGTTACGTTCGAGGTCGGGCTGCTGGTCTGGGACTTCAAATCGAGTTCCCTTCGTTGGTGGTTGGGGTGGTGGCCTGCGTCATTACGGAGGGCCGAGCATCAGGTGCACGATTCATGCGGCGGACAGAGGTGGTCTCGAATGCTTGGCGGTGGTCGTGGGGACGCTTCCGCCTTCTGCGTCGTCTCAGCGTGTCCTGCGGATGGCGTCCGTAGCCGCCTTGGCGATGGCGGCGGGAGCGCTGGAGGGCTTGGGCAGGTGCAGCAGGGTGGTTCCCGGCAGGTGTCGGGAATTCGGGGTGAGGGTGAGCTGGAGTACGGCGCAGCCGGCGGTCGTGAGGTGCTTGACGCGGGTGACGGCTTGAGCGGTTTCGTCGCTGCCGTACTGGGCGTCGGTGACGATGACGAGGAGGCGGCCGGCGCCGGGGAGGCTGAGTGTGAGGCCGTGGTCGAGTGCGTCGATGGCGTCGCCGAGGTTGTGGGCGCCGCCGTTGGCATTGAACGTCGTCACGCGCTCTGGTGCCCGGTGGGTGGGGCGGGTCAGTGCGGTCAGGTGCCTGTCGTAGGCGATGGTGGCGGTGAGGGAGTCGGGGTCGGTCAGGGCTGCTGCGCGTGCCACGATCCAGGCGGCGGACGCGACGGGCGCGCAGGCGGCACTCATGGAGCCGGAGACGTCCACCGCGATTCCCACCCGCAGTGGCGGGGTGGGGGTGTTCCGGCGGCGGGTGTGGGTGAACGGTTCCGCGGTGGGGACCGATCCGGCCGCAAGCTGGGCGTCGCGGGCGAGGGCCGCGCGCATGTTGAGGCGGCCGGGCGGGGTGGGGCTGGTGATCCGTTCCTCGGTCCGCTCGCGGTAGGCGGCGGCACGCAAGGCGCGGCTCAGGCGCGAGGCGGCACTCTGCTCGGCGGCCGTCGGCCTGCGGGTGCCGGTGACCGGGTTGCGGCGGGGCGCTGGTGTGCCGTCGGGGCTGACGGTGCCGCGGGCGTTGAAGACCGACTTGGCGGTGGCGGCGGCCCGGCGCCTCTGGCCGGCCCGCTGGGCGCGGTCCTGGGACTGCGCCTGGGACTTCGCGGCCATGGCGCTGGCCGCTGCGGCCTGTTCCGCGAGGTCGGCGGCGTCGGTGGCGGCTGTGCTGTCCATGACGACTCCCACGGCGCCGGACAGCAGATCGGTGAGGTTCTCCGGCACGGGCAGGGCGGGGGCCGCGGTGGCGAGCGCGTCGCACCATTCCTGGGCGTGCGCGAGCATGGTCGTGGCATCGTCGTCGGCGCACTGGTGCGCTGCGGTCCAGATGCGGGTGAGCGTGGCCAGCAGGTCTGCGCCCAAAACCTTTCCGCACAGATCGGCGACGGCCCGGGTCTCGCCGGCGTCCAGGATGCCGACGTCACGGCGGCCGAGGATCAGGGCCGCCACGGAGGCGGCGTGCTCGATGCCCTGGAGGGTGGGGTGGGCGATGTCGGGCATGACCAGTGTCCGGGCGCTGGTGCGCAGGTACGTGCGGTCGGTGGGCCGCCTGGTCAGGTGCGCGCCTTCGGCGCGGCTCTCCTCCAGCAGGAGTGCGGCCTCGACGACACGGGGGTCCGCTCCGGCGGGCGGTGTCCAGACGGAGTGGGCCGCGTGCGCGGCCTCGTGGACGAATACTCCCCAGGCGGCGGGATAGCGCTCCTCGTCGCCCACGATCCGCGGATGGATCTCGTGTGGCCGGAGCGGGGCGAACAGGCCGGCGTCGAACTCGACCTCGCCCAGCGTGGGGAAGAACGCGGCGGGCGCGCCGCTGCGCGTGCCGGGGCGGCAGGTGACGAGGAGGTCTTGGCGGCCGGAGAGGGCGACCAGCCGGTCGCCGAGTTCGGCTCCCACGCGCAGCCACGCGTCCGGGGAGGTGCGGGGTTGCGCGGGTGGGGCGCCGTCGTCGTCCCATCGCGCGAGGTCGGCGTCGTCCTCCGGCCTGGTGGCGGGGTACTGGACGTGGTGGTGGGCGCTCATCGCGAGCGGCCCCGGGGTGCGGAGACAGGGCTGCTCGGGGGCTGCCGGAGGGCCGAGGCGGGGAGCTGCTTGCCGAGGGTGAGGGGCGCGATCTTCGTGACGCCGACGGTCTTGATGACGGCGTCGGCGACGGCGTCGCGATCCTCCAGAGGAGCGATGCCGACCAGGTTCGCGAGCGCGGGGTTGGTGCCGAGGACGGCCTCGGTCTTCTGGTAGCTGAGCAGTTCCCGCAGTTGGGGGGCCCAGCCCAGCTCGCCGAGTTCGACTTGGCGGGCGAGGTGTCGGGCGACGCGGACCACCCGGGCGTCGATCTTCAGCGCCAGGGCGAGGTCGTAGTCCGTGCCGATCTGGATCTGCACGCTGAACCGGGACGACAGCGCCTCCGTCAGCACGGCCCCGTGGACGCCGGGGTTGTGGCCCGCCACCACGTAGAAGCCCGGCTCGGCCTTGATGGTCTCGCCGTTGTGGGCCTTGACCTGGATCTGCCTGCGCCCGTCCATCGCGGGATACAGCGCGGCCAGGACCTTCGGCGAGATCAAGGTGGCATCGTCGATCAGCAGGGCGCGGCCCTCGGTCATCGCGGTGACCAGTGGACCGTACTGGAAGACGTAGCCGCCGCCGTCGGCTTGTGTGTACTCGCCGATCAGGTCTCCGACCGTGGTGTCGCCGTCGCCGGCGACGGTGAGCAGGTCCGGGAACGCCGCCTCCACTAGCGACGTCTTGCCGGTGCCCGGAGGCCCGTAGAGCAGCACCGGCACGTCGGCGTCCCGTAGGCGGTTCAGCGCCTCGACGTCGGGCAGATCGGCCAGTTTCCGGGGGTGGTAGAGCTGGCCCCCTGCGCGGCGGATCGGGCCGGTCCGCCTGGGCGTGGCCGCCGCGGGAGTGGTCGTGCGGGCCGTGGCCGCCGGGGCGCGCAGAGCATGGGTCCCCGGTGGGCTGATCACAGCGGCTTGCGCGGCGGCGGCGGTCGTCGCGTTCGCGCGGAACTCCGGTTGCCCGGTGCCGCTTTGGTCGGCCTCGCCTCGCCGCACCAGGGTGAGGGCGGCATTACGGACGGCGCCGTGGGAGTGGCCCAGCTGCCTGGCCATGTCCCCGACGGTGAGCTTGTCCGCAGGCCGGTCGGCCAGCAGCCGGGCCACCTTGGCCCGTAGTTCGCCGCCCTTGGTGCGCGCTGGACTCGTAGGCGTTCCGGGCGTGGTCAAGGCGGGCTCCTTTCAACAGGTGGGCGTGCGGTCGGGGTTGGGGATGCGCTGGAGAGGCCGGTCGCTCTGGGGGCGGATCACGGACTGTGTCGACCTTGGCGACCGGGCCAACCGGGGCGTTCCGGCGGAGCTCACCGGTCGACCGGGGGCTCGGTCCAGGTGCAGGGGATGCCCGGCGACGAGCAGCTCGCGGGCTGCCCAGCGGGACCGTGCGCCCGCTCTGTACCGGACTCCGTTGCTCGGCAGGCGCAGCCGGGCGCCTCCTCGAAGCCGTCCTGGAGCAGGATCCGCCGGGCAGCGGCGTTGTAGCCGGTGGTGGTGATCTCGCCGGTGATGGCGTGCCGGATTGGCATGAACGGCTCTGCTGGTGTTTCGGGCAAGGCGGATCTCCTATCGGTGATAGCAGCAAAGCGGTGGGGCGTTGGGCGAAGGCCAGGCGGGCCCAGAGCTTCCGGTGCTATCGACTTCGTGCCGTGCCGGTGGCGGTGCCTGTCGGTGCGGCGACGGGTGCCGGCCGGAGAGTCTGGGCCACGGTGCTGGTGAGGGATCCCGCGCGCTGAGGCGACCGGGCCGTCGCTGCGCCGGCGATGCGGGCTTGGCGCTCGGCGAGCCCGTGGCGCAGGGTGGGCCGCGGCGGTTCGGCGCTGAGCTCCGGATCGAGGGTGAAGTCCGCCTGGACAACCAGGCCCAGGCTGCGGATCGCGGTCACGGCCTGACGTGCCCGGCGCTGGCCGTCCTGACCAGGCTCGGTGAGGCGGTGCAGGTTGGTGCCGGGGACGGGTTCGAACTGGACACGTTCGAGGGCCCAGTCGCGTAGATGGTCGGTCAGACGCGGGGTGGACGCGGCGACGAAGCCGTACTCGGGATGCCAGCCGAGGTGCAGGTGCGGAGATTCCAAGGGCTCAAAGGGCCTTTCATCGTGGGGAGTCGACGCCTGCTCGCGGACCGATGGCGCCGCGTGGGACGGCTAGAAGGTGGTGCGGGCCTTGCGTGCGGCAGCGAGGAGGTCGACGCCCAGCTGGTAGAGCAGCCGGTCTGCGACATCGAAGAGATCGCTGGTGTGCGCGTAGCGCCGGGCGAGGGCTGGCTCTTCGTGTTCCTGGCACCACGTAGAGGCGTCTCGAAGAAGGTCGCGCAGGCCGAGCAGTGCACCGTCCGCTCCGGTGGTGCCTTCCACAAGGAGGTGGAGTGCCTCCGCGGAGGGGGCGTGCGCGACCTGCTCAGCCCAGGCCCGGACCGCGCGGCCCGGATCCGGGAGCTCCAGGCCGGCGAGGTACGGTCCGGCTTCCAAGCGGGCCTGTCGGCGAAGGTCTGCAGGCCCCGGCGGCGGATTGGCCTCCGGTTGTGCTTCGTCCCTGGCGGTGGCTTGGGAGGATCCGTTGCCGCTATCGCGTGTCACCGTCGTACGGATTTGACGGGAGCGGTGCTGGCGGGAGCCGGCTTGCGCACGGTGGTCGTCGGCGGTGTGCGCCGTCCTGGGAGCCAGGCGCGGACGTCATCGGGGAAGACGGCCATAGGGTCCTGGTCCCACGCGACGACGGATCCGGTGACGGTCCCCGAGAGCGGGAGGACCTCGATGCCGTGCGGGTGCAGGACGTAGGCCCACTGCAGCCACCCCTGACCGGCCGCGGCCTCGTTGCACGTCATCCGCTCTGCGGGGCTGCCGTCGGGGGTGAACATGTTGTCGATGGTCGAGCTCGGCCCGGGGCCGCCGTGCGGGCCGCCGATGTGCTGGCGGACTTCGTCGGGTGCGCCGTCGAGGAGGTCTTCCCCGAGCGAGTTCCACCCGACGGCGGGCGAGTCGATGAGGTGAGCGGCGAGGGCATCGGTGTCACCGGCGAAACGGTGCTGATGAGCCGCGAGCAGGAGGGGGAGGTGGTTGCTGGGATATCCATCCCAGTGCACATAGATCCCGGTAAAGCCGGTCTCCGTGGGGCGGGCGATGGTGGATCGGGTTGCCAGGGTGACTCCAGGTGAAGGTGGCTCGCTCGTGGCGGGGCATGGATCGAGGGGGGGGAAGGGCGCCGTCTGGTCAGCGGGTCGGACCGGCGGTCCTGCCGGGTGGCAGGAGCGGTGCGGGAGACGGGACGGGCTTGGTGGGAGGCCGGAAGGCGTACTCCCATGGATGTGCCGAGGTGAGCGTGATCGCGTAGCCGTAGGCGCGCAGGAGAGTCGTGGCGGAGCCGACGAGGTTCTTGCGGTCGCCGGCGGGGTCCCGAGGGCGGCACAGGCCGGACTCCGGATCCAGCAGCCAGGGTGAGCCGTGCTGCAGCAGGAGTCGCGCCGCGTGCTGCGACAGCACGTTGATCAGGGGGGTGCCGTCGAGGTCCCGGCCGAACACGACGCTGTTCACCTCCCCGAACCGCGTCTCCCGCGACACTCGCGCAGCGGCAACCCGGTAGTGCCACAGGAACCTGCGGTGGCGCATGACGGCGGCGGCCCGCACCGGGTCCCTCGGTACGGAAATCGCGGCCGGGCCCTCGGTCATGCCGTGCGAGTTGATGCCGACGGGGAGCAATCCGGCCACGAGAACCTCCCGCGGCCGCCCGGGCCTCTCCATCAGGTAGAGCTGAAAGCCGTGGGGATGGGTCAGCACGGCCCGCTCGCCATCCTCAGCGCGGCGCAGGGCCCTCCACAGGACGCCTTCCTCCCTGTCCCAGGAGCGCTTCTCGGCCGGATCCCAGCCCCTCGGCCCTGTGGAGTAAGGGCTTCGACGGGCCGTTGCGCTCCATCCGGCACCCAGACGGGAGGCCACCTGCTGGGAGAACTGGGACAGGGGGGCCGTACGTGGTCGAGGCGTCCCGAGGTTGCTCCTTGCCCGGACTTGTCATCCGCCGGCCACTGGATGGTGGAAGTGCGCTACCGGATAGCCGAGGGCGGCCACGGCGTGTACGGCTTCATGGACAAGGAGGACCTGCTGCTCGGCGGGGAGTACCCCCGGGGCCACGTAGCCGTTGTAGCGCGGCGAGTAGACGAACCCGCGGCCCCACAGCAGCCGTTGGAGCAACGTCTTGGAGCCTCGGTCCAGCGGGCCTGGTGTGTGCAGGCCAACGCGGATGCTGGCGGGGTGGTGCACGGAAGGGGGCCTCTCGATCTGGTTGTCCTGGGTCAGCGCCGGATACGAGGAGGAGGCCCAGGAGCGGGGAGTTGTGCGACTGCGGTTGCCCGCCTAATGCCGCCGGCAGGCGGAGGCGGGGCGATCAGCGCCTTGGCGGAGCAGATGGCCTCGCCGGCCCGGCGTAGGTCTTGGCGAGCTTCGGCATGGGCGAGCGCCAGATGCCATTGCTCGTGGTGCCGGGAATTGCTGGAGGGTTCAACCTCGCTCCTGAGAGCCTGTGCCAGGCTGCGAACAGCAGCGGCACTCAGGGCGGCGGCGGAAGCAAGGTGAGCGAGCGCGGTGATACCTCGGACCGTCGGCAGCTGGTCGGGCCTCGTCGCCTCGTCGAGCACTGAGTTGGTGGCACGGGCGAGTTCTTGCGCCTGGCGCACCTGCTGATACAGCTGGGGCTTCAGGTGAGCGCTGGGTACCTGGTCGGAAGCGTCCAGCAGGACGATGCTCTGCGTGGCCTGCTCGAACCTGTATACGAGGTTGTCGAGGCCGCGGGGCCAGGTGTGGTCGGTTGCCTGCTCCCAGGTGAAGTCGTACTCCTCATGGGGGCTGAGGAGCCCATTCTCGATCTGGGCTTCGCGATCAGCGAGTTCGCTTTGGACGAGTGCGTCATCACGGGCGGCTTCGCGGTAGTCCGCCCAGTCGGCGTCACTCAGCCCGGAGGGTCGGTCCATGGTCATCCGATCGGATCTGGTCAGCGGGTGTGCGTCGGGCGGCCTGCAGGCGGCCCTACTTGCCGGGGCACCGCCGAGATGGGGGCCGCTGGCGCGCGAAGACGGGCGACATGAGCGTCGACGGCGGCAAGCAGGGGAGCGAGCTGGTGGCCGTGCTCTGCATCAGGGCCTGCGGGCGGTGTGCTCCCAGCACGGGAGTCGTAGACGACGGAGAGGTCGGACCAGTCCTCTGCGGGTGCCTGGTGGGTCACCAGCCAGCCGCCGTCCTCGGGTCCGATGATGAAAACTGAGTCGTGGCCAGGCGGATAGGCGTAGACGAGTCCGTACTGGAGACCCTGCTGCACGTCGCAGATCATGCCGCGAGCGCGGAGCGGGGTCGTCAGGTAGGCACTGTTCACCCACGCCTCCTGCCACTCGGGGTGCTCGGTGTTGCGATGTTCCGGCAGCGGGGCCAATGGGTGCGGATGTTCGGGGGGAGTCATCGCTGCCGAACGATCTGGCGGATGTCCTCAGCGGGCGCGTGGAGTTCGTCCTCATCGAGCATGGGGAAGAAAGCGGCGGTGGGGTGGAATTCGATGATTTGGTTCCTTGAGTTGGTGGAGTGGTTGGGTAGCTAGAGACGCGCCACGAAAGGTTGGGGTGGTAATCGTGTTGGGTTGACCGCTGCTGGCGGAGATGTTGCTGGTGGGTCGTCAACCTTGACTGTTCGTGCTGCCGTTACAACCGGAGCAGGCGAACCGGTTGGTCAAGGTCGCGCGGTCGATCAGGGACCGGGTTCGGCCGGAGCGTGCTTCACGAGCCGATTCCGCTTGTCGGTCACCACGTTGGTGCCGGCATCGACACGGACGCGCAGTGCCCCGCACGGCCAGTGTCGATTCCTCCCTGTGACGGGTTGTTCGACACGTTCACCGGTGGGTGCGTCGTGGCGTCCGGGGGACACGCTGTGGACAGTTGTAGGACAGGTGTTCTGCTTCCAGTCCGTGCCTACCGAGGGGCAGACTTGCTCTCGGTCCGCGAAGGGGCGGGACGTTGAGGCGACAGGAGTGGCTGACATGGGTCTACGGAATTGGTTGAGGGCAGCGGCGGTCACGGGCATAGTCACGTCAGGATTGGCCGTCATGGCTCCGTCGGCCTCGGCGGCCACCCGCCTCGGCGGCATCGACCTGGGCTCCTACTGTCAGAGAACAGTCGCTCCGGGGGACGGCAGCGTCGCCCGCTTGGTTGAGAACCACGCGAGGGGATGGCGCTGCGTGGACTCGATGTGGATGGGCGCGCCCTTTGGCTGGGCGACCTACCGCGTGCGAGAAATGGATCTCAACCACGCCTGTAGGTTGCAGTACGGCCCGGGGGCGTATGCGGTACTTGAGCAGAACCACGCGCGAGGCTGGGCGTGCTATCGATAGCACGCGAGGCCTGGACAACATCCGCCCACGTTTCGTGCAGCGGTGGCCAGGCGTCCTGTGGCTCCGACGTACGGTCTGGCAGACTTCCGGTCGCCACAGCCAGTGCCGCCTCAAGCAACGTTGGGTAGGTAATCGGGTCGGCGGATCTTGGAGACAGAACCCCTGCTCATCGAACGCGTGGATCAGCTCCCGCACGTCCTGTGCAGTGGCCGCGAACATTCCCGCCGCGTCCGTGGCGCTGCACCCCTGCGCCGCGGCCAGCACGATCCCCGCCCTACGTGACCGAACCTGCTTCCTCGCCATGCGCGTGATCTTCAACCAGCGGCTGGGCCTCTTCCGGCTCCAGTGAACACACGAACACCTCGGGCTGACGCGCCACCAGCACCACCTCCGGTGGCAGGCCTCACGACCCGCCTGTAAGTGGCCAGGTCAAGCCGACAGGACTACAAAGCCAATGTTTCTGGTCGAGGCACTAGTGCATCCGGGCATCTGTGTCGAAGAGGGCGGCTTCGTGGGGGTGTAGGAGGTGCTGGACGATGAAGGACCGTCCTGCGACCCGCCACAGTCCGCGGCCCCGGTTCAGGTGGGAGATGGCCTGCGTCTCGACGCTGGTGAGGCCGAGGAGTCCGGCGGCTGCGGCGAGCTGGTCGTTCTCCTGGCGGTAGATGATTCGGGTGGAGCAGTCGGCGAGGAGGCCTTCGGCGAGTGCGCGGCCTCGTGAGCCGACGTCGCCTGCGGTGAGCAGGTCGGAAAGCCGGTGGATGACCATCAAGTTGGCGATGCCAAGGCCGCGGCTCAGCTTCCATTGGGCCTGCATGCGCTCCAGGAGGCCGGCGTGCCTCATGAGTCTCCAGGCCTCGTCGTAGACGACCCAGCGCCGGCCGCCGCGCGGGTCGGTCAGCGCGGACTCCATCCAGGCCGATGCGCAGGTCATCGCCAGGACGAGGGCAGTGTCGTCGCCGGATCCGCCCAGCCGTGAGAGGTCGATGGTGAGCATCGGGCTGTTGGGGTCGAAGCGGATGGTCGACTGGGCGTCGAACATGCCGCTCAGGTCTCCGTGCACCATGCGTCGCAGTGCGTGCGCGAGGTCGCGGGCGGCGTCGCCGAGGTGGCCGGACATGGTGCCAGCGGCCTGGTCGAGGAGGTTGGGCTGGTTCAGGGTGTGGGCGATGTCGCCGAGCAGCGGAGTGCGCCCGGCCGCGGTGGCGGCCTGGACGACGGCGTCGAGGGCGACGTCCAGCGCGGTGTGTTCCATCGGCTGGAGATCGCGCCCGAGGACGGTGCGGGCCAGGGAGCCGAGGAGCAGGAGCCGCCGCTTGCGGATCTCGCCTGCCCAGTCCGCTTCCGTGACGCTGTTCGGGCGGGGCGCGGCGTCGAGCGGGTTCAGCTTGCCGGGCAGGCCCGGGCCGAGGGCGATGGAGGTCCCGCCGAGGGCGGTGGCGACCGGGGTCCACTCGCCCTTCGGGTCGCAGGGGACGTACACCTTGTACCCGAAGGCGACGCTGCGGAGCGCGAAGGACTTCGCGAGGGCGCTCTTGCCCTGGCCGATCACGCCGGCGAGCAGCACGTTCGGGTTGGTGAACCCCTCGATCTTCCCGTACAGGGAGAAGGGGTCGAAGGTGAAGGACGCCTCAGCATGCACGTCGCGGCCGATGTAGACGCCGTCCGCGCCGAGCCCGCCCTCGGCGAGGAAGGGGTACGCGCCGCTCGCGGTGGCGGTGGTCATGCGGTGTGCGGGAAGCCGAAGCTTGTTGCCGCGGGCGGAGGCGGGGCCGGGCCGACCAGAGGGCGGGTACAGCGGCAGCGGCATCTCAGCTTCGGCCGGCAGATGTCCGCCGGGGAGCGAGGCGGCCGTCTCGCGGGCCTTGGCCTGGGCTTCGGCGAGCTGGCGCCGTGCGGCCCGGCGGGTGGCGCGGTCGGTGCCGTGGGGGGTGAACAGGGGGGATGCGCTGGCGCGTCGGGCGCAGCGTTCGGGCCGGTGGGTCATCGGTGGCGGCCTGATCTCGTGAGGGTGGGGGTGTTCATCGCCCGCAGTGGGTGACGTGGCCGCGCAGGTCGGCGGGGGTGGTCTTGCGGCGGATGGCGTGGCCGGCGGTGAGGTGGCGCTGGCAGATGGTCAGTACGGGCGGGCCTTCGGGAAGCCGGTGCGGATCGCACTCCTGAGCAGCTCCGGGTGCTGTGGTGGCTGTCCCCGGGAGGGTGTGGAAGGCGTCGTGGACTTCGGCTGCGGCCTGCCACAGGCGGGTGTGGGCGCCGGCGAGGTGACGGCCGGCGGTCGGCCAGGTGGTGCGGGTGGTGTCGGTGAGCTGGTCGAGGAGGTGGTGGAGCGCGGTGAGGTGGGCGTGGACCGTGTCGAGGTGGACCCGGTCGGCGGGCGTCGGTGCACCGGGGTTGAGGCCGCGGGTGTGGTGGCGGATACCGGCGGTGGCGGCGCGCAGGTAGGGGTGTGAGTCGGGGAGTGGGGTGGGGGGTGTCACGGAGTCCTTCCTGCGGGGCAGGGATGGTGCGGTGCCACTAGAGGGCGGCGCGGGCCAGAGGCAGCGCGGCGAGGGCGAAGGCGTCGGGCTGCTGGAACAGGAGGCGGCGCAGGTCGACTTGGGCGGTGACGGCGGCGGTTTCGATCTGTGCGCAGGCCGCGTCGAGGAGGGTGTCGGTCTCGGCGCTGACGGTGATCAGGCCGGTGAGGGCGACGTCGGCGTGGCCGGCGATCAGCTGACGCTCACGGGTTTTGACGTCGGTGTACTCGACGTTGTCCTCTTCGCTGTCGACCATGCCCTTGCGGCGGCGCTCGGCGACGTCGGCGATGATCGTCGCCTTGCGGCGCTGGACATCGCGCAGGGCGGCCGTCAGGGCCTGCGGCGCGTATATGAGGGAGAAGCTGCGCCGGACTCCGGCGCTGAAGAGGAGGCCGTGGAGGAAGCCGGCGCCGGTCTCGGTCCGCGGCCAGGACTCCACCCAGTAGGTGGCGTGGCGGGCGGAGTCGGTGGCGAGCCGGTCGCTCTCCTCGATCTGGACCACGGGACCGGCGGCGGCCGGGTCGGCCTCGGCGCGGCCGTTGGGAGACCACTGCTGCAGGGCGGACATGGCCTTCGGGTCGTACGCGGTGCGGATCACGGCCGAGATCTCGCGGGCGGTCAGCCAACCGGTGACGGTCAGGCCGGAGGAACGGGCGGCCTGGGAGACCGAGCTCGTGGTCGTGGCCATGACGGTGAAGGCTCCCGCGAGGCCGCCGCCGGCCTGGGAGATGAGGCGCTTGGCTGCCCTGAGGTCCAGGGAGATCGCGATGTACGCCTCGTGCGGTGCGGCGGCCGGTCCGGCGGATGCCAGCAGTTCCGAGTACACCTGGCCGGCGACGGGGGTCTGGGCGTTGCCGTGCTGGGCCCAGTGACGGGCCAGCCCGTCTCCGGAGTCGGGCACCGTGCGCTCCAGGACCTGGACGGTGGCGACGTGCCCGGTGCGGGCGATGCTCGCCAGCGCCCGGCCCCAGTTGGCGACGTTCGCGTTCTGGGTGCCCGGGTCGAGGAGCGCGAAGGCCCTGGAGCTGACGCGGGCGACCGCGGTCAGGGTCTGCTGCTGGGGGTCGTGGACGGCGGCGGCCTGGGAGCCGTCCGGTGTGACGACGCGCAGCGACGCGGTGGTGCCCGGGAGGTGGAGCAGCCCGTCCACGCGGGGCCGGGAGACCGCGCGGGCCAGCCACATGGTCTGCCCGGTACGGCGACGGTGCACGTAGCGGACGATGATCGGCGCCCAGTCGATCAGGGACCGGCCATGGCGGCGTACGAAGGTGAGGGTGGCGATGGCGGCCCAGAGCGGGGTCAGGGCGAGCGCCCCGAGCAGGCCGGAGGACACGACGGTCGCGAGGAGCAGCGCGAGGGTGATCGAGACGAGGACCAGCTGGGGCAGTGTGAGGCCGAGGAGGATGCCGCGACGGGAGCGGATGGGGAACTTCACCGTCATGGGGGAGAGCGTCAGGTCTGACAAGGGAAGGGCCGTTCAGGTACGGGCGGGAGGCCGGGGTGGGTCCGTGGGACGCGCCGGAGCGGGCGCGGCGCGTCCCACGGGGCTTCCTGCCGTCAGCGGATGGTGATCAGTTGCCGGCGGGCGGCGGCGTCGGGGCCGCCGGTCCGGTTGCCTGGCCTGCGTCGGCCGACGGGGAGGCTCCCTGTGGCGGCGGGGAACCGGTGCCGCGGCCTGACCACTGCGCGCCGCCCGAGTCGGGGCTGGCGGGGGAACCGTCGCCGGACGGCTGACCGGAGGGGCCGCCGGGCTGTCCGCTGGTGTCCTGCTGCGGGCTGGTCGGCGGAGGCTGCACCGCCTTGGTCAGCGCGCCCATCGCGGGCGACATGCCGCCGCCCTCCTGGGAGCCCTGCTTCTGCCCGCCGCCACCACTGGACTGGGAAGCGACATCGCCGGGGAACCCGCCGCTGGCGAGCGAGTCGGGGCCCTGCGGAGCGGCGGATCCTGCCGCGGCTCCGCCGGCTCCACCCGTCGCGGCCATGGTCGCGACCTTGCGGGCCGCCTGCTCCGTGTGCTGACGGGCAACCTGTGCACCGGCACCACCGGCGCGGTGAAGGGATTCCCCGTCTGCACCCTCGGCGGCCCAGTGCACGAACCGGAACGTGGCGTACGGGGCCAGCAGGACCAGGCACATGATCACGATGCCGGCCATGACGTCGGCCAGGGCCTGGGTGCCCTCCTTGCCCTCGGTGTCGCCGAGCGCGGAGATGCCGAGGATGAAGATGACGGTCATCAGGAGCTTGGAGACGACGAGGGTTGCGGTCGCCTCGATCCAGCCGCGGCGCCAACGGCGTGCGACTTCCCAGCCGCCGCCGGCACCGGCGAAGACGGCCAAGGTGACGAGGACCAGGATGCCGACCTTGCGCATCAGCATCACGCACCAGAACATGAACGCGCCGACGGCTGTGCCGATCCCGACGAACGCGGGCACCATCCAGCCGAGCCCGGCCACGCCGCCGATGACGGAGGCCTTGATGCTGCGCCGGACCGCCTCCTCCATGGAGGTGCCGGCCGCCGCGAAGAGTCCGTCACTGAGGGCATCGACCACTTCGATCGCGACCGTGGTCAGGGCGATGGCGCTGAACGAGAAGATCACGCCCACGAAGGTGCCGGTGAGCGCCTGGGTCAGGGCCTGGCCGTCCCTCTTGATCGCGGCACGCACCAGCTGGGCGCACATGGTCGCTACGAGCATGACGAGGCCGATGGGCAGCAGCGTCTCGTAGTTGTCCTTGAACCACGTGGCGTTGAGGTCGATCTTTGTGGTGGCGGTGATGCCGTCGACGGCGAGGTCGGCCGAGGCCATCGCCAGTTCACCGACCGACTTCGCGATCCAGTTCCCGATGCCTTCGGTGATCGCCTTCCCGGGATCACTGGCGAAGTCGATCAAGTCGGCGGCGGAGCAGAGCTTGCTCGCCATGGGCAGGTCACAGAACCCCATGAGGGGATGGCTCCTTTCGGGGAGCGGGGCGGATCACGGAAGGACTCGGGGCGAGATCGCGACGAGGCTGCAGTCGGCTCCTGGGCGGCACTGGACGGCGAGGGTGACCGAGCGGTCCTCGGCCCCGGCACCGCCGCCGTTCCAGCTGATCTGCTGCGTGCCGGTGACGGTGACGAAGTAGATGTACGCGGTGGACAGCGCGGCGGGATCCTCGGCCAGCGCCTGCTTGAAGCTGCTGGGGAACCGGGACTCGGTGACGGTGGCCTCGCCGTGCTGGGCGTTGTCGTGCATCCGGGTCCACAGGACCGGGTCGGGGATCTGGGCCTGGATACCGGGCCAGTCCGCGTACTTCGTCTCCTGGGTGACCCAGCGGTGAAGGCCGGCGAGGTGCTGGGTGTGACTGGTGGTGCGGGTGTCGTACGTCCACAGCACCTGCGCCGCTGCTTTCCCGTACGCGAGCGGGTCGGAGATCTTCGCCGGTGGGGCCACCGTGCCGGTCCCGCCGGCCGAGGACTGCGCGGGGGCGGTGGTCGGCGGTGTGACGGAAGGGCTGGGGGAGGCGGGCCGCTCGGTTTCGGAGCGCCCGGTCCACCAGGCGGCGAGCCCCGCCAGCGCGAGGAGGACGGCCAGGCCGATGGCGAGGAAGGTGATGCGCTTGTTGGCCGGCCAGGGGCCGGTGTGGCTGTACATAGGGGGGCGAGCGCGCTTGCGTGATCGTTTCGCCACTACTTGACCTGGGTGCCGAGCGTAGAGAAGAAGGTGATGGCGCCGTTGGCGGCACCGAGGCCGAGGGCCGCGCCTGCGGACACCAGGGCGCCCTTCTTCCCGTTGGCCTCGCTGTTGTGGCCGCCGGTGAAGTGGCCCCAGGCCCAGGCCCCCAGGCTGATCGAGAGCGTGCCGACGACGGCGATGATCCCGTAGAGATTGATGGAGGAGACTACGTCCTTGACGACTGACAGACCGGGCAGGCCACCTTCCTTGGGGGTGATGCCCGGGTCGTACGCGAGGTAGATGATGCGGTCGATCGAGAGCATAGGCGGGCAGACTCCTTGCGCGCACGGGCAGTTCGACTGCGTGCGGGGTGCTTGATGAGAGGGAAGCGAGGGCTGCGCGGGTTCGACAGCGCACAGTCGCTGGAAATCCGGTGAAGAAGCCGGATGGGAATGACCGCCGTCAGGCGGTCAGGGAGCGGGTACCAGCCGCCGGACGGCGATGATGTCGCCGAGGCTGGCCTGGGTCACGATCCGGACCGGTTTCCGTGTCCGCGGGGCCTCGATCGCGAGGACCGTGCCCTTAGCGGAGCCGATGGCCATGGCCACGTGCTCGGGCCCGTTGGGACCGGGGCGGGTGAACAGCAGGTCGCCCGGCCTGATGGCGGAAGCCGGGATGCTGGAACCCTCGTTGACCTGTGTGTACGTGGTGCGGGTGAGGGTGATGCCGGCCGCGTTGTAGGACTGCTGGGTCAGGCTGGAGCAGTCACATCGGCCCATCGGGTCCGGGCCGTGGGAGGCGAGGCAGGTGCCGCCCCACTGGTACATCGTGCCGAGCTGGCCCATGGACCAGCGGATCGCGCTCTGGACCTTGGCCGGTGCGTCCTTGGGGATCTCGTACCCCTCGGGCACCGTGCCCTCGGGGATCGGCCCGAAGTCCCCGCCGCCCGTGCATCCGCCGGTGGCCGGGGGCTGTGAGCCCGGGGTGGGAGTGCTGGTGGATCCGCCGCCGGGCAGGACCTTGACGATGGCCTGCTGCAGGGCCCGGGCGAGCGGCTCCCACTGCGCATACGCGCCGGGGAATCCGCTGAGCTGGACCTTCTGAGCGGCCTGGGTGACGGTCAGGCTCTCCCAACCAGGCACCTTGAGGAGCGCGTTGTAGAACTTGGTGCTCGCGTAGACAGGGTCGCGGATCTGCTCGGGCGTTCCCCACCCCTGGCTGGGGCGCTGCTGGAACAGGCCCAGGCTGTCGCGGTCGCCGTAGTCCAGGTTCCGCAGGCGGGATTCCTGGATCGCGGTGGCGAGCGCCACGATCTGGCCGCGCTCGGGGAGGTGGAGGGAGATACCGGTCGCCACGATCGTCTTCGCGTGGGGGATCTGTTCGGCGGGAAGCTCCAGGCCTTCGACGCGTACGTCCTGGCTGCTGGAGCCGTTGGTGCCGAGGATCGCCTCGACGGCCTTGGCCACTTCGGCCGCGTCTGCGTCGGACCCTGTGTTGCAGGTGGTTGAGCGTCCGGCGGAGCCCGCTGCTGCCACGGCTGCGGTGGCTGCGAGGAGGAGAGGAGAGAGGCAGACGATGCCTATCGCGGCGGCCAGTGCCTTCAATCGGGCCGCCTCAGAGCGGGGCCAGGCTGGTCGGCGGCGGCATCGGCCGCCTCAGGGCATGGGTGTGCCATGGGAGTCGTCCTTGGATGAGGGCCAGGCCGTGGCGCGTTGAGGAGCGGAAAGACGCCACGGCCGGCGGTAGATGATCGGGGAGGCCGGCCTATCCGGTCGAGTTGCCGCTCGTCCGGTGCCGACACACGTCTAGGTGATGTGGATCAAGGCATGCCTCCGGCACGGAAGTCAGGGAAGGGGATGTCCCACCGGGCCGTGCCGGTCGGGACATCCAAAACTCTAGGCGCCGATCCGGACTTACCGAAATGGCTGTGAGCGGCCATCGTCATTCCCGGATCGTGCCCTAGCCTTTTCGATATCCCCGCCACCGCTCCCCCCGGACGTCACTCTCCACGATGTCCGGGTGATGCCGCCGTCGCGCTGGGGATTCCCCTTTCACCAACCAGAATCGCGGTACACCCTTGCCCTTTTCCCTTCACCAGGGCGATGCGCTCAGCGTGCTCGCCACCCTGCCCGACGCCTGCGTCGACTCCATCATCACCGACCCGCCGTACAACAGCGGCGGCCGGACGGCGAAGGAGAGGACCTCCCGTACGGCCCGGCAGAAGTACACCTCCAACGACGCCAAGCACGCTCTGCCGGACTTCACCGGCGAGAACATGGACCAGCGGTCCTACGCGTTCTGGCTGACGCAGATCATGACCGAGGCCCACCGCCTGACGAAGCCGGGCGGCACCGCGCTCCTGTTCACCGACTGGCGGCAGCTGCCGACCACGACCGACGCCCTGCAGGCCGCCGGCTGGCTGTGGCGCGGCGTCCTGGGTTGGCACAAGCCGCAGGCCAGGCCCCAGAAGGGCCGCTTTACCCAGAACATGGAGTTCGTCATCTGGGGAAGCAAGGGCGCCATGGACGGCTCCCAGAACGAGGTCTATCTGCCGGGCTTCTACAGCGCCTCGCAGCCCTCGGGCAAGGAGCGTCAGCACATCACGCAGAAGCCGGTCTCTGTCATGCGCGAGCTCGTGAAGATCTGCCCCGAGAAGGGCACCGTCCTCGACTTCTGCGCGGGCAGCGGTTCCACCGGAGTCGCCGCTCTGCTGGAGGGCCGCAGCTTTATCGGCGTGGAGAAGACCGCCGAGTACAGCCGGATCGCAGCCGACCGGCTTACGGAAACCCTCAACCAGACCCTCACCCGTGAGGACTTCATCCTCGCCGCATGACCGGGTCCCGGGGCAGGGAACTCCCTGTCCCGGTCGGACATGCCACCTGGCCTGTGAATTCCGAACCAGCGGATTCCCGGACTCCTGGAATCGGCACCACATTTCCCGCCTTGTGCGGCGTCAAGGAGGATCCCCATGTCTGAATCCACCGATCCCGGTCAGGGACGGTTGGAGCCGATCAGGCTGCCGGACGCAGAGCTGGACAACCTGGAGGCCTCTGTGCGCCGGCTGATGGATCAGTCGGCCGAGCAGGCCCGTCTCCTGGACACGCTCTCCGCCGAACCACTGCCGGGGATGTCCCCGTTCGCCGGCATGCCGATGCCGGGCTCGCGCTCGATGCCGGAACCGCCCCCCGAGCCGCGCTTCATCCTCGCCCTCGACGGCGAGGAGTACGAGGCCGAGCTCGACGCCCTCACCGACTGGGTCCAGGACGTTCTCCTCGACGTCTACGGCGCCGAGGTCACCACCTCGACGCCCTGGTGCCAGCAGTGGCAGGAACACCTCGACGTCGTGGGCTGGCTCCACGCCCTGTGGATGGCCTACCAGCAGCACATGGAGCCCGAAGCGGGCCTGTCCGGTCCGGCCGTGTGGCACCGCGACTTCCTCACCCACACCATGGCCGCGGTGCGTGCCCCAGGCGGCCCGCTCTCCGCTTGCATGACCGATCCGAGCCGGCCCTCCCACCGGCTGCTGCCCGGGCCGAAGGCGCCCGCGCCGACCGAGGCATCGTGACCGGCCCGGCCGAGCCCGTGTACAGCCTGTCCTTTGACCCCCGGGCCCTGAACGACCTCCTCGCCGCGCCCGCCGACGTCCGCGATGTGGCGCTCTCCCGCCTCCAGGACGCCGTCACCGGTCAGCGTCACGGACCGGAACTGACCGGGACTCTGGCCGGGTTTCGGAAGATCTACATCGACTCGGCCCGGTGGCGCATGGTCTACGGACTGCGCCCCGCGCCGGAAGCGTCGGCTCACCGGAGCGAGGTGTTCGTCGTCGCCCTCAGGCCGCGCGCCCAGTACGAGATCTACAAGGTCGTCGCCGAGCGCCTGGGCATCGAACACCGACCCCTGAGCGCGCTGGCCCACGCCGCCCGGGCGCGGTCCCCGCAGACCGCAGCCCACCCCTACCCCATCACGGCAGGCCTGCCCACTGCCCGGCCCGCCACCACGTCTCCCGTCTCCCTCCACCCGAGAGGTCTCTCCCTTTGAGTAGCCGAGCCTGTCCCGCCGCAGCCCCCTGTATCTCCGCATCCTGCCCGCGGCCGGCCGCCAGCGCCGACATCGCGAGCACTACCAGCGCAACCTGCGTCTGCGCCCTCCTGACCGCGCTTCTGGCGGCCTTGAGCGCCCGCGCGACCTGTTGCTGCACCTGCGAGCCGAAGGCTTCCGCGTGCTCGCGGAGGAGCGGCGCGCACTGAGCACCCAGCACGCCGAACCGCTCCAGATCCGCCGGACCGGGGTAGACGACTGGCCACTGATCGAAGCGTTCCACCGCGCGTGCACTGAGAAGTCCCTGCACAGCCGCTGGGGTCACACCCAGGTTTGCCAGCGCGACTGGGAGCGGTTGTCGGCGCTCTCGGATTGCTGGGTGGCAACCGAGGCCGGCGCAGTTGTCGGGCTCGTATCCGTCGGGCCAGTCCTGAGCGAACCCGGCACCGTTGACCTGGGTCTTCAGGTTGCCGACTCGCACCACCGCCGCGGCATCGGGACCCGCCTGATCCACAACGCCGCCGACCGTGCACGGACAGCGGGAGCCCGCACGCTGCACGCGTACGTCGAGCGGTCCAACCGGCCGATGCTGGCGCTCCTGCGGCAGCTCGGTCCCACCGCGGAGCACCCCGTCGGAGCCCACCTCGAAATACGGCATCGGCTCGCACTCCCTGCTCTGCCAGCCGCACCCCTCCCCGTCCGACAGGACCCTCATGCCTATCTCCCAGAGCCGGACCGGCATCGATGACCGCATCGAAACCGTCACCGGGAAATCCATCGAAGCCCTCTGGCGCCTCGACGACAGCAACCTGCTGACCGAGCCCGTCACGCAGCTGGTCCGCGCGCACCGAGCCCTGGCCCATGCGCAGGCCACCTTGACCTTCAACCAGGTCCTGCTCCAGCGGCTGACCAGCGGACAGTTCGACATCGACAGCGCCCTACTCGGCCGGATCGACCGGGGTCTGGGCCAACTCAAGGAAGCCGTCGCGACCCGTGACCAGCTCCTTGGCGAAGCCCTCGCCCTGCTCGTACCGCTGGAACAGCACGCGCCCCGTCCTTCCAGGCCGCTCGGCCCCGACATCTCGCCACCGGACTTCGCCGCCCTGCTCGCCATCGCCCGCGGCGCAAAGCTCCACGAGAACCTCATGACCCGGCGCATCTCCGTCGCGACGGCCACCGGGGCCAAGATCACCCAGTACGACTTCGAACGCCTTGAGGACGCCGGCCTCGTCACCCGCGACACCTCACGCCCTTTGCACGCCGGTCAACCCGTGTCCGTCACGGACCTCGGCCGCTCAGTCCTTGCAGGCAGCCGCCCCGCCATTGGCACGCATCTGCCTCCACAGCCGGGCTCCCGCACCCCTTCCCGCTCCCCGCTGGCCTGACCCAGCCGCTGCCGAAAGCAGGCACGTGCCCAACCCCGAACACCAACCCGTCCTGAGAATCGACGGCTTCGAGCCCGCCGACGACTCCGTCGACGATGACTTCTACGGCGCGATCGACGCCAACCTCGACCACCTGGGCCGGATGGCCGAGCATCACACGCCCGATGGCCGCCACAGCTACCACGTGATGTTCGACGAATCCGTCACCTGGGGAATCCCCGGACTTCCCCAGCTCCTCGCCCTCCACATCGACCGCGACCTGAACGCCAAGACGTTCACCTTCGAATACGCAAGCCTTCCGCTCCCGGTGATGGCGCAGTCCTGGCTGATTTCCCGGGGATGCCCGCGTGACGAAATCCGGCTCCAGAAAGGCATGGGGACCGCGCCCGCTGACAAGCGCACGGCTGCGCTGCAGGAGCGGCTGATGGGCGACGGCAACCACTTCGCCCTCCTGCACAGCAACACCGACGACTCGTTGCCGGCGCCGGTCGTGGTCATCGTCCTGCGTGCCCTCGACGAGAAGGACCCCCACCCCTTCCGGGTCCTGCACGAGGTCGCCGACATGGACGCCTTCACCCACACCCTCCGCGAGGGCGTCTTCCCCACGTACGAAGCCGCGATGGACTGGATCGAGAGCCCGGACGCACCCCTTCGCCCGGCGCCCCTCGCCTCCCGAACGGCCCTGCGCCCAGGACTGGTTCAGCCCACGCTGCCGGGCCTTGCCCGTCGGCGCTGACAGTAATCCGGCGCACCGCCGACGGCCGTATATCAGGCTCTTCGTGCTTATCGAATTCCCGGATTCTCCGGATGCTTAGAGAAGGCCGCAAGCGGAACACGTCTGCTGGTCGGCCACTGCATTTTCGAAAGGAGAGACGTGTCATCCGACGACGTCATGGGTGTCCTCACCCAGCACATAGAGGCGGCATTTCAGCAGCCGCTCGATGAACTCCGCCGAGTAGCGACCGCCACTGGCCGCGTGCATCCCGCCACCGAAGTGCTCCACTGGTACGGCCTGACCGCCGAAGCCCAGACCGTGGTGGACCGGGCCGAGAACACCTTGCTCGCGGCCATAGGCCCCGCTCCCGGCGAACTCACCCCGTCCCAGATGGCCATCGCCCACCAGGTCAACACCGCGGTCGCCGCGCGAGACGGCCGCGCCATGGTTCTGCGCCACCTCCTCGACCCCAACGCACGCCAGGTCTGGCGCGGGCAGCGACCCCAGACCCGGATCGCCACGCAGATCCCCACGGCACTGCCACCCCGCCCGCCGGCGAACACCGGCCGGGCCGCCGGACGATGAACACACCCTTGCCACCCAGTAGTCAGGACCAGGCGATCGAAGCCGCGTTCAACGGGCCGGTTACTGAGCTCCACCGCACGGCGACCGCCGGCCAGGCAGGGCCCGCGTTGTTCCGGGCGATGGAACTCCGCTCCTTCCTCGCCGTTGCCGAATCCCACGTGGACCGCGTACGGGACCGCCTGCACCAGGCCACCGCGCCCGACCGCGACCAGAGCGAACTCGACGCCGGGGACATGCGCACGGACGTCGAGTGGATGAAAGCAGCACTTACCTCCCGCACCGAGATCGTCACTGCCCTCACCCGGCTGCTCCGCAGCATGCCCGGCCGAGAAGCTGCCGGCCCCGGTCGGCACCAGGCCACCCCCATGGCCAGCCCCAAGTCGAACACCGCCCCACCCGCGGCCCGGTCCCGACACCCCTGAAGGAACCCACCTGTCCGACCAGACCTCGTCCGAACTCCGCAACCGCATCGAAGCCCTCTTCGGCCAGCCGCTCACCGAACTCAAGCAAGCGGCCGCCCAGAGTCCCGACTCCACCCTCCTCGGCGCCATCCTCACCATCCACGGTGACCTGGTCTTCGCCGAACGCAGCATCGACTTCCAGCTGGACCGCCTGCGCACGTACACGGGCGAAGACCGCGACATCGGCACCTTCGAGACCGGCCACATCCGCGACAGCGCCGAGAGGCTGCACCGCGCAATGACCGCGCACGAGGTGCACGCCAAGACCCTCGCCGCCGTCCTGCAGGGACTGCGCCGCGCCGAGCCGCCCGTGAACCCGCCCGCCGGGAAGCCCGCCCACGCCGTGTCCAGCACTTCCTCACGCACCCACTGACCCGAAACGCTCAGGAGACCCTTCCGTGGCTACCCCCGGCCTGCCCCGCCCCATCGCGAAAGACCTCGCCCGCGTCACCGAGGCCCTCGACATGCTCAGCCCCCGCTGGAGCGTGTGGACCCTGATGACCCTCGGTGAACAGCCCCTGCGCTACACGGACATCAAGACGCGGCTGCCGATGCTCTTCGACGCCCAGCTCTCCGGCCGGCTGACCACGCTCACCGCCGACGGGCTCGTCGACCGGCACGAGGAGTCGGCCCGCCACGTCACCTACCAGCTCTCCGGACGCGGACGCAGCCTGGGAACGGTCATCGCAGCTCTCGCCACCTACGGGGACACCCACCTCGACAAGATCAAGAAGCCCAACCGGATCACAGGTGAACTGGAGCCTGAGCGGATACCCGCGGCCCAGAACGCCGAGGACACCCTCAAGCTGATCACGCCGAAGTACGCCACCGCCCTGCTGTGGGCCCTGCGCTCCCAGCCGAGCGCCTCGGGCCGAGAGCTCGCCGACGTCGTCCTCGACCACGCCACCACGACAGCTCCGATCTACCAGCCGCTGCGCCAGCTCGTCGAGGACGGCCTCGTCGACCGGCTCGGCCACAGCAGCTACCAGCTCTCCCGCCAGGGCGAAGCCCTCACCAGTACCTTCCAGGCCCTGTCCACCTGGGCCGCCGGCCGCGCCAAGGCCACCCCGCACCCGCTGTGGGTACCCGCCTCCGCTCCCAGCCGCCCGGCCATGTGGGCCGCGAACAGCTCGCCCTCCCAGCGGCCCGCCTCGTCGGTGGCCACGCCGGAGAGCATGGTGCAGCAGCGCCTCGGCCTGTTCTCCCACGGGATCCCCGACCGTCCCCGAGCCGGGTCCTCCATGGGAGGCCGCGTCCGATGACGCAGCCCAGCCCCGAGACCGAATCCCTCGTGCGCGCGGCGACGCTTCTCAGCTACCGGTGGACCACGAGGATCATCACCGAACTCGACGACAACGGGCCCGTCGCCCGGCGTCGAGGCAGCCTGCCGGCCACGTTCCCGGATATCCCGGTCGAGGTCCTGAAGACGGCCGTGGCCGGACTGCGCCGCCGTGGGCTCCTCCGCCGCGAGACCCTCAGCACCGGCGAGCGCCAGTTCCGGCTCACGCAGGCGGGCGCCGGCCTTGCAGACGTGTACGACCAGCTCGGCCGCTGGGCCCGCCAACACGACTACCCCGGCGGTCAGAGCGACTTCGTCAACCGAGTCGAAGCCACCCTCGGCCTGCTGCGCGACCCCAACACCGTCACCGTCCTGCTCAACCCCCACGCGCCGTACGAAGCCAGCCGGGTCGCCCGAGCTGTCGACGCCGGCTTGGTCCGTCAAGGCGCACGCGTCCCGTGGATCTTGACCGACACCGGACGCGAACTGCGCGGACCGCTGGCCGAACTGCAGGCCTGGGTCACCGCGAACACCGCTCTCGTCCAGCGCGTGCGGCACACACGGCCTGCCCCACCCGTGGCCAAGGTGCAGGCGGCTATCCCCGGCGTAGCGAAGGGAGCCGCCCTGCCCGGAGCGGCCCCCCGGCGCTCCGCGTAGCAACCGGCCCCTCCACGCGGCACGCCTCCGGCGCGCCAGCTCCGGGCCACGAGGACTGAAGACTCCCGGCCACCACCCATCGGCCACACCCCGACTGAAAGTGATCATGACCCGTCACAGAGCCGCTGGTGGCCGCCACGCCCGCCTGCCCGACCACGGCATCTTCCGCCGCATCTACCTGCCGCGGACCATGGATGCCGCCGCGTTCAACCTGGGCACCTACGGGATCCCGCTGCTCGTCCTGGCCACCACGTCCTCGGCCATGCTGACCGGCCTCGCCTTCGTCCTGGAATGGATTCCCCGGATCGGAGCCTTCGTCGGAGCAGGCGCAGCCGTCGACCGCCACGGCGCGGCTCGAGTCTTCCGGACGGCGACCACCATCCGGACCCTCGTCGTCACTACGGCGGTCCTGGCCCTGACCTTCATCGACGACAAGCTCATCACCACCATCGCGGTGATGGCCCTCGCCGCCGTCATCGGCGTCCTCACCGAATACTCCTACGTCGCCGCGGAGACCGCCGGCGGCGCTGCCAGCCGGGAACCGGGCCGAGTCGAGCACCGCGTGCAGTCCGTCCTGCTCAGCATCGACCAGTCCGCCACCCTCGCCGGACCCGCTGCCGGCGCGTTCCTTCTCCAGTACGCCGGCCAGCAGACCCTGCTCGTCACCATCGGCGCGCTCTCACTCCTGGCCGCCGTCACCTCTCCCCGGGCACGCCGGACCCAGCCCAACCCCGAGACCACAACCGTCCGCCAGGGTCTGCGCATGGGCTGGTCGACCCTCAGGGCACTGCCTGCCCTCGGATGGCTGATCGCCGGCCTGACCGTCAGTAACTTCGCCACCGGCCTTCTCCAGGCCGCCGCCCCCGTGATCGTCGTACAGAACTTCGGACTCAGCACCGCGTCTGTCGGACTCATCTGGTCCGCCGCCGCGACCGCCGCCCTTCTGGCAACGACCCTGTCCCGGTTCGCCATCGACCGCTTCGGACTCTGGTCCGTCGGCACCGCGGGAGCGCTGATCGCCTCGCTCGGGGGCATCGCCGTATCCCAGGCCGATGCCTACACGCCCTTCCTGGTCCTGGTCGCCATCCTGATGGCCGGCGAAGGCTCCATGACGGTGGTCCTGCGCACCCTGCGCTCCCGCCTCATCCCGCGCGACGTCTTTGGGGCCACCCTCAGCATCACCATCCTGATCATGCTGCTGCCCTTCCCGATCGCCGGCGTACTCGTCGCCGTCACCCCGCCCGCAGCCCTCGGCCACGTCATGACCGGCTGTGCCGCGCTCCAGACCATCGGCCTGGCCACCGCGTTCTGGCGCCTGCGCCGCGATCCCGCCCTGCACGACACGAACAGACCAGCACTCGAACCGGTAGCCGCTTGAGTCCCGACCCACGGAGAGCCATGCCGTCCCCGAACCGCCGCACCTCGTCGTTCAGCACCGACCAGGCCGTGGCCGCCGCAAGCCTTCTACGAAGCCTCACCTCACGGCTCCACAGCCTTCCCGGGCCCGAAGCGGAATCCCTCGCCCAGACGCTCCTCGCCCCTGCCGGACTCGTGCACGACCTACGCGTGCTCGTCGAAGCCGCGACTGCCCGTGCCGGAATCACGTCACCTCCTGGCGAAGGTCCACTGCCCGAGCTCCGCCACCATCCGGCCGACGTCGATCAGCGACCTGCCGGCAGACCCGCTCCGGTCAGGCGGCTACCGAGCCGGTCTTCTTCTCCGGGCACCCGAGGTCTGCCCCACCCGACGGCCTCCGTCGCGCCGGAGTAGCCACCCGCCCACACCACCGGCCCGCGCTGATCTGGCACCGCGAGCGGGCCACCGCCCCACAACGAACCTCTAGAACGGGACCCTTCCGACCCTTGTCTCCCACTCACACCGCCCCCTCCCGCCCCGTCGTCCTGGTGGTCGCCCCCAACGACTACCTCTACCGGGGCTACTGCCTGCAGGCGGTCGCCGCCGCCTACGGCACCGTCGTCATCACCCCGAGCCCCATCACCTGGGAGCACGACCTCGTCATCGACCACGAGACGGCCGACCCGTACGACCGACAGGCCCTGCTGAGCGCGGGCGAACTCCTCGCCGCGCGCCACCCCGTTGCCGCAGTCGTCACCTGGAACGAAACGCTCCTCGTCGCGACCGCGCACCTGGCCCAGCACCTGGGCGTCCTCACCGACGACCCCCATGTCCTCCATGCCTGCCGCGACAAGGCCACCAGCCGTGCCCAGTTCGCCCGCCATCGCGTTCCCTCCGCACAGTCCATCAAGGTCGCCTCCCTCCTGGAGAGCGCCCTCGCGGCGGAATCCATCGGCTACCCCGTCGTGCTCAAGCCAGCTGGTCAGGCAGGCAGTGTCGGCGTGATCCGGGTGGACAAGGCCGAAGAGCTCCCCGAGGCTTATGAGTTCGCGACCGCCGGCGCGAACCTGCACGGCGGCGACTCCAACGACGTCCTCGTCGAGGAGTACCTCGACGGGCCGGAGATCTCCGTCGAGTGCGTCACCCACCAGGGCCAGACCACCGCCGTGGCCATCACGCGCAAGGAGCTGGGCTTCGAGCCCTACTTCGAGGAGACCGGCCACAGCGTGGACGCGGCCGACCCGCTGCTCGCCGAGGCCGGCCCGATCGCCACGGCCGCCGTGGCCGCCCTCGGCGTAACGACCGGCATCTCCCACGTCGAGCTCCGGCTCACCGCCACCGGCCCGCGGATCATCGAGGTCAACCAGCGCATCGGCGGCGACCTCGTCGGCCGCCTGGTCCAGCTCGCGACGGGCATCGACCTGCCCCGAGCCGCCGCCGACCTCGCCCTCGGCATCGCACCCGACCTCACCCCCACCCGACGGCAGGCCGCAGCCGTACGCCTGCTCTACCCCGATGTCTCGGGAACCGTCATCGAGCGCGGCATCGACCCCAGCCTGCTCGACGCCGACTGGCTGGCTCAGGTCAGCTGGATCAGCGAGGTCGGCGACCAGGTCGTCCTGCCTCCCGAGGGCGACGTCGATGTCGCCAGGGTCGGCCTCGTCGTCGTGACCGCAGCGGACGCGGCACAGGCTGCCGCCCGTATGCAGGAAGCCCAGGACCACATCACGGTCGTCGTCCGCCCCACACCGGGGAACCCCGTCAGCAGCGCCGGGGGACAGAACTGATGGGGGAGAGTCTCCCCGGCGCCGAAGCCGAAGATCTCGACGGCGATGTCTACGTCACCCCCCGCTACCTCGCCGGTCCCACCGCGATCGGAGACCCAGGGCTTCAGCCCCTGCGCGACCTGGGCTGGCCGCTCGAACACGATGACCTCGGCAACTGCTACGTGACCGCGCCCGACCGACGCGTCCGACTCGGCTACCTCCCCGAAGGCGAGGACGACGGCCTCTGGCGGATCACCGCCTACCGCGACCCGCACGCCGCCCCTGTCTGGGGCGTCTGCTTCAGCGACACTGCGCCCACCGAGCTCGTCACCGCGTTCACCGAAGCCCTCGCGCAGAGCTACACCGAAGGACCACAGGCCTACCTTCCCCACATGAAGGGGAGCGCCTACGACGGGCTCGTTCCGCTGATCCACAACGGGTGGAAGCTGACCCGTGCTGAAGAGCGAACCCTTGAATGGACGTCGCCCGACAAACTTGCGGGTGCCGCCTTCACCACCGGTGACCTCGACCCCGAGATGGAGTTCACCACCCTGGACGCCCGGTGGCTCATGTGGGGTGGCACGCAGGGATGGAACCGCTGGTACGCGACGGCCTCCTCCGAGACCCCCGTCAACCTCGTCACCGCGATCACCGTGGCGATGGCGAATCCGGCCCCGGTCATGCGCCGGGAGCAGGAGATCCCAAAGGTGCTGCGCGAGCGCGCCGAGCTCACCCCCGTGCGACCGGCCCCGCCCAAGGCACCGACACCTCTCGATGTCGCCCGTTCCCGCCCCCGAACACGGCCCAGCGCCCGCACACACAGCGTCCCGCGCTGGTCGACCAGCACTGCCCCAAGCGCGCGGCTCCCCGCGCCCACCCGACGGCCGGTCCGCTGAACCTGAACCTCTGGAGCTGCTGAATTGTCCCTACAGCCACGCTGGTTCTTCGACCAGGAACTCGCCCTCAGCCTCCCCGGCGGCACGGTCATCGGACAGAGCTACTACGCGACGCCCAGCCCCCGGAGCCCACTGCGCCTGCGAGTCGACTTCCACCCGACCATCGTTCACCGCGAATACGGGGGGCTGCGCGTCCGGATCCTCCACGAAGACAAGGGCACGATCGACGACGTCGTCCTGTCCTTCGCCGACCACCGAACCTTCCAGCGCCGCGACCAAGCCGCCGGCAGCTTCCCGGGCCTTAGCGGGCACGGCGTCTTCACCGACTACACCACCGCCAAGGGCGGCCCCGGCTGGTCAGGAGGCGACTGGACACCACTGCGGGAGGCCATCACGCGCTACGCCGACCTTTGGTTCCCCCCGAAACGCCCGCGGGGAGCCGTCCGGTCAGCCGCGGCCCCGACCCTCCAGGCCACACCCGCGAAGTCCGCGACCGCCCCCAGGCGGTGAACCGCACGCCAGCAGGGAAGCCACCCACTTCCACCGATGTCCCCAGCACGGCAGACCGCTCTTCCCGAGCAGCCGCCCCCACCACCCACCACTAGGAGCAGCACCACTTGCCCAGCCGCCGCACAGCCCCAGTCCTCGTCCTCACCCTCACCGCGCTGACCGCCACCATTCCCTTCGCCCACGCCAACGCGAGCCCCGACCCGTCCACCCCGCCGCCGGCCCCGACCGAGCGCTCCGCGACGACGGGCGGGATCGAGATCCAGAAGAAGGACCCGGCCGGAGACGTCCTCGCCGGCGCTTCTTTCACCCTCCTCGACGCCTCCGGCCAGCCGGCGGCCGAAGGGAAGACCGGTACCGATGGCCTCCTGCGCCTCGACGGCCTTATGCCCGGGGCCTACCGACTCAAGGAGAACGCCAGCGGGAGCCCGATCCACGACACCGTCGCTGCCCAGGACGTCATCATCACGGATGCCGTCACACCCTTGGTGATCATCGACCCGTTTAAGGCGGCCGATCTGATCGTCAAGAAGACCGACAAGGAGACCGGTAAGCCCTTGGCCGGCGCGGTGATCAACGTGACACCTGCCGGCGCGAAGGGGGACGCGGTCACCCTGACCACGGGACCCGACGGCACCGCCAAGGCCAAGCTGCCGGTCTCCGCACGAGCAGGGACCGCCTACATCGCCACCGAGACGAAGGCTCCGGCCGGATACCAGCTGTCGGCCAAGCCGGTGGCCGTCACCGCGAAGCCGGGCGCACCGGTCACCGCAGAGTTCACCAACTCGAAGATCCCGACGACCAAGCCCCCGACCAGCACGCCGCCGACTTCCCCGGCCTCGCCCAAGCCGAGCACTTCGGCCACCCCTTCGGCGACGGCCTCCGCATCCCCGTCAAGCACGCCCACGGTCGCCGAAACGGCGTCGAGCACCACCACCCCCGCGCCGACCGGCTCCCTCGCCAATACAGGGGGTGGCGCGGCCCGCTGGATCGGCATCCTGGCCGGGGCACTGATCATCGCCGGCGGCGGAGCCGTCTGGGCCTTGCGCCGGCGGACAGAGCGAACGACTCACTAGCCGCTCCTTCGCCGACCCCTCCCACGCAAACAGACGGCCAGCCCACGCTGGCCTCCGCTTATCCCAGGAGCTCCATGCCTGACTCGATCGAACCCGACATCCTGTACGGGCAGATTCCCGGTAGTTCGCATCCACTGTGGGTTGCCGTGCTCAAGGACCTGCCCCATGCCGTTGCCGTACTGGAACGCTATGGCTTCGTGCCGACCATGATCGGCGATCTGGAACTCTTCGCTCTCCCAGAAGAGACCGACACGCAGCTGAGTGCCGAACTGCACCTTGCGTCATACGCGAAGCTGGCCAACGCCGGCTACATGGTCATGTCCACCCCCGCTCACCCGGCTCTCCCCATCGATCGGCTCGGACGAATCGAACGACGTACGGCCCTGGGGCCCGCTCGCCCGCTCTCCGCAGCGTCCGTAGCGGGACAGGGCGGGATCCCCGGCAATCCGATGAAGGCCGCACCGGCCGCGAAGCCCGCCGTGCCGGACACCTTCCGCCGTCCTCCAACCCTTGGCGGGCTGTGACTGATTCCCAATCATCGTTGTCAAGCGTGCGGATCAGTCGGTCGATCTTGTTGGTTCTCCATCGGCGATGACGCGTGCGCGCAGCGTTCCAGGAGCAAGCGATACCGTTCGGGATCCGCCAGGATGATGCGCCTCGCCTTCTCGTGGCTGTCCTGGAGAGCGGCGGGGTAGATCGTCGCGTCGAGGCTGAGGTCGAGAGAGAGGTCCTGGCGTGTCTCCGGGCCTTCGCAGGTCAGAAAAGCGGAGAGGCCGGCCGCGCGGTAGTCGTCGCGAAGGTCGGCCAGTGCCTCCAGTTCCGCCTTGCTCTCCTCTGTGGGGACTCCTCGGCGGAGATCCTCCATGGAGGCGTACTGAAGTCCGGGCCGGGCGAAGTACCAGGCCATGGAGGCGCCGACCTTCTCAGCGTCGGAGCCGGTCCTCATGTAGTCGACGATCGCCGATTGGACCTGTCGGTGGCCGATCGCCTTCACCAGGGGCTCGATCACTTGCCGAATACCGCTCCGGCATTGATCGTGCACTGCCGCGCGCATGAGGAGGTCTGCGTGGTGCCGTGTGGCTTCGAGATTTTGCGCTGCGGCCTCGCTGACCTCGAAACGCTTGACCTCATTGCAGTGGTATCGCTCTTCGCCTTCCATGATCTGCGGCAACTCCCAGTCAGGGGAGAACGCAGTGAGGAGCTCATCCAGCATGGGTTCAAAGGCGACTTCCCGGCCTGCTCGATCGGGGATCATCTCCAGCGCCATTCCGTTGCCCTCCCTGGGTTGGATGGCCCGATGAGGGCCTGGCCTCAGGCTAGGCGTCAGACCGGCCCCCAAGGTCAGCGAAGTGACCGTCACCCGCAGGCCGTCCCGGCCGACTTGTGCTGAGCCGGGATGTTCATGCGGCCACTGCTTCTGGTTGGGGTGGTTGGGCCGTCCAATGGCGTTGGTCGCGGAGGAGAGCCCACAGGACGTCGAGGCGGCGGCGGGCGAGGGCGAGGATCGCCTGTTTGTGGTTCTTGCCCTCGGCTCGTTTGCGGTCGTAGAAGGCTTTCGAGGTGGGGCAGAAGCGGGCGGCGATCTGGGCGGAGAGGTAGAAGACGCGGAGGAGTCGGCGGTGGTAGCGATGGGGTCGGCGCATGTTGCCGCTGATGCGGCCGGAGTCCCGTGGGACCGGTGCGAGTCCGGAGACGCCGGCGAGCCGGCCCGCGGTGCCGAAGGCGTCCATGTCGCCGCCGGTGCAGGCGATGAATTCCGCGCCCAGCAACGGGCCCATGCCGGGCATGCTGAGGACGACTTCCGCGTGGCGGTGCTCTCGGAAGCGGACTGCGATCTTCGCGTCGATGTCAGCGATCTCGTCGTCCAGAGCCATCACGGCCCTGGCCAGAGCGTTGACCACGGCAGCGGCTGTGCTCTCCCCGGCCACGGCGGTGTGCTGGGCCTGGGCCGCGGCGACAGCCGCATCGGCCATGGCCTGGGCGCCACGGACTTTGCGGTTCTTCAGCCAGGTCGCGAGCCTGTTGGGGCCGACCCGGCGCAGGCTCGCCGGGGTCTGGTAGCCGGTTAGGAGGATGAGTGCGGCTTTGGAGGCGGCGTAGTCGAAGGCCCGCTCCAGCGCCGGAAGGTACTCCAGTAGCTGGGCTCGCATCCGATTGATGGCGCGGGTGCGGTCGGCTGCGAGGTCGTAGCGGCGGGCGGTGAGGATCTTCAGGTCCACCGCGATCTCGTCCCACTCTTGCAAGGGCTGCAGGTCCCGACGCATTCGTGCCTGGTCGGCGATGACGTAGGCGTCCTTCGCGTCAGTCTTGCCGTCGCCCCGGTAGCCACGGGAGGCATGGTGGATGGTTCGGCCAGGGATATAGAGGAGCCGCTGGCCGTGGTTGACCAGGAGGGCAATCAGTAGAGCGCCGCCGCCGGCGTTCAGGTCAACGGCCCAAGTCACCGGGCCGTCCTCCGCCAGCGCCAGGACGTCGCCTATCAGTTCCAGGAGGTCGGGCTCGTTGTTGGGCACCCGGCGCGAGAGCACCTTCGTCCCGTTCGTGTCGATCACCGTGCAGTGGTGCGCGGCCTTGCCGGCATCCGTCCCCGCCCAGAGCTCGGGCACCCGAGCCTCCCTCGTCGTCCGGTTGACTGGTCCCTGCAGACGACGACGCCGACGTGTCCTTACGAAGCGATCTGTGTTCGCTTATCCCAATGAGTGGCCGTGTCGTCGCGGGGCACTGGGCGGCCAATCAGTCAAAGCCACACCTTCGGCATGAGCGCGGTAAAGCCACACCCAGGCCCCTGGGTCTCCCGATCGTACGAAGGACCGGAATCAACCCGCCAACACGGTAAGGAGCACGGTAGCTGGCCTTTGTGGCCAGCTACCGTGCTCAGCCGTTCAGGTGGAACGGCCGCTCGTGGCGATCAGCTCGGCTTCCGCGTCGCCTCGTGTCGAGGACTGGTCTTTTCCGCCGGGCTGATGGTGGCGTCGGCCGGTGTGGTCCCCACGGTCGACGCCACGGAGGGGTTCAGCCGAGGTGGCGGCCCTGGTATCCGGCCGAGGTGATGGCGGCGATGACCCGCTGCGGGTCCACCGGCGTCGTGCACTCGACGAGCGTGCGTTCGCTGCGTGCGTCCGTGGTGCTGGCGATGACGTCCGGGAGTTCTTCGATCTGGTCGTCGATGAGCAGGCCGCAGCTGTTGCAGTGCATGCCGGTGATGGCGAAGGTCATGCGGATGGTGCTCACGGGGTGGCCTCCGGGGCCGGTGCGGTGTCGGTGAAGGTGATCTGGCCGCTGTACATGCCCATTCCGCAGGTGAACGGCAGGGTGCCAGCCTTAGGGGTGCCGAGGTCGATGACGGTTTCCCCGGTGACGGGCAGGACTTCCTGGACGCCGCGGTCGGGGACGACGAAGGAGCGGACGCAGCCGTTCGTGCCGTGGGTGGCGACGACGAGCTTGGTGGGCACACCGGCCCGGGCGGTGACGGCTGCGGGTGTGTAGGAGTTGGTTCGGGCCTGGACGGTGATCGTCTGCGTGCCGTCGGCGGCCGTGCGGACCGTCTCGGCGGGTGTGCTCGCGGGGGCGGCCGGCGGTGTGGCGGTGGGCCACCAGCCGCCCAGGCGCAGTCCGGAGCCCAGGGTCCACACGGCGACGAGCAGGACGATCACGCCGGTGATGCGGGTGAGGCGGCCCTGCCACAGCTTGGCGGCCGAGCGCAGGAAGAATCCGAGGAGGGCGAAGAGCGGTCCGGTACCGAGGACGAATCCGGCCATCACCGCCGCCCCGGCGTAGGGGGTGCCGGAGGTGACGGCGAGCAGTTCCACGCTCAGCGTCACTCCGCAGGGGATCAGGACCGTGAGGAAGCCGAGGAGGGCCGGGGTGGTGACGGCGGTGGACTTCGCCGAGCGGCGCACCCGGCGCCCCCAGGAGGCGGGCAGCCGCGGCACCAGGCGCCGTACCGCCTTCACGCCGAGCATGTCGAGCGCGAACACCACCATCAGGGCGGCGCTGGCCAGGAGAAGAAGAGCGCGGGCCTGGGGGCCCGGCTGGACGGCGGCGCCGACGAGGCCCAGCAGGGCGCCGAGGAGGGTGTGGGAGGTGAGCTTGGCGCCGAGGAACGCGGCCACGGGCGTGAACAGCCCGCTGCGCTCCCATGCATCGGGCGTCCATGCGGTGGCGCGGCGGCCGACGGCGCCGGCGAGCAGACCGCCCTGGACGGCTGCGCAGGACGCACCGCCCGCGAAGAGGCCGGTGGTGACACCGGTGAGGAAGAGAGTGCTGGTGGAAGCCATGAAGGAGAAGGACTCCTCTGAGAAAGGGGGAAGCCGGAGTGAGGACATGGCAAGGCACCCGCCGGCCCGAAACCCGTGAAGAGGGTGGGGGTGGGGTGCCGGGTGTGCTCAGGTCCGGCTGATGCAGAGGAGCGAGAGGGGATCGGGCGCCCGGGGCCAGACGCAGGAGACTCCCGCCGGCAGCGGCAACCGTGCGGCGACGGCCGGGGGCTGTGCTGTCACGACGAGGGCGGGAGCGGCCACCGTCACTGGAGCCGGGGAATGCGCGGAAGCCAGCGGGCAGTCCATGGCCATCACCGCGCAGCCGTCACCACCGGTGTCCGAGAACGCGGGCCCGTGCCCGGAATCGGGGCTGGCCGTCATCGCGCCCATGCCTGCCGTGGGGGTGCTGTCCATCGCGGCGGGCATGGGCATCGTGTCCGCGTGCCCGCCTCCGGCCATCAGGAACGCGCAGAGCAGCAGCACACCGGCCAGCAGGGCGGTGAGTGCCGGCTGAGGGCGCCGGGCCGGACGAAGGGACATGCCTGTGATGCTAGCGACGCCCGGCGTCCGGCCGGACGCCGGGATGGCCGACACCAGGTGGCCTTGGGCAGCCGAGGCGTACCGGGGCCGGGCGGGGCGCGGTCCGGTCAGGGGCGGGTCCTGTCGGCTCTGGTTTTGCGCAGGCCGTAAACGCAGGCCCCGAGAAGGAGGACGGCGCTTCCGGACATGACGGAGGCCAGCGGCAGGGCGAAGGCCAGGACCGCGCAGCCGGCCAGGCCGAGGACCGGGACAACGCGCGGGGGGCGCCCTTCGGCCCCGGTGAGGGTGTGGGCGGCGGCGTTGGCGATGGCGTAGTAGGCCAGGACGCCGAAGGAGGAGAAACCGATCGCTCCGCGCAGGTCGACGGTCGCGGCGGCGATGGCGACGACTGTGCCGACGGCGAGTTCGGCGTGGTGGGGAACCCCGAAGCGCGGGTGCACCGCGGCCAGGGTGCGGGGCAGGTGGTGGTCGCGGGCCATGGCCAGCGTGGTGCGCGAGACCCCGAGGATCAGGGCGAGCAGGGAGCCGAGCGCGGCGACGGCCGCCCCGATGCGCACGACCGGCACCAGCACGGGGACACCGGCTGCCCGTACGGCCTCGGTGAGAGGTTCGCTGGTGCGGGCGAGTTGGCCGGGCCCCAGGACCGTCAGCACCGCGACCGCGACCAGGGCGTAGACGACCAGGGTGATGGCCAAGGCGATCGGGATAGCCCGGGGGATGGTGCGGGCAGGGTCGCGGACCTCTTCGCCCAGGGTGGCGATACGGGCGTAGCCGGCGAAGGCGAAGAAGAGCAGCCCCGCCGCCTGCAGGATGCCGCTGACGGTGGCGTCGGCGCCGATGTTCAGCCGGGCGGGCTCGCTGGTCTGGCTGGTGAGGCAGGCGGTGACCACCGCGGCGAGGACCGACAGGACGACTGCGACGATGACACGGGTCAGTCGCGCGCTCTTCTGCACGCCGGTGTAGTTGAGCGCGGTCAGCGCGACCACGGCGGCCACCGCGATCGCGTGGGCCTGGCCGGGCCAGACGTAGGTTCCGACGGTCAGGGCCATGGCGGCGCAGGAGGCGGTTTTGCCGACGATGAAGGCCCAGCCGGCCAGGTAGCCCCAGAACTCCCCGAGCCGTTCACGGCCGTAGACGTAGGTCCCGCCCGACGCCGGGTAGCGGGCGGCCAGCCGCGCGGAGGACGTCGCGTTGCAGTACGCGACCACCCCAGCGAGCGCCAGCCCCAGCAGCAGACCGGAGCCGGCCGCCCGGGCCGCCGGAGCGAGCGCGGCGAAGATCCCTGCCCCGATCATCGACCCGAGCCCGATCAGCACCGCGTCCCCCACCCCCAGGCGCCGTCTCAACTCGCCGCCACCGGCCGGGGCCCCTACCGCGTTCATCCTGTGCTCCCTCGCGGCATCCCGCCGCTCATGCCCGTGCCTGCGCGCGCGGGATCCCGGCGCACCGTAGCCGAGCAAGGTGTCCAGCTGGAGCCGGGGTCCACGTGGTGGCGACAGAAGCGACCGGTAGCGTCACGGGACCACCCGTCGAAGGAGAGCAGCTACCCGTGGACCTGGGCATCATCGGGCAGGCGGCCGGACTGTTCGCCGTCACCAACATCGACGACATCCTCATCCTGGCCCTGTTCTTCGCCCAGGGCGCCGGGCACCCCGGCTCCACCCGGCGCATCGTGCTCGGCCAGTACCTGGGCTTCGCCGCGATCCTCGCCGTCGCGGTCGCCGCCGCGTTCGGTGCCACCTTCCTTCCCGAGTCCGCGATCCCCTACCTCGGCCTGCTGCCGCTCGCGCTGGGCCTCAAGGCGGCCTGGCAGGCGTGGAAGAGCCACCGGGAAGGCGAATACGGCGAGGAAGAGGCGCAGGCCAAGGAGGGCGGGCCGAGCCCGCTGGAGGTCGCCGCGGTCACCTTCGCCAACGGCGGCGACAACATCGGCGTCTACGTACCCGTCTTCGCCACCGCCGGCGGGATGAGCGTCTACGCCGTAGTGTTCCTCGTCCTGGTGGCGGTGTGGTGCTTCGCGGGCCGGTTCTTCGCCACCCGCCCCGTCATCGCCAAGGCCCTCGCCCGCTGGGGCCACATCCTGCTCCCCCTCGTCCTGATCGCCATCGGTCTGCTCATCCTCATCGAGGGCGGCGCCTTCGGTCTGTAGCACCGGGCCTGCGCTCACCGGCGCGGTGAGCGCAGGTCAGCCGACGTCGATATGGACGTCAGTGGACTTGACCCGGGCGATGGCCGACACGCCAGGCTCCTGCCCTAGTTCCTCGACGGCCTCGCGGGTCAGCAGGGATACCACGCGGTGAGGGCCGGCCTGGATCTCGACCTGGGCCATGACTTCACCGAGGACCACGCGGGTGACGATGCCCGGCATGGCGTTGCGGGCCGAGGTCGTCGATTCGGCTTCCTCGGCGTTCTCCTTCGCGAGCTCCACGCAGAACGCGGCCAGCGCCGGGCCCGGAACTAGCCGCTTACTGCCCTGCTTCGTCGGGGGGAATCGGCCGGCATCGGCCCAGCGGCGGGCGGTGTCGCTGCTCACGCCGAAGAACTGGGCGGCCTCGCTGACGGTGTAGTAGTGCACCCCACCCACCCTAGTCCGGACAGCGGAAGTGTCCGCTCAGGTGCCTGGTCAGATGAGGGTCTGGACGGCGTAGAGGGCGCCGATGGAGGCGGCCAGGGTGCCCAGGAGCAGGCGCAGGAAGGTCTCAGGGAGGCGGGGCTGGAGGCGCGCGCCGAGGTAGCCGCCGATCAGACCACCGAGGCCGCAGGCCAGACCGAGCCACCAGTCGGGCGCGACGGGCCCGGGGCTCGCCAGGGCCAGGACGGAGTACGTGGCGGCCCCTGCGATGGAGGTGGTGAACGTCGCGGCGAGGGTGGCGGGGGCGATGCGGGCCATGGGCATGCCGCGCGCGGCAAGGATCGGGCCGAGGAGGGATCCGCCGCCGATCCCATAGATCCCGCCCACCACTCCGACCGTCAGGGCCAGGAAGGCGAGTGCGGGCGGTGACGGCTCGGCGGCATCCGGCCGCCGCTGGGCGGGGCGCAGGGTTCGCCAGCACAGCCACGTTCCGAGCGGCAGCAGGAAGGCGGCGACCAGAATCCGGAAGACGCCGGGGCTGGGGAGGGCGAAGACGCGGATGGCGGCGCCGGCGATGACGCCAGGCAGCGTCCAGAGAACGAGGCGCCGGGCCAGTGGGCCGCGTAGGGCGCCGTCGCGGCGGTAGCGCCACAGGGCGCCGGGCCCGGCTACCACGTTGAAGAGCAGGTTCGTCGGGGTGACCGCGGGGCTCGGCACACCGAGGACGCTGATCTGGACCGGCAGGAGGAAGACCGCCCCGGACACACCGACCGGCGCGGTTACCGTCGAGATCAGCAGGCCGGCCGTGAACCCGGCCCAGATCGTCCACTCCACCACTGCCCCCGCCGCTCCTCGATCGTCTGGCCAGTATCGGCCGACCTGATAGCGGGAGGCCGGAGCGGCAACGAGATGTTCACGAGCAGCAGGTGCAGCCTGGCTTGCAGCCGCACGCGTCCACGTCGGTCGCGACGGAAGCCGGCGCGTGGGCGGTGGGTGCGCAGCAGCCCTTGCCCTGCCAGGCGTCGCGGCCTTCCTTGAGGGCGATGGCGGCGATGACGAGGGCGGCGATGGGGTCGGCCCAGGACCAGCCGAGGGTGGCGTTGAGGACCAGGCCGACGAGGAGGACGGCGGAGAGGTAAGTGCACAGCAGGGTCTGCTTGGAGTCCGCGACCGCACTGGCGGAGCCGAGTTCGCGTCCGGCGCGGCGTTGGGCGGCGGAGAGGAACGGCATGATCGCCAGAGACAGGGCGGCGATGACGATGCCGGGGATCGAGCTTTTTGCCTCGCTGGTTCCGGTCAGGACCCGGACGGCGTCGAAGGTGACGTAGGCGGCCAGGGCGAAGAAGGAGACCGCGATGATCCGCAGCGTGGTCTTCTCCCTTGCCTCCCGCACGGCGTGGTCGCGGGCGGAGAACTGCCAGGCGACCGCCGTGGCGGAGGACACCTCGATCACCGAGTCGAGGCCGAAGCCGATCAAGGCGGTGGAGGACGCGATCGTGCCGGCGGTGATCGCGACGATCGCCTCGATGACGTTGTAGGTGATCGTCGCGCCGACCAGCAGCCGTATTCGTTTGGCGAGCACGTCACGGCGGGCCGGGGACGGCCCGAGGGATATCGCGGTCATCTCAGCAGCAGCCCTTCTCAGCGGCGTCCGGGCAGGTCTGGTCGGACTCGACCGCGACCACGGAGGCCAGGAGGTGTTCCAAGGCGTGGCCGAGGCGGGGGTCGGCGAGCTCGTAGCGGGTGCGGCGCCCGTCGGGGACGGTGACGACGAGGCCGCAGTCGCGCAGGCAGGCCAGGTGATTGGACAGCCGGGTCCGCGAGACGCCGAGAGCGTCGGCGAGGTCGGCCGGGTAGGCCGGCGCCTGGCGCAGGGCGAGCAGGATGCGGCAGCGGATCGGGTCGGCGAGCGCGCGGCCGAAACGGGCCAGCACGTCGATGTCGGAAGCAACGGTCAGCACCCTCCGACAGTACAGCGAAACCTGAATTCATAGAATCGTGGATAATAGTGATCGGGCTTGTGGGCCTACGATCGGGCCACTGACCAGCGGGGAGAGGGACGAGCGAGTGACGGGCGACGAGCAGGACCTGGCCGAGTTGCAGCGGGCGCACTGGCAGAGCACGTACTCGGCCCACCCGGGCATGTACGGCGAGGAGCCCTCCGCCCCCGCCATCCATGCCGCGACCGTCTTCCGGGCCGCCGGTGCCCGGGACGTCCTCGAACTCGGCGCCGGCCACGGCCGCGACGCCCTGTACTTCGCGCGCGAGGGCTTCACCGTGCAAGCCACCGACTTCTCCGCGACCGGCCTGGAACAGCTCCGCCACGGTGCACTCGCCCAAGGCACCGCCGGGCAGGTCACCACCGCCGTGCACGACGTCCGCGAGGCACTCCCGCTGCCGGACGCCTCCGTGGACGCGGTGTTCGCCCACATGCTGCTGTGCATGGCCCTGTCTACCGATGAGATCCGCATGCTCGTCGCCGAGCTCCGCCGGGTCCTGCGGCCGGGCGGTCGCTTCGTCTACACAGTCCGCCACACCGGCGATGCCCACTACGGCACCGGCGCCGCCCACGGCGACGACATCTACGAACACGGTGGCTTCGCCGTCCACTTCTTCCCCCGCGCCCTTGTCGACACCCTCGCCGACGGCTGGAAGTTGGATGAGGTCCACGCCTTCGAGGAAGGCGACCTGCCCCGCCGCCTGTGGCGCGTCACCCAGACCCTGCCGCGCTAACCCGATCCCGATCCGGCCCGCCGCGCGACTCAGGCGCCGGCAGCCCAGCGCGCCGCTTGGTGCACGCGCCATCCCGTGCTCGACATGGAGCAGGGACAGCCCGCGAACAGCTCAGCGTGTACGCAAGGCCGGGCCGGGCCGCGACCTCGGCCTGAATGGATCTGATCCAGGCCGCCCAGGAGGCAGGGCCGAGGGCCCAGCGCACTTGACCTTGGAGTCGAGTCGAAGGTTTAGCGTCGATGGTGTGACGACCTACCGCATCTCGCAGCTGGCCGACCGCTCGGGCGTTCCGGCCACGACGCTGCGTTTCTACGAGGACGCCGGGCTGCTGCCCGCCGACCGCACGCCGTCCGGGTACCGGACGTACGGCGAGGAGGCGGTGGAGCGCCTGGCCTTCATTTCCTCCGCCAAGCTGCTGGGCTTGGCCCTGGAGGAGATCCGCGAACTCCTCGACGTCCGGGAGGAAGGGGTGTGCGCCTCGGTCCGGGCCCGGATGCTGCCGCTGCTCGCCGCCCGGATCACCGAAACCGACGGCCGGATCGCCGAGCTGCGCGCCTTCTCCGCCCACTTGGCCGCTGTCCACGCCAGCCTGTCTGGCCCGGCGCCCGCGGGGGCGTGCGGGCCGGAGTGCGGCTGCACGACGAGCAGCCCGACGGCGGCCGGGCCTGTGCCGATCACGCTGTCGCCGACCCGCCACGGCCAGGCCGCCGACCCGTGGCGGGACGTCCCGGTGGCCTGCACACTCGGCGGCGCAGAGCTGGGCGAGCGCACCGAGCAGTGGCAGCGACTGGCCGCCAAGGCCATACGGCGCGAGAACATCCCCGACGGCATCCGGCTGTATTTCCCCGCCGGGGCGGAGCTCGCCAGCGAGGTCGCGGCGCTCGCCGCGGCGGAACAGAGCTGCTGCGCGTTCTTCGACTTCACCCTGCACCTGACCCCCACCGCGCTCCAGCTGGAGGTGCGGGCACCCGAGTCCGCCGCCGGGATGCTGGCCGACCTCTTCGGAGCAGCCGCATGACCACCCCGTCACCCGCTTCCCGTCCGTCCCGGCCCTGGGGCACGCTCGGCGCCGGTGCGGCCGCGGCGGCCGCCTGCGCCGTGTGCTGCGCCGGCCCGGTCCTGGCTGTCCTCGGCTCCATCGGCGTCACCTCCGCGATCGGCGCGCTCTGGATGCCCGCCCTGGCGGTGCTGGCCGCGGCCGCCGGACTCGGCGTCCTCGTCGGACGGCGCCGACGCCGCACGACGTCATGCCGCACAGCACCAGCGGTGGCCGACCTCGGGATGCCGACCCTCGGCCCTCCGGGGACGGACGGCAGCTCGGGCGCACGCTGAACGGAAACCGCAGGCCGAACCGCGAGCACCCGGTCCTGTGAGGATGAGAGCGCGCGGCCGCCATGAGGCGGCCCGCACAGCACGAGGGAGTCGTTCGGGTGTCGCAGCAGGGACCGCAGGGCCTGGTCGAGCGGATGGAACACCACCAGGTCGCGATCTATCTGGCGGCCATGGCCGCTGGCGGACTGCTCGGCTGGACGGCACCCGGCCTCGGCCCCGGGCTGAAACACGCGATCAACCCGGTACTCGGCGCGCTGCTGTTCGTCACCTTCCTCCAGGTCCCCGCCGCCGAACTGATCCGCTCACTGCGCGACGGACGGTTCCTGTCCGCCGCGGTCTTCGTGAACTTCGTGATCGGGCCGCTGGTGGTCGCCGCGATGTTCACGTTCCTGCCCGCCGACCAAGCGGTCCGCCTCGGCGTCCTGCTGGTCCTGCTGTGCCCGTGCGTCGACTACGTCATCGTCTTCTCTGGCCTCGCCGGCGGCTCCAGCCGCCGCCTCCTCGCCGCCACCCCGGTCCTCCTGGTCGCGCAGATGCTGCTCCTGCCGGGGTTCCTCTACCTGTTCCTGGGCTCGGGCCTGACCGACGTCGTCGAGGTCGGCCCGTTCGTCGAGGCTTTCCTGGTTCTGATCGTCATCCCGCTCGCCCTCGCGTGGACCCTGCAGGCATGGGCCAGACGCCGTCCGGCCGGGCAGAAGGTCTCCGACGCGACGACCACCACGATGGTGCCGCTAATGGCCGCCACCTTGCTGGTCGTCGTCGCCTCACAGATCCCCAAATTCGGCGACAACCTGGCGGACGTCGCCGCCGTCGTCCCCTTCTACGCCGCGTTCCTCATTGTGATGGCGTTCGCGGGCAAGGCCGTGGCCCACCTGTTCCGCCTGGAAGTGCCCGCCAGCCGGGCGATCGTGTTCACCGGCGCGACCCGCAACTCCCTCGTCGTCCTCCCTCTGGCCCTGGCCCTGCCGGACGACTTGGCAATCGCCGCGGTCGTCGTGGTCACCCAGACCCTGGTCGAAGTCCTCGGCATGGTCGCCTACGTCCACCTCGCCCCCCGCCTGATCCCCGCCCGCACTGAACACGCTGGCGACGGTCCTATCGCGTCCTAACAACCGCGGCCGATCCCGATGAAGCCCGAGCTGGCCAGACAGGCGTCAAGTCTCTGGCCACCTACGAATCAACGCGGTTGGAACACCAGCATGGGTTGCGGAACCCCATCCATAATCGAAGAACGCCGAGCGAGGGCGGCATCCCATCAGGGGTGCCGCCCTCGCTCTGTGCTGTCCGGACATCGCTCACGGCAGACGGGCAAGATGCGCACACCGCTGGAGAGACCGGCCGACCCATGTCAAGGTTGACCCCTTCCCCAAAACCGCAGGTCAGAGAGGTGATCGCGTATGACCGTCGAGATGGGCCGCCCCGGCTTCTCCACCACCATCGAGGCCCTGCGGATCCGGACGTGGATGCTCGGACGGGGCCAGCCATCCCAGGTGATCGACCAGTTCACGGCTGAGGACTTCCACTTCGTGGTGGACGACAGAGCCGACATGCACATCGCCAGTAAGGATGGGCGCCTCTACCTCGGCTGGTTCCCCGACGGCCGACCGGGCCAACTCGACGAGGGATGGCGGCTGGCCGTCACAGGAACGGCAACCGTTCCCGGCTACAGCATCGGATTCGACGTCGAAACCCCAGCTCATCTCGTCGCCTCGGTGGTCGCCGCCGTCATCTCCACCTCGCGTCCGGCCTGAAGCCCAGATCGTCGAGCACGACTCCCCAGCCAGCTCTTCAACCACCAGCCCCGGAGGCTCCGTGCGTCCCACCGCCAGTGACCCCACCAACACCGAGATCATCGAGCACCTTTCGCGCTACGCCCCCGGCACCCCGGTGCGTATGGCCATCAACCCCGAATTCCCCTACGCCCACACGATGGGAGCCATCGTGCTGGGCATGGGCCACGACGGCGGCCCCGTCATCTACATCGGGGAAGCGGGACAGGCAGGCTTCCTGCCGGCCCTCACCGCCCAGGACCTGGGCTGGCACCCGCGCACCGTCGTGCCGGCCAGGATGCGCCGAGGAGTAGGAGCCACTGACCAGTGACCATCCCGTGGAAGCCCCGGAGGCGCCCCTGAACGCGGAACAGCCCGAAGAGCGTCCGAGCCTCGACGTGCTCTGGGTGAGCCCGAGACACCTGGCCGGCGACGACGGAGAGCTGGCGGAACGTGTGGGAGACGAGCTCGTCGGCGCCGGATGGTCGTACTGGGTCACAGCGCGCCGGACGCTCTTCTACGCGAGCCCCGATCAACTCCGCTGTGCCGAATGGGTCATGGCCGATCCGCTTACCACGGAGCTGGCCGACCTGCCCGTCGCCTGGGAGATCTCCGCACGCGAGGACTCCTCGCGCGCCACCGTGAACTGGACGGCCTACTTCACCCGCGGAGTGCCCTATGAAGCCGTTGCCACCTTCGCCCTCGCCGTTGTGGATCGCACGGAACCCGCGTGGGGTTTCGACAGCCCCGAGGCCGTCCCCGAGATGCTGGTGGCCGGCGGCTGGCAGGGGGACGTGGACGACCCGAACTTCACGCTCTGGGACGAGTCCTTCACGGCGTGCATGACCCGGGCGCCGCTTCCCGACGGGATTCATGACCAAGACCCCCGCCCCGATATGCCCGGCTGGCAGGCCTGGTCCCAGCCGGAAGTCGCGGGTCCGTACCTGTGGGTCGCTGCGTTCAGTACGTCCACACCGCATGAGCTGGTCGCGACCTTCGCGGCAGGCCTGGTCGGCGAGGCGCCCGTGCCGCGCCGCGTCCTGCCGGCGTCTTCCCGGGCACGTCTTACGATCCGGCCTTCCCTCTGACGAGGGCGCAACTGGAGGTTGATCAGCGACGCACGTTATCCGCATACAGAGCCCTGGCCCCCAGCGAGATTCTTCGCTGGGGGCCAGGGCGTTTTCGGGGCGCGTCAGCCTGCGGGCTTCAGGGCCTTCGCCAGTGCCTTGTCCACGTGGGCGTCGACCAGGGCGGGGCTGCCCGAGAGGACGATCAGCACGTTGCCGGAGCGGACGGCGATCTGTTTCATCACGCTGGGGCGTCCGCCGGCCGTGAGCGTGAGGACGTGCCCCCACTGCTCGTCGCCGCGCTGGGGCGTGGTCACCTTCTGGACGGTCACGTCGATGGGGACGTTGCCAGAAACCATCTGGTACTTCGGGCACGACTCCATGGCGGTGAAGATCTCTCGGGACCGGGCGGAGACCTTCTCCTCGGTGTCGCTGTAGACCTCTTCGCTCAGGTCGGAATCCTTCGAGGCGTACGTGAAGGACACCTTGGCCTGGTTGGGGAAGTCCAGCGAACCGTCCGCCTGTCCGGAGCCGAGCTTCTCCAGAGCAGGGCACCCGACGGCAGCCATGTCGTCGTGCTTCGACGTCGTCTCGGGCTTCACCCGGTAGTCGGAGCCCAGATCGATCAGGTCCAGCAAGCGGGGGCCAAGTTCAGCACTGGACAAAGGCTTCGCGGATACGCCGGATCCCTCACTGCTCTTCGCCTCTGCCCCGGCCGATGAGGCCGGCGCGGAAGGTGCGGCAGCCTGGGAACAGCCGGTCAGCGCGAGGGCTCCCAGAGCCGTCAGGCTGAGCAGATTCTTGACGTTGTTTCGCATATGTGATTCCCCCCAGAATGCGTGTGCGGCCGTACGCTACCCCGATCATCTCGGGTGGGGTAGATCCATCTCGCCTGGTGCGCGATCAGAGAATCACTCCCGCGAAGGTTCCGTCGTAGCCGAACGAAGCCTCGCCATCCTCCTTGCTGGTGTAGAGACCCTCGACCGGCCCGGCGGTCCGCTCGTACCAGGCCGAGTCCAGCCCGGGAACGGGGGTGTCGTGTCCGGAGCGGCAGCGGACCCACACCCGCTCGCCGGAGCTCAGTACGAGCCAGTCGCGGTACACGCCGCACTCCGCGCAGGACACCACGACCCCGCCCACGGTCAGCGGCGCCCAGTAGCGCATCATCGACCCGGCCAGATCCCCGGCCGCCGGGACGTGGAGCTCCGCCGGTATCTCAAGCTCCACGTCCTCGCTCTCCACGTTGCTGGGCTCGGCACCCGCCGCGGCAGGCCGGGCGGGCTCCTCAGCCGCCGCGATCAGTTCTGCCGCGGCAGCACGGAACTCGTTGGCCTGGTCGTGGTGTCGGTCGTGCCGGCGGAACATGGGCGTCTCCCGGGCCTGGTGTGTGGTGGCAGGGGAGAATCCTCTCCCGGCAGCGGCTCGCACTTCTACTAAGGAAACGATCAGCGGCCCGGGGCTGGACGATCCTGCCGAGGGCTACCCTGACCTGGGACGAAGTTCTGCCGCGAGCGGACGGTGCTTGCCCTGGTGCCCTTTGCGGGAGAGTCCGTGCCAGCGGCGGCAGGCAGGTCTGCCAACCGGCGAAGGCGCCACACCAGCACGTCGGACACCGACTCCGCAGTGTCCAACTCGCGGCGCGAGGCGGCCTCGGTCAGGAGCGGGACCACGTCATGGCCGGCTGCCTCGGCCTCGGCGAGCGTTGCGGCCAGCGCCGGCCACCCGGCCTCGTCGAGCACCCGCTGCGCGAGATCCGGGACCGCCTCGCGCATGGCGGAGCCGTACCTGCGCTGGAGCGGCAAGGTGAGCCTGCGGCCCCGTTCGCGCAGGACGCTCAGCGGCGTTGCGGCGGCGTTGCGGTACGCCGCACGCAGGTGCTCGGTTGTCTGTTGCGCTGCCGCGGCCTGCTGGGCGTGGCCCCTCTTCGCATGCCAGGCCGCGGCGGTGATGACGAGGAAGAACAGCATGTCAATGACCATCGCCGTGCCGGCGCCGTCCTCACCGCGCCCCAAGGCGGGACCGCCTCGGACGAGGTCCCGGGCTGCCTGACGCAGGACACGGTCCTGCTGCCGTTCGGCACGGATATGAGAGCGCGATGCCCGCTCGAACGCGAGGGCGGCGTCGGAGAGTTCTCGCCGGGTGTGGGCGGCGCTGGTCTTGGCCAGGGCGTCGAGCACTTCTCCGACGTCGGCGATCTGGGCGGCTGCCGCGCCGTCGTCGTCCTGGTCGATGACCAGCAGTGCAGTCCACACCGCACCGGTCGCTGAGCGGCGGGCCTGCGACGACCTCGGCTGCGGGCTGCTGACCGCGGTCTCGTCGGGAGCTTCCTGCCCGCCGTATCGCTGGCGGATCCGGGGGAGGGAGAGGTCGGGAGCCAGCTTGGCGCCGGCGTAGAAGATCGGTTCGCCGTCCTTGTTCCGGTCCGAGGGGAGGGCGACCTTGTAGCCGAGGAGATTGCCGCTGGGTGCGACACGGCGTACGACGAGGAGGCCGGAGGCGCCGAGCCGGTCGAAGAACTCCGCGTCGTTCGCGGCGCCGGCCACCGCGCGGCGGACGGTCTCGCGGAGCTCCTCGCGCGCGGTACGGGTCCGGCCGGTGCGCTCCGCCTTGTGTCGCTCAGCGCTGGTGGGGCGTTGAGCAGCGGTCTTGTCGCCGGTGTTGAGACGGCGCAGGCCGTAGTCGGCTTCGATGAGGCGTGCCTCGGCCTGGGAGCGGGCGGCATCGTTGTGGAGGCGGGGCTTGCGGCCGTCCTCGCGGACGGTCGTGGCGATGATGTGGATGTGGTCGTCGGCGTGGCGCACGGCCGCCCACCGGCATGCAGCAGGGTCTTCATCTGTGGCGATGCCGGTCGCGGCGACCATGCGACGGGCGATGTCCGCCCACTGTGCGTCGGTCAGTACCGGGTCTTCCGGGGCGGCGCGGACAGACAGGTGCCACACGTGCTGGTCCGGTCGCCGGCTAGCGGGAAGCGCGTCCACAGGCTGGTCGAGCAGCTGCTGCAGCTCCTTTAGGGTGGCGTCGACGTCCCGGCCGGGGTCCCGGCCGGGGTCCGGGGCGAGGCTGTCCCAGGCGGCGACCAGGTGGGGGTCGGTGTGCTCCTCGTGGGTGCCGGGGCCGTAGAGGTAGTGGAGCAGGCCGATCGTGCGGCTTCCGCGCTTGTGGACTCGGGGGATCATGCGCAGGTGCCTTAGCGGTCGATCAGCTGTTGGGTGACGGCTTCCAGACGTCGTGCGGCCCGGTGGACCGCGGTGAGTGCGGCGTCGGTCTGAGGGGTGTCGCCGCCGGAGTTGAGGATGCGGGCGATCTGGTTGATGTTGTTGCCGATGTAGCTCAGGTGCCGGCGGGCGGCGAACAGTTCCGCGACCACCTCACGTTCGGAGGCGATCTGTGCTGCTGTCTTGTGGATGTCGCGTGCAGCGGTGAGTGCGGCGTGAGCGATGAATCCGGCGACGGTCAGACCGGCCGCGTGGGCGCCGGCGGTGATCGCTGCGAGTTCGTCGTCGTTGAGTCGGGCGTTACGTACGTGCGGGCGCTGCCCGCGCTGGTACGGACGGCGGCGGCGCGGACGGGAGGGAACGGGTTCGACGTGCTCGCACGTGCTGTCGTGACAGGTGTGCGGCTGCTCCTCCGACTGCGATCCGCCCCCGGTCGCAGTCGACCCTCCTGGCGCCCCCCGGTGCCAGGAGGGCTCCCGGCTCCCCTGGGGGCCGGCTCCATTGGATACTCCGCCAACGGTGGAGTATCCAATGGGATAACTTGCTCGCCCTGAGATCGAGTTGATGTGTGCCTGGTTGACCTCGTGGATCGGATCCGAGAGCGGGTCGGTCATTGGCTGACGCCCCGGATTGCGTTCTCGTCGCGCTGGACCCGGGCTGCGAGGTCCAGCAGATCTTCGGGGCCGGGCAGCACCAGCACGGGTGACTTCGGCCCCTCCTGGACCAGCCATTGACCGGTGGGCGTGGGCAGGGCGGCGTGCAGGTGCCCCCGTCGCACGAGGACATCGGCCCAAGCGGAGGCAACGGCGGAGGTGTTCGTCGACTGGCAGAGCTGGCTGGTGGATGATGAGGACACGAGGACTCCTTGGGGGCTGAGCGGGGCGTCGGAGCCTGCTCCGGGCCGCCCCGCTCTGCGATGTGTTTCCGGCTGGTCAAGACGCGCGTTGTCTGCGCGTCAGCGGGTTCGCCGCCTCGGTCGAGGCAGATGCTCCAGCGCGGGGTCCTCGTAGAGGACCTCTTGCAGCTCCCGGAACCGTTCGTTGCTGATCGTGAGGCGCTGGTCGCGTAGGTACGGTCCGATCACTCTGCGGGTCATCCGGCCGCCGGCCAGAGCCGCATCGCGCGCGATTGGGACGAGCACTTCCAAGGGGATCGGATCGGGGAAGGGGCCGCTGGTCTTGTCCACCGTGTCTTCGAGCCCCCGGCCCCCGTGATCCTCTGAGGCTGGTTCTGGTCCGGCCGCAGGAGGATCCGGCACGGGCTCCGCATCGTCAACGTGGTCCGCTGCCAGGTCTGGTCCGCCCTCCTCGACAGGGTGTGGGAGGGCTTGGTCCGCGACACCACCTGCGGCTTTGGCGGAACGGCCGTGTTCAGGATCGGGCTCGCCGGAGGCGAAGTCTTCCCCCGAGTTCGGCCGCTGGTCCGCTGCTGGGATACCGCTGCTCACCGTGCTGGGCAGGTCTTTGTCCGCCTCTCGGACGACGGTCTGGTCGTCGGCCCCGTTGCACGGATCAGGGTGCGCGGTGTGGTCCGCCGGCTCTTGGTCCGCCTGAAGGTTGCTCGCACGCGGGTGGTCTGGTCCGGTGGCGCCCTCCTCTGCGTCGGCGGACCGGGCGACGAGTGTGTCGCACCGGACCAGCGAATTGGCCTGCTGGTCGGCAGGGTTGGTCCGCGTCCGGTCCGTGGGGTGGTGCCGCGTGATGAGGATGTAGAGGTGGACAGCGCCGGCGAGCGCGAGGGGGGCGAGGGTGGACAGGATCGCCACCACGGTGTCGCTCAGGCGCAGGCCGCTGAGACGGGGTGCCTGCTGGTTGAGGCGCACCGCGTGAAGTGCGTTCGCCCAGATGCTGGATGCGGTGGCTGTACCGAAGAGCGTCCACACGTAGAGCCGTGCACGCAGGGGGGCTTCGGCGAGCACCAGCAGGGCCCGTACGCCATAGGCGATGAATCCGTCGACCACCAGAGGAAATAGGTAGGTCAGGAATCCGCGGACGTGGATGGCTACGGCCATCTGCTGGAGGGCGTCGTACGAGAGCGCGCAGCCGGCTGTGCCGAGGGTGATGATGGCGAGACGGTCCCAGAACCCGACGGGGGCGGCGGCATGCGCGGGGGAGTCCTTCACGCGGCTTCCCCGAAGGCCGTGCGAACTTCGGAGTCGCAGCGAGCCGCGGCGTCTGCGACGGCGATGGTCGAGGCCTTCGCCGGGTCGCCTCCCCCACGCGTGGGGGACATATGCTGGAGCCATTCGTGGTCGCGTGCCGTCACCTCCTTGGCCTGCTCACGCATCAGCTTGCGGGTGTAGTCGAAATCGCTCTGCAGCAGCATCGCCAGACGTTCGACGCTCCACTCGCGGAGGTAGGCCTGGCGGACCACAGCGTTGCGCTCCGGGATCGACAGGGTGACATCGCGGCCCCGGAAGACGGCGTGTACGCGGTTGTAGTCGAGACGCTTGGCGACCTTGTTGTGGAAGGGGCGCCGTTCCTTCTCCGTGAGCCCGGCTCGGAAGCCCTTCCGGGCGTCGCTGTCCATGGCCCCGTCGAAGCACTGCTGCACGACCGGGCAGCTCCTGCAGATCGACCGGGCTTCCTCGGTGCTCTTGCTGCTGGTGGCCGTGGGGAAGAAGACCTCGTCAGCCTCGGTGGGGTCCATGCCGTAGCAGGAGCTTCGCTCGGTCCAGCTGCGGTCGGTGATCCCGAGCATGCCGACGATGGGGTTCTCGTGGGTGGTGATGTATCGCATGGTGCTCTCCGTGGTGCTTCACGGCCGGCGCACGGTCACCACGGCGTGCACTGCGACGGTGCAGCGCGGCGTGGCGGGTCCAGGCGGTGAGGGCGGGCAGGGGCGCGGACTTAGATGCCGCGCTGGTAGGGGAGTTGGTCAGGCCGAGGTTCGTGTCCGGCGGCGGTCCGGCCCGGACATCGCGATCTGCTGGCACATCCCCGCGAGGCGCGAGGCGACCCGGTCACCGATCTGCTCACGCAGGACAGGCTGCTCCGCCGGCATCGTGGCGGTACGGACCGGGGCGAGGTTGCTGGTGATCAGGGTCGGCAGCTCGCGGTTGTAGCGCCAGTTGATGAGCCGGTACGTCAGCTCCTCGGTCCACCTGGTGGTCGTCGCCGCGCCCAGGTCGTCCAGGTGCAGGAGCGGGATCCGCACGAGACGCCGCATCATCCACTCCGGGTCGACACCCGCGCTGGGGCGCATATCGGCGTAGAGGTCGGCAGCGGTGATGGACTCCCACCGCACCACGACCCCCGTGGCGATCAGTGCCCGGAGTGCCCCGAAGGCCTCGTGCGTCTTGCCGACCCCGGTCGCGCCGAGCAGCAGGAGCGAGGGGCCGGTCGAGACCTCCCGGCGTCCTCCCGTTGTGGGAGCGGTGGCGTTCGCGGTGACGTCGTCCACCCACTGGCGGACGCGCGGATCCGAGACGGTCGCCTTCTGGTAGCGCGAAGGGATCCGCTGCTGGGCGGCCTCAAGGGCCGGGATGCCAGCGGGCGTGTCGGCCAGGGGGCGGTCCGGGTCGATTCCCAGCTCGGCGAAGCGCGCGGGCCAGCGGCGGACTACGGCGGCGGTGCCCAGCTTGTGCGGTCCGGAGGTGTCAAAGCGTCGGGTCACAGGGACTCCTCGTAGACGGAGCTGTCAGTGGGGTTCTGCCAGGGCTGATAGGCGGGCCGGGCGCTGGCCCAAAGCCCCGCGCCGGAGGCGGATGCCGCCGGGGAGGCGTTCAGTGCCTCGTTGACCAGGCTTGGCAGGACGCTGGCGTGCAGGCCCTTGACGCGCAGCCGCTCCAGGGCGGTGCGGATGACTGCCGGATCGAAACCTTCTTCCAGCAGCCCCTTGGCGTGGCGGCCGATGAGACCGCGCACCGTCTGCGGCACTGGTTGCGAACAGGCCGACACGTACCCGGCCACCAGGTCCTTTGCCGATACCGATCCGAGTGCGGACTCCGGCGCGGGGGCATCGCCCCCCTTAGGGAAAGATCCAGGATCCAAGATCCTAGATCCAGACGCCGAGCCCTCGCGCAGTTGTGTCGAGGCCTCATCGAGAACCGTCTGACCTGCGGATTCCTCAGGACCCTCGACGAGGGGCTGTTGGACCGCCGGGGGAGTCGACCCCGCGGTGGTCCTGCTGCCAGTGGAGGAGACCTTGGGAGCCATGGACGGCGCCGAATCCGTCGAAATGGTGTGATCGAGGGCTCGTCGAATACTCGTCGAATCCTGCGGCCGGTCGCCGCAGAGCTCGGCGGGAGTGGTCGGAGCCGTCGTCCGGGCCGGAGCGGAGGAGACCGGGCACGATGCTCCGTCGCACTCGCTGCACTTGCTGTGCGCCTGGTGCACGGGGCACCGCGGGCGCCGCGACGCCGAGGCACGGTCGATCTTCTGGTGCTTCTCCCAGGTCACGAAGTGGAGGTAGGCACCGCCGTCGCACCCGGTATAGCGGCAGATGAGACCGGCGCCGGCCAGCTGATCGAGGTCCCTGGCCACGTCTGCTGGGGTGTGGTCGGCGCGGAGAGCCCAGAGACGTCCGGCGATGATCGCAGGGTGGTCGCGGAAGCGGCCGTGGTCGTCAGCCTGGGTGAGCAGGCCGAAGAAGGTGACCATCGCGGTCACGTCGACCGAGGCCAGGTCCTCGGACTCGAATGCTTCGGGTTTGATCGTGCGGATGCGTGCCATCAGGCGGCACCGCCATCGAGCGCACCGGACCGGAGGTCGAAGGTGCGGCGTTCCGCCCAGCTGGCGGCAGCGTAGGTGCGGATGATCCAGCGGGCAGCGACGTGCGCCTGGGTGCGGCTGATCCGCACCGATCGCCCGTTGGCGTCGGTCGCCCGCACATCGAGGTGGGGCCACGTTGTCCGACCGTCCTGAAGCCGGATCTGCAAGTCGGTGACCTGCGGCAGCATGACGGTGAGCCTCTGCGCCAGTGCGCGAGCTCGGAGGGTTGGTGCCTCGGTGCAGGCCGGATTCAGTGGCCTTTTGCGCAGGACGCTGGTCATGCAAGACTCTCCAGTGAGGTAAGCCCCATACCGGTGTGCCCCGTCAGAAGGGCCGGCGTGGTGGTGATAGATGGATCTCCTGCCCCGGCAAGGGCTAGAGGTCCATTCGGTGTGCGGCGTCTGGGAGTTCGCTCTCTCAGACGCCGACGCTGTTTCTGGTCCGGGTAGGTCCCCGATCTCTGGCTATCCACCTACCGCTCCTCATCTCTCGCCTTCCGCGGGTGTCTTCCTCGGGTGGCGATGAACATATGCGGATGCCGCGACAAGATCCAGACTTAGCTAATGAAATACCGATCAGACGCGATCGGGGTGCTGGCATTGACGCTTCCTCCGGACTCTGGAGCAGTGCTGTGGGAGCGGCGGTGGCCAAGGCGACGCATGTGAATCTCATGATCACGATTTCCCCCGTAGCGGCTATCTGTGCGCGGATCTTGAAATGGCCGGTCGGAGGGATTTAAACCCGACTGAACAGCCTCGTCAATCTATGTCAAATCGGCACATTCTATGCGTGAGATGTCTCGCGCTTCATCACGGATGCTGCCGCCTGATGCTTTCAACCCGCGCCGCGCTCAAGGGGTTTCACGTTTTGCCGCGAAGGAGCTTCCCCGGCGTTGTGGGTTGGGTACGTCGAGCGGGCCTAAAGTCGGCAATTTGTTGCCGATTCCCAGATCGGAAATCGGTTGCCGATTTTGGTGTCCGATTCGCTCTTAAACGCACCGTGTGCCCCGGTGAGATCGCTCTGGCGCGCGATCTTGTTGCGAGGTGTCATTGGTCACAAGGGCAGGGGTCTTGTCTCTGGCGGCGGGCACGTACAGCTGAGGGGGCAGGGAAGGGGGCGGGCTGCGTCCCTGCTAGGGGATTGGCTGCCAATGGTCGCGGTGCATGGGCCCTGCAGGGTCGCTTTAGCGTGAAGCCGCTGGCGGAGTCTGGGAAGGGGGTATTCCTGAGGTCCTTGGGCTGGGGGACTTGGGCCTAAGGGCCTCGCGTTCGGATCTGGAAAATGGTCCTTCTGGTGGATATTCCTGTCGGTGCAGGTCAAGTGCGGGATTTGGAGCGGAAAGCGGGCGTATTCTCAAGAGGCTTGGCCTCGGGGGCGACGGCTAGTCGCCAAATCAGCGCATCCGGCAGCTGCAAGTGCTGCTGGTCATTTCTCGCTACCCGAATGAGGTGCTGCCGCTATGCAACACGGAGTCGATCCGATCCCGCTGGGTGATCTGGATTCGATGCCTGGTCAGGTGATGGGGTTTGCGGGCCTGCTCAAGGCGTGGCGCGCGTCCGCCAGCGTTCGCCGGGGACGGACGATCACGCAGAAGGAAGCTGCGGCGGCCATCAAGCGGTCCGTGCGTTCATACGGTGCTATAGAGCGCGGCGCTACTGCCACCAGGCTCACCAGTGAGCAGTGTGAGGCGCTCGCTGAGCTGTTGATGCTCAGCCGGGATGAACGCCGTGCCCTGATGCTGCACAGCCTTGGCACCTTGCCGGAGACAGCGCCGCGCCGGCCGGACCCGCGAGTCAAGAAGGCCCTGCAGCTGTTCATCGATCAGCAGATGCCCAGTCCTGCCTACCTCAGCGACGGCACCTGGTCCATCTTGGCGTACAACCATGGAATGGCCGAGTGGTGGCCGTGGGTGACGAAGCCTGACGCGAATCTTATGAAGTGGGCGCTGCTTTCTCCTGAGGCGCGTGTCCAGTACTCCGACTGGGAAAAGCATGCGGAGGTTTACATTCGACTGCTGAAGTTCGCTTTGGCAAGTCGTAGTGGGGACAAGGCCTTGCTGCGGCTGATTTCTGACGTCTGTGCCGACCCGGACGTCGATCGGATCTGGAAAACACACTACGACCTTGGTGCGGACCGTGACGGCCATGTGTTCCACATGAATGTTCCCGCTCTCGGCGAGACCGTGGAAGTCGTCAGCCATGTCCTCTTCCCGGCGAGCTTGCCCGAATGCCGACTCGTAGTCATCACCTGGGTGGAGGGAGACGAGTCCAGCAACCACACCGTCGACGCTCTGGGCGGTGTACGGGACGCCTGGGCCGAGAGGGCGAGCGGTGTCCGGCATGACTCCCGGGACTGGACGCGCCCTGCCGGAGTTCCTCGGCGAAGTGCGTCCTGCCGCACTCGCGACGAAGCCGCAGCCCTTGCTGGCGACGGCGGCATCCATCTTCCCGCACTGGGCAAGCATGTTGGCCCTGACGTGCGGCTGACGCTTTCACCTTCGAGCGGGTCCGTGATCTGGGCGACACAGGAGAGTGGAAGGTGGGCCGTCGCAGAGTTCGACGCGTCGGCTGTCTTGGCGCACTTCCCGGTCGCTGCGGATCCGGACACCACGACAGAGCTCGATGCCCTCACGCGTACCACCTTGGCCTGCTCGCAGCCGCAGGCCGGCGTCAAGCGATCTCGGGCGGGCTCGCGCGGGCAGATCCGGGCCGCACGAACAGGTGTGTGTACGTCAGTTGCCGCAAGTCAGGTCTAGCAGGAGAGTAACTCCGACGTTTTCGCATGACGATTTCACGCGATTCCCTGCTCAACTCGTGGCGGATGCAGCCGGCTAGTAGCAGCCTTGTTGTCATGTGAGCGAAACACCTTGTCGATTCTCCCAGGAGGAGCCGTGCCCCGATTTACCTACCTGTGTCCCATCCGCTGGTCGGATATGGACGCCAACAGCCACGTCAACAACGCTGTTTACCCCCGCTATCTTGAAGAGGCGCGGATGAACATGTTCGAGGCGCTCGTGCCCAGCGATCCCACCGAGCGACTCAGTAAGAACTTCCTCCTCTCGGAGCAGTGGATGAAGTTCTCGAAGCCCCTTGTCTACAGCAAAGAGCCGGTGTCGATTGAGGCGTGGGTGACGAGTCTGAAGGGCGTCTCGTTCGAACTCGCTTATGAGATCAAGGGCAGTGGAAGCGTGTACGTTTCCGCGACCTCCAAGATGGCTGGCTTCGACTCAGTTGCCGGACGAGTGCGCCGCTTTGATGACGATGAACGTGCAGTCCTTGGAAGCTTCCTCGACCAGTCATAGAGCTGGATTCGCGTGGACAGCGATGAAGGCCGTGTGAGCGACGGAGGGTTCGATCCGGCGGTCATGGCCAGGCAGGCGTGTGCCCTCGAGATTACGAGCGGGAAGTCCCAGCAGGCCGGCGCGGAGGAGACCGGCAGGTTCGCTGTGCCGCGTCCCTCTTCGATTGGAAGAGACGGGAGGCCGGCATGGGGTTCGCTGGGGCCTCCCGTCGGAGGCCCCAGTGCTTGCTTCCGGTTATCCCTTCATGGCGCCCACCAGGGCCGCTCGCTGGGTCAGTGCACGGACAGCCTGGATCTTTGCGTGGGGTTTCAACCTTCGTCGCATCGTGTCGAAGTGCTCGTCGCCCCTCGATGAGGAGAGGTGTTCGTACTCGTCCAGGAATCTGCCCCACGAGTCGCACGCGGCCTCCACATGTCCATAGGAGTGCTGGCGCTGCGCGAGAACCGCATAGGAGTGGAGGCGGCCTTGCCGCTGTCCTTCCGGCTGAATGCGGATGGACTCCTTCAGTGCACGGATGGATCCGGAGAGGTCACCCGTTTCGTTGAGTACGTGCGCTTCGTGAAAGAGGAGGGCGGTCCGGTCATACCCGCCGACGGAGTCCTTGCCGTCATCGGCCCTCGCTAGAGCATCGCCGGCCTCCCTCAGCCGGTTGAACGCCTGCCGCTGGTCTCCGACCATCGCGGCCCCGTGGGCCTGCTGGCCTCGCAAGAAGGCAGTCAGGCGCGGTCCGGCAACCGGTGCCGCCTCGGCCGCTGAGTCAGCCAGCTCCAGGGCCCGCCGTCCATAGCCGAGGTTCGAGGCCTGCAGCGACATCCCGCGGAGCGTCCTGCAATACGTGATGTGATCTTCCGCCTCACCGGCCAGTTTGAGGGCGGACACGTAGTACTGCTGGCCCAGGCTGTGGGCCCGCTCGTACATGGCCATCCAGCCGGTGAGATAGGTCAGGTCGGAGGCGGCCGCGAGCATGTCGCGCCGAACTTCCTCGGAGGCTTGCGCTTTCAGCCATGGGCCGACCGAGTTCACCAGGAAGGCCGCAGCCATCGGGCGGGCATGCCCCGCACCCAGCTCGTCGAGGATGTCAGCTATCCGGTCGGTCATCGTTCGCACGATGGCAACCTGGCCGGTTCCGATCCTCGTGGTGGCCTTCCCCGGCAGCACGGACGCAGGCTCGGCAGCCACAGCCAGGTCGGGGAACAGGGGAACGGCCAAGGCCGCGGAAAAGATTCCGGCGGCGAGGATGCCGCGCCGGGACGGGTCCATATCGGCCTTTCCGAGGTCTACGAGTTCCCCCACAGTGTCCTGGGTCGTCGCAGACGGCGGCGGCGTGAGACCAGCCTCCGAGAAGGTGACGGGGCGGCCCAGCTTGCGCGCGAAGGCTTCGATGATCAACGCTCTGACCTGTGGCCGAGGCTGATGGCCGGCGATCCATTGGGAGACAGCCGGCTGGCCGTAGGTGAGGCTCAGTCCGGCCTCGGCGCCAAGCCGGTTGATGATGCTCGCGAACTGAGACCGGGACCAATTCGCCTGGTCAAGGAGCGAGGGCAAGCCCGAGTTGGGCGTGCGTGAGCGTTCCGCCATGTGCAACTCCCGACATTGCATGGCTTGCATACTCTGCTGACCTCTCCACGGTACTCGCGGAGCGTCCTGGTGCGGTTACCTCTTCACAGACCCGAGCAGGCTGTGACGAGGGAGGCTCAGGTGACCACGGTTGCCCCCGATCAAAATGAACAGAGCGCCGCCAAGCACGACTTGTGCTCCGACGGCCTACCGGTTGACCTGGAGACGATCCGTCAGACCATCTGCCTGGCGAAGGCCCTCGGGCTACTCGCGCCCCGGGCGGAGATCGACGAACTCGCCCTGCACATGCGGGCCCATCTGGCGCTGCTCCTGGCCGAAGACATCGGCGACGAGGACCAGCTCCGTGGGTTCTACCGGCGCGGGTACCGGCTCCTGGAGAGTGCCCGCCGGGTGACCGAGGCGACACCGAACTTCGTTGCGTGGGAGCACCTGCAGCGGGTGACGTCGACCACCGAAAGCTGCGGCCGTCTGTGGGAGATCCGCCACCAGCACGCGGGCGCCGCATGAGAGTGATTGAGGATCGGCCGGAACTCCCGACGGAAGAACCGTGGTGACCCGCAGCACAGCCGGATCGATCGAGCATCGCCGGGCAGTGTTCCGGCTGATCTCGCGGGGCAGCGGCGCCCTGCGGCGCATACCTCGGCCGTGAGTTCAGTGGTCCGGCCAGAGGGGCCACACACCCTTCGACGACGTCTGGCTGTTCTCCGCGTACGACGTCCCGGCCGGCGCCCACCACGGGAGCGATCAGCTCGGGGCCCGCAGGGTCGAGCACGACCAGGCACATCACCTCATCCAAGCGAGAAGTTCGTCCGGATGCCCCAGGAACCGAATGACAGGGAGCCAGCACGTGACCGAGACCATGAATGAATCCACCGCGTCCGCCGAGGAACTGCGCACCGCGATGACAGCCCAGCTCGTCGAGGCGGGCACGATCCGAACCAAGTGGGTCGAGGCGGCGTTCCGGACCGTGCACCGCCACGCGTTCGCTCCCGACGCACCGCTCGTCGAGGCATACGCCGCGCACGAGGCCGTGCGTACGAAGAGGGACGAGTACGGGATCGCCACGAGCTCCGTCTCGGCCCCCGACATCCAGGCGATGATGTTGGAGCAGGCAGGGCTCCGGGTGGGGATGAGGGTCGGCGAGATCGGCTCAGGCGGCTACAACGCGGCCCTGATGGCAGAGATTGTGGGCCGGGACGGATCGGTCGTCACCGTCGACATCGACTCCTACGTCACCGACCGGGCGCGCACCCTGCTGAACGCGGCAGGCTACGGCCGGGTGGAGGTGTTGCTCGCCGACGCGGAGCACGGCTTGCCCGGCCACGGGACGGTGGACCGGCTGATGGTCACCGTCGGCGCCTGGGACATCCCCCCTGCGTGGACCGATCAGCTCGCAGGGGACGGGCGATTGATCGTGCCGCTGCGGATGCGTGGCCTGACCCGCTCGGTCGCCTTCGACCGCGACGGCGACCGGCTCGTCTCCCGGTCGGCGCAGGTCTGCGGGTTCGTCAACATGCAGGGCGAGGGAGAGCACGCGGAGCGGCTGCTGCTGATCCGGGGCAAGGAGATCGCCCTCCGATTCGATGACGGGTGGCCGGCCGACCCCGACGCCCTGAACGGGGTGTTCGACACCGAGCGGGTGGAGAAGTGGTCGGGGGTCAGCGTCGCGCGTACCGAGCCCTTTACCGGACTGCAGATGTGGCTGGCGACCGCTCTGGACGGCTTCTGTCTGATGTCAGTGGACGCCGACCTGGACAGCGGCCTCGTCGCTCCGCAGAACAAGCAGTCCAACCTCGCACTCCTCGACGGGGACTCCTTGGCCTACCTGACCATCCGCCGGGACGGGGACCGGGCCGAGTTCGGTGTGCACGGCTACGGCCACCACGCTGAGCAGGTGGCCGAGGCCCTGGCGGAGCAGATCCGGACATGGGACCGCGACCACCGGCAGGACGAGCCGGTGATCTACGCCTACCCGATCAGCACCCCCGCGAACGACCTGCCCGCTGGGCGGGTCATCACGAAGCGGCACCGCCGCATCGTCATCTCCTGGCCCCACGAGGGTCAGGTCGACCACCGCACCACCAACGACAAGGAGAACTGACCATGACCCACCAGATCGAACGGGCCACCACCAACCTCGGCGACTTCCAGCTCGACCTGCGAGTGGTCGAGTCCGCCACTCCGATCGCGAACCTCCTGCGTGCCACCGACGACGGCTGCGGGTCGTCCTGCGGCGGTTCCAACACCGCGTGTACCTCGTTCACCGGCGACCCCTCCTGAGCCGGTCCGTCGCGAGGTGACCGAGCCTTCACCGCCGGCCGCAGTGAACCACGGCACCTGATCTATCCCGCCGCCGGGCACACGGCCGTGTGCCCGGCGGCGCCACGAGGACTCCACGACGGCGAAGGGGCACGGCTATGGCGGGTCGAGGACGGCTCTACCGGGCTACGAGGGTTGTGCTGGTGCGGGCCACCACACACTCCGGGCTGGGGGTTCCGACGGTGAACGTGGACCTGTCCGGGCCGGGCGGCGTCGAACGGGGCCGGGCCTGGCTGGCGGCCGTCCGCGCCCACGAGCAGGGCCGCCAGGCGTTGGAGGAGGCGAGCCCGGTCCTGACCGCGCAGACCACCGCTGTTCTGGCTGCCCCCGATCCGGACGAGCGGACAGTGCGACGGCTGGTGCACTCCACTGCTGCCTACCTACTGCGCTGGCGCGGGCGGGCGACACCGTTCGGGCACTTCGCGGGGATCGCCCCCGTTCGCATCGGCCCCGAGCCGCAGGCGGACTGGGGGGAGGAACACAGGGTGGTACTGCGGCCGGATGCTGACTGGCTCGGTGCCGTGACCGACCAGCTTGCAGCCCGGCCAGAGGTGCTGGAGAGGCTGTTCGTGGCAGTGAACCCGGCCGCCGCCGTCCGGGGAGGGCGCATCGTCTCCCCGGGCCGGACGCCCGCTGAGGGCCTGGCGCCGCTGGAGGTGTCCGTGGCGGCCACCGAGCCCATCCGAACCGCGCTGGACGCTGCCCGCGTGCCGGCCGCTTTCGCCGACGTCGCCAAGGCCGTCACCGCCGCCTTCCCCCATGCCGACACCACCACGGTCCACGGGCTCCTCGCGCAATTGGTGGACAGCGGCGTCCTGCTGTCCACCCTGGATGCTGTAGCCGCTGGCCCCGAACCCATCGCCGTCTTGCAGGCGGTATCTGGCGGCCCGGCCGCGCACAGCGGACCGCTCCTGGCACCCGCGGTGGAGGTCTCCGAAACCGTGCCGCCCGCATGGCCGGACACGGTCCTCACCGCCCAGGTCACCATCCCCGCCGACGTGCTGTCCGAGGCGGAGAAGGTCGCCTCCATCCTGTTGCGGCTCTCTCCGTATCCGTTCGGCCCCCCGGTCTGGCGCGACTATCACCAGCGGTTCCGGCAGACGTACGGACACGGTGCTGCGGTGCCGGTGGCTGACCTGGTCGCCGACTCCGGGCTCGGGTTCCCGTCGGGCTACCTCGGCGCCGCCCGTCCGTCGCCGGCCCGGACGCTGTCCGCCCGCGACGAGACGTTACTTGCCCTGGCACAGCAGGCTGCCCTCGATCGGGCCCGCGAGGTCGTGCTCACAGAGGAGCTGCTCGCCTCGCTCGCCGTGGCCGAGGCCGCCGATCTGGTACCTCCGCCGTGTGTGGAGCTGGCCTTCCACCTCCTGGCCGACAGTGCCGAGGATGTGCGGCGGGGGCGGTTCGAGGTTTGGGCGGCGTCGGCTGCCCGCCCATCCTCATCCATGGCCGGACGCTTCACCGACCTACTGCCGAAGGACGATCACGACGCGTGGATGGCCGCGCTGGCAGGTCCGACCGGACCGCTGCACGCGCAGTTGTTGTTCCCGGCCCGCAGACGCCGTAGCGGCAATGTGGTTCGCACCCCGGTCGCGACCGGCCACACCATCGGTCTCGACTGGCCCGCCCCCGGCCCTGGCGGCATCCCGCTCGCCGACCTCGCCGTCACCTGCGACGCTCGCCACCTCTACCTGATCCGCTCCTCCACCGGCCAGGTGGTGGAGCCGCGGGTCCTTCATGCACTGGAGCCGACCGTCCTGACGCCGCCCCTGGCCCGCTTCCTCGCCGAACTCGCCGGGGCCCGGCGTACCGCGTGGCGGCTGCCTGACTGGGGCGCCGCCTCGCGCCTCCCCTACCTGCCCCGACTGCGCCACGGCCGCGCCGTCCTGGCACCGGCGCGCTGGCTCCTGAACGCCGGCGATCTGCCTGGCCCGGCTGCCGCACCCGCTGCCTGGGAGGATGCCTTCGACGGGTGGCGGGCTCGCCGCGACGTCCCGTCCTCCGTGGTCCTCGTCGAAGCCGAGATGCGTCTGCCCCTGGACCTTGACGTGCCTCTGCACCGGGATTTGCTGCGCGCCCGACTGGCCAGGACGGGGGAGCTGGCGTTGCGGGAATCACCTGAGCTGACAACTATGCCCACCGCTCCGTCCGCAGGCGGGTTCATGGGCCGTGCTCACGAATTCCTGACCGTCCTGCACGCCGCCGAACCGGCCCCGATCCCGAGGCACTGGTCCGCCGTTGCGGCCGCGGTCCCAGAACAGCCTGGCCTATCCCGCACGCTGTGCGCCCACCTGCACGGGCATCCGGGGAGGCAAGACGAGCTCCTCACCGAGCACCTGCCCCGGCTGCTGGCCGGATGGAATCCGTTGCCCCTCTGGTGGTTCACCCGCCATCACGACAGTAGCCACCCCGACCTCGACCGCCCCCTGGTCTTCACCATGCAGGTTGACGAGGGCGGGTTCGGACCGACAGCCGCCCGCCTCGGCTACTGGGCTGACGGACTACGGCGCCTGGGCCTGGCCTCCAGGCTCGACTTGGTCGCCCACCAGAGCCAGGACGGCCGGTACGGGTACGGGCCCGCTCGCGCAGCTGCCGAGGAGGTGTTCGCGGCCGACAGCGCCGCCGCCCTCGCCCAGATCACGTACGCCGCCCATACCGGCATCCCCGCCGAAGCGCTCACCGCTGCGTCCCTCACCGACCTCGCCACCGCCTACGCCCCTACGCCGGACGAAGGCTGGGCCTGGCTGTCAGCCAACCTGCCGCGCGAGTCCGGGCGTATGGACGCCGTGCTGGTTCGGCAGTCACTGGCGCTGGCCAACGCCGACGCATTCCCTCACGAGGCCGCCGCCCGACCGCTTGTAGTCGCTTGGACTGCCCGTGCCGACGCCCTGACCACCTACCGTCGGGCGCTGGCCGATCAGCGCGAAGACCCCCTGACCGTCCTCCGGTCGCTCCTCCACCTACACCACGTTCGTGCCCTCGGCGGCGGTCCGGGCCCTGAGGCACTCACCCTCCGTCTCGCCCGCACCGCCGCCCTCGCTCGCACCCACCACACCGACCGTCACAGGGGTCGCTCGTGAACGCCACCCTCCTCGGGGCGCGCTACGGCCGCCGCCTACAGACACCCGACCCGTCCGCAGACCCGGTGCTGGGCCAGTCCCTCAGCCAGGGGGCGGCCGGGATCGCGCTGTGGCACGTGGAGAACGCACGGTGCGGTGCCGGCTCGTGGGAACCGGTCAAGGACTGGCTGGCGGCAGCGACCCGCACTGACGTGACGGCTGCCGACTCTGCCTGCCTCTCCTACGGAGCGCCGGCGCTCGCGTTCGTCCTGCACGCCGCCGGGGCCGACGGCACCGCCCGCGACCGTCTCGACATTGCGACCGCCACCCTGGCCCACCGCCGTGTCGCCGCCGCCCGGGCCCGTATCCGGTCCGGCGCCCTACCGGCCATGGCCGAATTCGACCTACTGCACGGCCTGACCGGCATCGGCGCTCACCTCCTCCACCACACCCCCGGTGATGACGCGCTTGCCGCCGTCCTCCGATACCTCGTCGTACTCACCCGCCCGGTGACCGTGCACGGCGAACAGATGCCGGGCTGGTGGTGTGTCCATGACCCGGCACGCCGCTACACACCGGGCGGGCACGCGAACTTCGGCATGGCCCACGGCATCGCCGGTCCCCTCGCCCTCCTGGCCCAAGCGACCCGCCGGGGAATCACCGTGGACGGCCAGACGGACGCCATCGCCACCCTGACGGCCTGGTTCGACCAGTGGCGTCAGGAGGGTGAGGGCGGTCCGTGGTGGCCAGAGACGATCACACGCACTGAAATGGCGACCGGCCGCCCGCACAGCAGGGGCCCCGGGCGCCCATCGTGGTGCTACGGCATCCCGGGAATCTCCCGAGCCCTCCAACTTGCCGCCCTGGCAACCGCCGACACAGTCCGTCAGGAGGCGGCCGAGAACACGCTGGCCGCTTGCCTCGCCGACGCTTGCCAGATCAGCCGGATCACCGACACGGGCCTGTGCCACGGCACGGCTGGATTGTTCCAGACCGTCTGGAGGGCCGCTCAGGACGCCCGCACGCCCGACCTGTCGGCCGCCGCCGATGCGCTCGCCACCGTCCTTCACGGTCAGCCGGCCGAGCCCGCCCCCGGGCTTCTCGAAGGCGCTGCCGGACAGGCCCTCGCCCTGGCCACCGCGGCACGCGCCTGCCCGCCTGTTTCTGGCTGGGACGCCTACCTCCTCATCAACTGACCCCGCTGCAGCAAGTGAGGACAGCGCTTGCACCGCCGGCCACTTTGTCTCGCAACCCTTCGCGGAGAGGAACCACCCCCGATGACAACCCCTCACGTCCCCCAGCAGACCGAACATGCTGTTCTTGCCGTGCTGGCCGGCCAGTCCATCGCCGCAGCCGCGGCTTACGCCGGGATCGACGCCGAAGAGCTCAGCGACGCAACCACCCTCTACCGGGCAGCAGGGCAAGCTGCTCTCGCCGAGCAGGCCTCCCGATGTGACTGGCACCAGTCCCGCATAGAGTTCGCGGACTTCGACCGGGCCGAGGATGTCGCCGCCAACCACCTCGTCCCCCACCTGCGTCTTCTGGAGGACTCCGGTCTCCTCGGCGCCTGGTGGTTCATCCGCAAGGCGCCCTGCTGGAGGCTGAGGCTCCTGCCCGCCGCCGATACTGATCCCGGCCAGCTCCACGCGGCCCTGTCCGAAGTCCTCGGAACCCTCGTTCACTCCGCGGACATCGTGCGATGGTGGCCCACCGTGTACGAGCCCGAGGTCGCGGCCTTCGGCGGGCTCGAAGGCATCGACATCGCCCACAAGCTCTTCCACGCCGACTCCCGCCACTTTCTCGATCGAACCCGGCAGGTAGCGGGTTTGGGGCGGCGTGAGACCTCGATTCTGCTGGTCACGGCCCTCCTGCGAGCGGCTGGGCTTGACTGGTACGAACAGGGCGACGTGTGGGACCGGGTCTCCCGTCTACGCACTCTGCCCGTCGACGTCACCTCCGACAACCTGGCCCAGACCTGCGAAGGAGTACACCGCCTGCTGGCCCTCACCCCCCGACCGCTAACGGCCGCTGGAGGGCCGATGGAGGCCATCGCCCCGTGGCTCGCCGCCTTCGAAGAGGCAGGGAAGGGCATCGGTCACGCTGCACAGATCGGCATCCTCCAGCGTGGCCCCCGCGACGTCCTGGCCCACCATGTGATCTTCCACTGGAACCGACACGGCCTGTCCGCCCGCACTCAGGCAGTCCTCGCCCACGCTGCCCGCGCCGCGATCCTGGCTCCCACCGCGAACACCTGACCAGCGGCGGGCGTTTGTGGACCGCGACATTGCAGTCGCAGCTGTGTCGCTGACGTATTCTGCGCCGCCGTGCATTCGCGCCTTGCAAGCTGCCACACGAGGCGATACGCCAGCCGGCCCTGAACAGCAGACGACTTCTATTTAGACAGCCAGACCCATATCCAGAGACTTTGCTGCCTGTCCGAGTGACCCTGGCATTAGGTGTCGGTAGATTTTGAACGTAACATCGATGCTTTTGTGCCCCATCCATTCGGCAACGTCTGTGATGGGAACACCATGGCTAAGACAGTTCGAGGCGAAGAAGTGGCGCAAGCCGTAGATGACCATGCCTTTGGGGATGTCGAACCCTCCATCCCGTTTGAGTCGTTGCCATTGGTTCTGCAGGAGATATGGCTGGAATGGTTGGCTCGTATCTGTAGGGTGTCGAAGTAGATAGCCGTCGACCGTACCGTATTTCTCGGCGTACAGTTCGATGGAATTTCTGATCCGGAAAGGAAGTGGGACATCACGGTACTCGCCAGGCCTCCGGTGTTTGAGTGGCCCGTATCTCTTAGTGGTTTGGTTGACCTGTTCCGTTATTCGGTAGACGTCATCGGCGACGATGTTGCGAACGTTGACGGCAGCTGCTTCGCCATTCCGCATCCCGCACCCACTCATAAGATTCACGAGCAACTGGAATTTGGGATTGCCACTGGAACGTATGTTGGAGAGCTGGCTCGGCGTCGGAATCTCAGTCCGGGGTGGGGTGTACTGGGGAGGCCGAACGCCTACCAAAGGGTTCTCTTCGTAGATACCCAGTCGATGCGCATTAAGCAGGATGGAGGATAGTTTGTCGAAGGCGTTCGATTGTGTGGCCGCGCCTATGCCGGCAGCCTCCATGCCGCGCAGGAAGTCTTCGACTGCCTTAGGGTCAAAGCTGTTCATGCGGCGGCTGCCGAGGGCGGGTAGGACGTGGTTCTCCAGCAGAGAATCGAGTTGTCTGGCAGAAGACTCTGCTAGGTGACGTTGTCCAGTACGCCATTCGGCGGCATATTCGCTGAGGGGCATTCGGCCAAATTTGTCAATGCGCTCTGCCTTCAGTTGGCCTTGCGGATGCTTTCTCTTTGCTTCGTACACCTCGGCGAGCCTTCCGATGGCCCTATCTTGAGAGCTGAACCCAGATTCTTGAATCTGGCGACCAGAGGGGCCTCGGTATCGAATTTTGTAATCATGCTGGCACTTTGACCACCTGGCTGGCGGGTGATTGCATGATTTGAAGAACGCGCCCATGCCGCGGGCTAGATTCCTTGTTGTCACTCTGGGGTTTCTCCTTCACTCCGAGGTCATTTTCGCTCCCTGGGGTCAATTGGCGTTGGATACTCTCTGCTGTCCTATCCAAGCTTGAACCTCGGATGCTTTAAATTGGATCTTCGCGTTACGGCCTGTGCCAAACTTGTAAGGAATGAGGCCAGACCGCACCCCGTCTCTGTAGATCCAGGTAAGTGACATGTTGAGATGTGTTGCGAGTTCTTTTGCGCTCATGAACTGTTTTGACATCGTTCCTGTTTAGTCGCTCTAGGAGATGAGGCTGACCGCCTTGGCTGACCCAAGCGCAATCCGTGTGAACAGATTCAATGATCGGGAGAATCTGGGATTCTCAAATTCCTGGATCGTCTGATATTGGGCAGGCCGATGAGGTCGATGATGGGGTGGACGCCTCGTCATGCGGCCAGGCCGGTGTCGAGCAGCTTGGCGGCCGTACCGATCGAGCCGGGCATGAGGTGCCGGTAGATCTTGAAGGTGATGTCGATGGTGTTGTGCCCCATCCACTCGGCTACGTCGGTGATGGGGATGTTGTGCCGGAGACAGTTCGAGGCGAAGAAGTGGCGGAGGCTGTAGATGACAGCACCGTCGGGTATGTCGAGTTCGCCCCGTCGTTTGAGTCGCTGCCACTGGTTCTGCAGGAGGTAGGGCTGGAAGGGCCGGCCGGAGTCCCGGGGGTGGCGCAGCAGGTAGCCGTCGGTGGTTCCGTGCCTGTCGGCATACCGCTCGATGGTGTTCTTCGTCCGCTGAGGGAGGGGGACGTCGCGGTATGCGCCGAGCTTGCGATGCTTGAGACGGTCGTACGTCTTGGTCGACTGGTTGACCTGCTCGGTGACGCGGTAGACGTCGTCGGCGACGATGTTGTTGACGTTGACTGCCGCCGCCTCGCCGTTGCGTAGGCCGCAGCCGCTCATGAGGTCTACTACGAGTTGGAACGTTTCGTCGCCGGCTCCGCGTATGGCCTGGAGCTGGGCGGGAGAGGGGATAACGGCACGCTTGGGGTCGTACTGAGGTGGCTTGACGCCCAGCAGCGGGTGGTCGTCGAAGAGCCCCAGGCGATGTGCGTCGAGGAGTATCGACTTCAGCTTGTCGTAGGCGTTGGACTGGGCTGCGAGGCCGACGCCGTTGCGCTCCATCGTCCGGATGAACGCGTCAACGACCTTGTGGTCGAAGGTGCTCATCCGGCGGGTCGCGAGGGCTGGGAAGATGTGGTGCTGGAGAAGTGAGTCGAGGTGACTCAGTGACGCGGCGGCAAGGTGGCGCTGGCCGGCTCTCCACTCGGCGGTGTACTCCCGGAACCGCATCTGTCCGTACTTCTCGAGGCGCTCGCTCTTCGCCTGGTTTGCCGGGGCTGCCTTCTTCGCTTTGTAGACACTGGTCAGACGGTCGATAGCTGCATCCTGGTCGAGGAAGCCCGACTCCTCGACCTGGTTACCGCCCGCGCCCCTGTAGCGGACCTTGTAGAAGTGCGGGCACCGCGTCCAGCGGGATGGCGGGTGCTCGCAGTCCTTGTAGTACGTGCCCATTCCTCGGGCGAGTGCCTTGGCCGCCACGTGTGTGGACTCCTCGGATTCCGATGCTGACGGTTTGCTGACCTTCAGCGATCCGAGGTCTCTCTGACCTGCGAAAACGTTGTTGCGGCGCGCCTTGTTCTGGAACTGGATCGGGCGCAGCAACGAGGAGATCGTGCAAGCCCGCAAGGACTGGATGGAAGGCACCCGCTTCGGCGAAGTGAAGGGCTACGACGGCCCCCCGATCCCAGCGCCGCAGCTCCCGCCGGTACCTCTGAAAGCACGCGGGCGGGTGCGCTGACCTGCATGGTTTCAGATCGGGCCGCGCCTGATCCTCCTTCGCTCCGAGGCCTTCGGGGCGCTGTCCCGCTCCCCGAAGGCTGGACGGTGGGTGCGGTCAGCTAAGGCGGAGGTGGCGCAGGGCCATGACGGTGCCGTCGGGGTGGAGGGATACGGGGCCGCCCCACTTGGCGTCCCAGGGGTCGCAGTCCCAGGAGTCGCGGAGGGCGTATGCCTCGTGGCGGTACTGCTCGACCCTGCCGTCGCGGAGGAGGTCGAAGAGGCCTTCCGCGAGGCCGGAGAAGGCCTCCACCCGGACGCCGTTGAGGCGGAAGACGTGGTGGGTACCCACGAACTTCCTGCCATGGATGGTGTGGGTGACGTCTTGGACGATGCCCGTTCCGGCGTGGGTGAAGGCCTCGAAGTGGCCCTTGCCCTGTCGCTTGGTCAGGTACTGGGCAGTGGGTTCGCCGCCTCCGGTGAAGCCCATCAGGCCCGCGGCGTCGGCCTGGGCGAGCACCCGGCCGAACCAGCCGCACTCCTCGGGGCGCACGTGGTAGCCGACCGGCGGTTCCTCGTGCGGGGCGGTGGGGGCGTCGATGCCGGGAGCGATGCTGCGGTCCTCGACCGGAGGGTCGAGGCGGAGGTCCTTCGCATCCCAGAGGGTGCCGTCGCCCGGAGCCTGGAGCAGGTGGAGCGTGATGCTCTCGCTCTTCTTGGGGAGCGCGGTGCCGAAGACGAAGGCCGGCGTCTCGTTGTACGGGCCGATGTGGATGCCCTCCACGTCGGCAGAGGCGGTGGCGAGCTGTTTGTGAACCTGCGCGGCATGGCCGTGGGTGCCCTTGCACATGACCGGGATGACCCGGGACGGCTCACCCGGCTGCCACACCTCCAGGAAGAAGCCCGGCCGGCGCGGGGCGCTGCTGCGCCCGGCCTCCTTGCCCGTCAGCGTCCAGCCGGCCCGCATGGCTATCTCGGCGTCGATGACCGAGACCGAGTGGTCCGGGTACTGCGCCGCGAGTACGCGCCGGGCGAGTGCCAGCGCGAAGCCGATGCCGAGCTCGCCCGACTGAGTGGCGGCGTAATGGCGCCTGGGGTTGCGGCCCTCGGTGGAGAGCGCCATGTAGCGGCCGTCGTTGCCGGTGAGGGCCTGGCAGTACTTCAGGCTGGCCCAGTGCTCGGCGAGTCCTCGCCCGGCTCCTTGGCGGGCGAGGACGTTGGCCCGTCCCAGGGAGTGCAGGACGTCCCAGGGGGTGAGCTGGAGCGATATGCCGAGTGGCTTGATGGGCAGGGGCCGGAGTTCTGGTTTGCGGCGGAGAGGGGCCTGGCCCTTCTCCCGCTTGGCCTTGTCGTCCGCGGTCGCGGCTTTCGCGACGCTGCCCGCGAGTTCTGATGTCGAGTGAACGGCCACGTTCCACGGCTGCGCGAGATCCCTCAGCACGTCTGCTCGCTTCAAACTGCTTCCCCCTACGTTCGTACGGGTGTTACAGGCCGACGTCGCAAGCTACGTGGGGGGCCAGGGGCGCATGAAGGGCGTAAGCGCGCACATCGCCGATGTCGGCCTTGCCCAGACTGCTGATCGGTCGGCCATCTGGCCATACCTGGTCGGACTGTTGCTCCTCGGGGTTGTCGGCGGTGGCACGTGGTGGCTATGGAGGACGGACCGTTTCATCCGGGGCAGGGACCGTCGGCGGCGTCACGAGGACGCGGTCGACGTCGGTCATCGAACGCGAAGCGGAAGATCTCCAACGGGAGGTCCGCAACCTCCTTGGCTCGCAAGTGCACTTCAAAGCCGAGGCCGCCGCCCAGTTCCTGTAGGGCGGCGGCCTGCGGATGGGGGGACGGGGTCAGTGGTGGGCCGCGTGCATGTTTTCGATCGCCTTGAGTACGAGGTCGGGGCGGTCCGTCGGGATCTCGTGGGACGTACCGGCGGTGGTGACGAGGGTCCGGTTGGGTGCCACCGAGGCGAAGGCGGCGGCGGCCTCGCGCCAGCGCTGGGCGTCCTCGGGCGACCCCGCGAACGGGGTCTTCGCCGAGACCATGACCGTCACCGGTACCGCGGCCGGCCACTTCACCTGGTGGAAGGCTTCGTGGGCCGCGGCGAAGCCTTCGGCTGTGGCGATGAGCTGGCGGTTCTCCGGCTTCTCGGGGTCCTTCTTGGCCGCGTCGACCTCGGGCTGGGTCGCGGCCACGAGACGGGGGATCTCCTGGTCCGTGAAGAACTGCGGGAGGTTGGCGTCGATCAGGACCGCGCCCGAGAGCATCTTCGGGTGGGCCTGGGCGAAGTAGTTCGCGATCTCGCCGGCCTGGGAGTGCGACACCAGGGTCACGTCCTTGGTGACGCCCAGCTGGTCGAGCCCGGCCTTGAGGTCGCTCACGGCGCCCTCGGCCTTCCACGGGCCCGGGACCACGTCGCTCTGGCCGAGCCCGGACCGGTCGTAGGTGATGACCGTGGCGCCGGTGGACGCGTGGAGCTCGGGCGCGATGTCCTTCCACTGCGTGGAGTACTCGCCGCCGCCCGAGTCCAGGACGATCGTGGAGCCGCTGCCCTGGGTGACGTAGAAGGCGAGACGGTGACCGGCGTTGTCGATCATGTGCAGCTTCGCTTCGCCCGCCTTGCCGGTCTGCGGCGAGGTGGCGGACGGGGAGGCCGGCTGCCCGGGGGTGGAGTCCTGGCCGCTGCAGGCAATGAGGCCGCCGGCCGTTGTGGACAGCAGGGCGAGGGCAGTCAGAGCGCGGTTCACGGATCGGCGGCCGGGGGTGGTGCGGGACATGCCGTGCCCTTCGAGGTGCGGATGGTGACGAAATACCGATGTCCATCCTTCGGTGAATCGTCCACCCGCGGAATCCGGCTGCCCTGTGTGTCGATGATGCGGCTGGGGCCAGGGGGCGTGCTGGGGATAACCCCCGCACGTCGGTCTCACGCCTCCGGCGGTGCAGCAGGCCGTGCTCGTCAAGCGCGGCCCGGAGGATCGGGGTGCATGGCGGCGGGTTCCGCCTCGGTGGGGGCCTGTTCGGGATGGGGACGGCTGGTGGAGCCGCCGTTGCCGTAGCCGCCCATCTGGTGGGGGCTCAGTCCGCCCGCGGGGAAGCCCCTCGGTTCGCGGTCTTCGGGCTGCTCGCGCACCTCGTGGACGGCGCCGCCGGGTGGGAGGTGCGGCTGGCTGTCGGGTGTGGGGGGAGGGGGTTCGTGGGCCCGGACCCTCGCGCCCAGGAGGAACGCGGCGATCAGGACGGCGACGATGAGGAGTCCGACGATTCCGAACCACCCGATGTCCGTCAGGGTCATGTCCACGGCCAGGTTGTGCACGCTGGTGTCCATGTCGTTCATGGTGGGGGAGAACGCGCCCAAAAAGGGGAAAAGGGATCATACGGAAGTCTTACGGTCGGGGGCGTGCTGCGGCGATGCCGCCCCGGCGCCCCTCTGCGCGGCGCGGTGCCGGAACCAGGTGGTGACCAGGACGAGGCCCGTGGCGGCTCCGTACACGATGTCGGCGAGTACGGGCCCGTAGTCGAAGGTCGGTCCGAGGATGTAGACGGCGGCGCCGGCCAGCGGGATGCCGAGCCATTCCCAGCGCCCGTCCAGGGCGACGAGCGCGATCAGGAGGAGGGCGTACCAGGAGTAGCCGGGGGTCAGGAGCGCGAACGCCCAGCCGGTGACCAGGAGGGCGCCGCTCCAGGGCCGCCGGGGGTCGCCGCGCCACATCACGTACAGGGACACGCCCGCGACGGCGGCGAGCAGGACGGGGAACGCCCAGGTGTCGGGCAGGACCAGGCGCAGGAGCGCGTACCGGGAGCCGGCCGAGGGGTCGTCGTAGCCCTCTTCCTCCACGTAGCCGCCGAGGTAACCGAAGACCGATTCGTGCGAGAGCAGCACGTACGGCACGTAGGCGAGTACGACGAACGCCGCGGCCGGCAGGAGCACCGCGGCGGCGTCGCGGACGCGGCGGACGCCGGAGAGCGCGCCGGGCAGGACGACGGCGGGCATGAGTTTCGTGGCGATGGCGGCGCCGATGAGCAGGCCTCCGGCCGCCCGCCGGGTCCGGACGCGGGAGGCGACGAGGCCCAGTCCGGCGATGGCGAGGAGTACGCCGAGGACGTCGATGTGGGCGTTGTTGACGGCCTCCAGGGGGACGGCCGGGCACCAGGCCCAGTACGCGGCCTTGCGCAGGTCCCCGCCGCGCCGCCGCAGGATCAGCAGCAGGGCGCCGGTCACGCCGAGGGAGATCAGGCCGGCGCCGATCTGGAGCGGCTTGTGCCGGGCTCCGGAGGGCGAGAGCGTGTCGACGGCGAGGAAGTACACCTCGGCGACCGGCGGGTAGATCGTGTGGACGGCGGGCCTGTTGATCCGGGTGCAGTGCGGCGTGGGGTCGGCGTGGGGGAGCCCCGACAGGCCGGGGCCGGTGCACGCGGCACCCGCGGGGAAGAGCCAGGGGTCCCGCAGCCGGGCGAGCGCCGGGTCCTGCGGGGTGTGGTCGTACGGAGAGACCCCGGCGGACTGGACGCGTCCGTCCCAGGCGTAGCGGTAGGAGTCGGTGCTGGTCCGCGGCGGCCCCAGGAGCCCGGTCACCGTGACGGCGACGGCCCCCGCCACGAGCAGCGGGACGACGGACCGGGCCGGGGCGCGGCGCAGGGCGAGGAGGGCCGCGGCGAACAGTGCCCAGCACGCCGCGTACCACCAGGACAGGCCCACGGGATCGCTGAAGAACCCCCCGTACCGGACGGTGAGGGCGAGGACCGCGGTGAGGGCGGCGAGGGCGATGCCGGTGATCGCGGCGAGGGCCACGCCGGTGGTCGCGGTACGGGTGAGGGGAGCGGGAGGCGGGTTCACCTGCGAAAGCGTTCCAGGCAGCGGCCCTCCGCTGGGGGTCGGCGCCCCGGACGTCCGTGTTTCGTAAGGTGTTCCAGGACCCTGCGCGAGCCGCGCGGGGGGTGTGATGGGGCCATGCGCTTCACCTTGCCCCCGGACCCGCCCCTCACCTTCACGGCGCGCCTGCACGACGCCCGTACGGCCACGGCCATCGGCCGCTGGCTGGGCCTCTCCTTCGCCGTCTGCTTCGCCACGGGTGTGCTGAGCCACTACCTCCAGCACCCTCCTGGCTGGCTGGCCGACTCGCTGCCGAGCCGTCCGTACTGGGGCTACCGGCTCACCCAGGGACTGCACGTGGCGTCCGGGATCGCGGCGATCCCGCTGCTGCTCGCCAAGTTGTGGGCCGTCTACCCCCGGCTGTTCGCCTGGCCGCCGGTGCGCTCCGCGGTCCACGCGCTGGAGCGGCTCTCCGTGGCGGTCCTGGTCGCGGCCGCACTGTTCGAGCTGTTCACGGGCCTGCTGAACACCTTCCAGTGGTACCCGTGGCCGTTCAATTTCGTCCCCGTGCACTACGCCGTGGCCTGGGTCGTGCTCGGCGCCCTGATCCTGCACATCGCCGTGCAATGGCCCACGATCCGCGATCACTTCACGCTTCGTTCCCCCGGAACCCTGGAGCTCCCCGCGTCCGACGGACCCGACCGCAGGCAGCTCCTGGCGGGTGTGGCGGCCGCCGTGGGGGCGGTCACCCTCACGACCGCCGGGCAGTCGGTGACCGCGCTCGGCCCGCTCGACCTGTTCGGCCCCCGCAGCCCCGCCCACGGCGTGCAGGGCCTGCCGGTGAACCGCACGGCCGCCGCCGCACGCGTCAGCAGGGCGTCACTGGCCGACTGGCGGCTGACCGTGGACGGGCCGCGCCCGTACACCCTCACGCTGGACGAACTGCGCGCCATGCCGCAGCACGAGGTCACGCTGCCCATCGCGTGCGTGGAGGGCTGGAGCAAGTCCGCCCGGTGGACCGGAGTGCGCGTACGGGACCTCCTGGAGCGGGCCGGAGGCGGCCCCGGCGCCCGGGCCCGGGTGGTGTCCCTGGAGGCGGCCGGAGCCTACCGGGTGATGGAGATGGGCCGGCTGTACGCGCAGGACCCGCTGACGCTGCTGGCGTTGCGGCTGGGCGGTGAGGTGCTCTCCCTGGACCACGGCTATCCGGCGCGGATCATCGCCCCGAACCGGCCCGGAGTCCTGCAGACCAAGTGGGTCGGCCGACTGGAGGTCGCGTGATGAACTTCCGCTACGTGACAGGCGGGTTCGGGCTGTTGCTCGCCGCCTGGGGAGGGTGGCTGCTCCTCCAGCAGCCCGAGCCCTGGCGGATCGCCGTATGGCTCGGGGGAGCGGTCGTGGTCCACGACGGGTTCGTCGCCCCGCTCGTGATCGCCGTCGCCGCACTCGTCGCCGCGCTGGGCCCGCGCCTGCGCGGTGTGCCGCGCGCGGCCCTGATCGTCGCGGGTTCACTGACCGCGATCGCCCTTCCCCCGCTGCTGCGGCCCGGCGGCGTGGCCAACTCCACGGTGCTGCCGCTCGATTACCTGCGCAACTGGCTGACGGTGCTGGCGGCCATCGCGCTGCTCACCGTCGCGCACGCGGGTGCGCGGGCCGTCCTGCGCCGGACGGCCCGCCGGGACTGAGCGGGGCGCCCGGTCGGGGGCGCCGGCCGCGGGGCCGGCCGGGGGCGGGGTGCGTACCGTACGGATTCGCCGGCGGCCCGCCCGCCGTCGGCCGGGTCGGGTGCACGCGGTGACGCCCGGCCGTCTGGCAACTCCCTTACGGCTTCTAGCCGGTGGCCCGCGCTGCCGCGCTCGGAGCGCCGGCGCCGTACGGCCGACCCCGCGGCGAGGCGACCGCCCCGGCCCCGGCGCCGTACGGCCGGCCCCGCGGCGAGGCGACCGCCCCGCCCCGGATGCGGGTGGGCCGGCCCCCCCGGGTAGGGGGAGCCGGCCCGCAGGGGTGCCCTGTTGTCGCGCGGTGGGATTACTTCGGCATCAGGACGGTGTCGACGATGTAGACGTTGGCGTTGGCGGTCTTGACGTTGCCGCAGACGACGGTGGAGGTGTCGTTGACCTTGTAGGTCTCGCCGGA